>JAYVZS010000130.1:0-8534 GCA_043783155.1 Bacteroidota bacterium | reverse complement strand
TCAGATCCCGATACGCTTCGCTACGGGATCAATTCGACTTAATCGTTTCAGTGCACCGCCTGCGGCGGTTTCTAAAACGATAGTCTCATTGATTTAATGCTCTGTATACCAAAATAAAGAATCTGTATCATGCTTTTTCAAATTGATCATTCAGTCTCGCAGACAAAACAGGATTTGCGTTTCTCTTATTTTTTTTAAACAGGTCGCTCCGGCCCGCGGAAGGGACAGGAAATCGTGTCATCTTTTTTTCAGATTGGTCGCTCAACAAAATACATGTCAATCTCACCTTTGTTTTTTGCTTTTACTTTTCCACGGTGCGTACAGACAAATTTATCTTTAATCATTTCGTACGTAGTTCCTGATACATTTACTTTTCCTATTTCTCCACTGCTTTCCATACGAGAAGCTGTGTTCACAGTATCACCCCAGATGTCGTAAGCGAATTTCTTGATCCCGACAATTCCGGCAACAACGGGTCCGGTATGAATACCCAGTCGAAGTTCAAAAAATGGCAACTCTTTTTCTTCACGCTCTTTCTTGTTCTTCGCAATGAACTCCTGCATTTCCAATCCTGCTCTCACCACATCAACGGGATGAGTTAAATTAGATGCAGGCAAGCCACCGGCGCACATGTAGGCATCGCCAATGGTTTTAATTTTTTCGATTCCGAATTTGGTAATAATCCGGTCGAACTCGCTGTAACACAAATTGATTTCATGCACCAGTTCTTCCGGACTGAGTTTCTCGCTTGCCTGCGTAAAGTTTTTAAAGTCGGTGAAGAGAACAGAAACGAGATCAAAACTTTTTGCTTTTGCAGTTCCTGTGGCTTTCAACTCTTCAGCTGTTTCTTCCGGAAGAATATTCAGCAACAATTCATCACTCCTCTTCTTTTCTTTTGTAATTCTTTTCTTCTGAAAAAAGACGACAACCAAAAACATCATTACAATACTTAATCCTCCAATGGTAATGTTTTTGATTACTCTTTGTTTTTTCAAATCAAGTTCTTTCAGATCAAGCTGTCCTTGCGTTTTATCGAGCTCATAGGCCATTTGCTTACTTTCAAGTTTCTTCTCTGCCTCAGCATTATAGATCGAGTCACGAATAACGGTAAGCATTGTCTGGTACTTGAAAGCATTCGTAAAATCATTAACGCCAGAATACGATTTTGCTAACCCATCATACGTGTAACTCAATTCCATCTGGGCTTTTATTTCGAGACCAATCTCTTCTGCCCGTTTAAATGCATCTATTGCAGACTTAAAATTCTTGTTCCCTTCATAGGCAATTCCCAGACCTACCAACTCTTTTGTCATGTCAAGTTTTGACTCCTGTTTTTTTGATAATTCAATCGCCTGCAGATGGTACTTGATTGCAGAATTATAATCACCTCTAAGTGTATATGCTTTTCCAATGAGGTTTAATACATATTGCTCAGCTTCTTTCCCTTTCACGACTTCAAGAGCCTTATTTAAATTAAAAAGGGCTGGCACATGCAACTTAAGTTTTATGTAAACTTCACCGATACCGATATAGGCCGATGCGATCATATCCGTATCATGAAGCTCCGCACTCAACGGCAATGCCCTCTTATAATTTTCAATCGCCTTATCGAATTGATTTTGTTTATCCGCATAAATATCCCCTATGTTGATGTATGCAGAAGACATCCTTTCCTTGTCACCACTCTGCTCGGCAATTTTCAACGCTTTCAAATTGCAATCTTGCGCCTTCTCATTAAGACCTTGATTGTTATAAACAACAGCCATATTGGTAAGTATGTTGGCAACACCAAGACTATCATGAATTGAATCGAACACGGCCATTGACCTGTTCCAGTATTCGAATGCTTCTATGTATTTTCCTTGTTTGTAATAACCATTGCCAATCCATTTAATTGAATGAGCAAGCCCCCTTGAAAAATTGCTCTTCTCGGCAAGTGCTTTTGCCTGGTCAGCGGTTGCTACTGCAAGTAGCCCGTCATTAATTGCGAAATATCTCTTCGCCAATTTAATCAATGTATTTATTTTGACTGTATCTTCCTTAGCAGATGCAATGACGGCTTTCATGCTATCAACATTAACGTCCTGTGCAACACAATGAGAATAAGTGAAAATAAAAAAAAGAGAAAGTGAAATATTTCTAAAACGGGTAAAGGAAGATTGTACCAGTTTATTCAACCGGATGTTTTTCCAAAATGAAAGAGTGAAAAAACTCTTCGATTTATTTTTCATAAAATATAAGGACAGACGCAAACATACATTAATATTTATCGCAACTTCACATCCCGAACAAAGAAAAAGAATAAAAACCAGTAAACCAACCTCAACTGCCGGAATTGGAAAATGGAAATAGTTTTTTTCCTTTGCTGTCGGTTAAAAAATTCTGATGGACGGATGAATCGTCTGCTGTTCTTGAAATGCGTCTAAAAAATTCTGAGTGAAAAAAATTTCATCATTTATATTCCTGTTTTTCTTTGCAGTTCTCTGTTCGCAGAAAACCTTTTCAAAAAATATTTTCATTTCGAAAGACACGCTTATCCATGTTCCTTATTACCTGGATGAGTGCTGGCTTTATTCAGGAGAGGATGACATTCATATGTCGGATGCGTCATACGATGACAGTAAATGGAAAGAAACTGATTCCTCTCAGTCTTTCTCGTCCATTCGATTTTCTGAATTTAAAGGGATCGTGTGGTTTCGTTTACACCTGATTACAGATTCAACCGTTTCTGCCCGACCGCTTGCGTTGATGATGCATCACATCGGAGCGTCCGAAATTTATTTTGACGGCAAACTCATCAAATCATTCGGGAAAATAAACGGCTACGACAGCAGTGTTTATTATGATCCTCAGGAATTGCCATTCACCTTTGTAATACCATCGGCTGGTAAACATGTGTTTGCTGTTCGATATGCTAATTTCGAAGCGCTCAGAAATAAAAATGCTTTCGGGAATGCATGGGCAGGATTTACCATGAGCATCGGAGAAACTGAACAGCTTATCGACCATGAACACCTGAGAAGTGTGGTGGTCACTTTTATCATCATGTTTATTTGCGGTATTTTCCTCGCACTCAGCATGCTTCATTTATTCATGTATTTGTATTATAGAAGCACACGATCAAATTTATTTTTCAGCATCTTTATGTTTTGTCTCGCCGCCTTGTTTTTCACTTCTTTTATTTCTTTTTTTAGTCACAGTCCGCGTACTCAGTTAATTAATCTACTCTTTGTGAATCCTCTTATTTGCGTTGCGTCAATATCACTTTCGGGATTTATCAATGAGTTGTTTCATCATAAAAAAGGAATTCGGTTCTATCTGATGATCGCTTTCTCGGTGGTCACGATGATCATGAAAATTTTTGAAATCCAGCTGTTCGCAACTGCCACTGTTCTCTTGATTCTCTATGTCGCACTCGAAGCTGTGATCATGATCATTGCTGCCATGTTCAAAAATGTTAAGGGTGCCCGAATCATCGGAGCAGGTATCCTTTTGTTTGCATTTTTTCTATTGACAATTTTCTTCCTTGCCGTTTTTAAAAATGGAAAAAGTTTAGATATAAACGACAGCACAGTTGAAGGCCAGATTCTTTTGGTTTGCTTCGGTCTTTCCATATTGAGCATTCCATTTTCGATGTCGGTTTACCAGGCGTGGAGCTTTGCGAGGGTGAATAAAGATCTCGCTATGCAGGTGGACCAGATAAAAATATTATCGCAAAAGAGTATTGAACAGGAACAGGAAAAACAACGGATGCTTGAAAACACGAAGGAAGAGTTGGAAAAAGAAGTACAATTACGAACTGCTGAATTACGGGAGACTCATCAGCAGTTGATCCAACAGGAAAAACTTGCATCGCTCGGACAACTCACAGCAGGCATTGCTCATGAAATAAAAAACCCGTTGAACTTCGTGACCAATTTTTCTGATCTCAGTGTTGAACTGATTGATGAAATAGGATCATCAGAATCGGATCTCGAAAAGAAAGAACTTTTAGAAATGCTGAAAAATAATCTACAAAAAATAAATCATCATGGCAAACGTGCAGACAGCATTGTGAGGAACATGCTTGAACACAGTCGTTCAGGACAAGGAGAAAAACGATTGACTGATGTCAACCAATTATGTGAAGAATTTTTTGATCTTGCGTATCATGGGATGCGCGCAACTATTCCTGAATTCAACTGCGATCTGAAAAAAGAACTGACCCCTGATTTACCGGAGATCCGGATGGTGCCGCAGGATATTTCACGTGTGTTTCTGAACCTATTCAACAATGCTTTTTATGCTGTAAATAAAAAGACCCGTGAGCGTGGAATAAAAAATTCAGAAAAAGAATATCAACCGAAAGTTACGCTTGTTACAGCGATGCAATCAAACCATTTAATCATCCGGATTCGAGACAATGGAACCGGCATCCCTGATTCTGTAAAAGAAAAAATTTTCAACCCGTTTTTTACGACCAAGCCGACCGGAGAAGGAACCGGATTAGGGTTATCGTTAAGCTATGATATTATTAAAACCCATGGTGGAGAAATTCGTGTTGAAAGTAAAGAAGGAGAAGGAACTGAGTTTGTCATTTCTCTTCCCTGCTGACTCATTCGGAATTGCGGATCAGAATGAGGATGATGGATTTCCCGACGATACAAAAAAAAAGTAATCCCACCAGTCGGGATTACTTTTTTAGTTTCTAAACTATGATCTACTAGAGATCTTCAGTCAATGTATAAACAACTTCAAGATCATAAAATCCCGGCTGTGCATAAGGAGTTAAAACTCCGAAAGTTGTACCGGCCAATACAGGATACTGTGTTGTCAAATCAGGAAAGTTAGCCGGAACACCCGGTTTAATTCTGTAGTGAACAAGAAATTTGTTTGTCAGCGGACTTGCGGTAGAAGTTCCAGGAGCATAGCTACTCGCTACACCCTGACCGAATTCACCTGCAAGAAACTGCGTGTTTACAGTCGGAGTAAGCGACGCCGTGTTCGCTCCACCATTACTCGACAAGCCGATGAAACTGTTGAATGTAAGCGGAGGGCCTGTTACAGACGTGTTCGCCTGGATGGCCTGCATCTCAAGAATTTCTGAAGGAAGAGTTCCCTGACCGTTTGTTCCCGCACCGTAAGCAAGCTGCTGAGTAAAGTTCTGCGAACTTGGCTGTGCATAAAGATCCCAAGGAACAGTAGCTTCAACTTCTAATCTTGTTGCATTATACTTCGTAATACCCACCTGGTATTTCTGAATGGTGTTGAACACGAAATCTACCTGCGGATCAGTGGTCATGTTCAATTGAAGGATACCTTGAAGGTCCATCGTTACCGCCACGTACTCCTGGTCCGATAACTGTGCGCTTGATCTGTTGATGAACAACAGAGAAGCCACTGCAAAAATCACGAATGACTTTTTTTGTAAACTCATTTTCATTTTCATTTGATTTTGGTTTGTTGTCTGTTAATTGATTTATTAAGTATTAGTTTTCGTTATAAGTATTGATTGCTTTGATTTTTTTACGATTGGTTTCGTATGTTGTTTTATTAATAATTTTAATTCCTTTCACTTTTCTTACATGTTCTATCTAAACGGATGAAACGGAAATATCAACTGGCAGGGTGTTTTGAATCGGTTTTCAGGTTTAAAATTTAATTCAGTTCTTCCTTATCAAGCGACTTGTTTAATTATAGTGAACCACAAGTACTTTTAAAATATTATTTTTGGGATGATCCGTTTCAGGGTTTTTGAGTTGCAAAACCAGCAGCGCTATTTCCTGAGTATTAAAACATCGTACGACTTCTCTTTGTTTTAGTAATTGTATTCATTGTATTCAACCGTAATAAAACGACCGATTTAGCAAGCAGACATTTCTAAGCAGTGGGTAATTTAAAAAACTGTTTTTCAATACATTATAATACTTAATCAGAATTTATGTCCTTGAAAATCGAAATGATCATACGTGAATATATTTCCGTCCGAAATCCGATCAGAACCTGTATGAATAAAGGCCTTTAAGAATCTAAAGAGAGGGGGCGGTGAGAAACAGGCAGGCACAGGAAAAATTAGTAAGGTTTTAGAAAAAAAACGAAAAAAATCATCGCTCCTGATCAAAACATAACGGATTATAAATTTCTTGCAATTGACAAATCAGCTCAAAAAATTGAAAGAAGATTTTAACCAGATTTCCTGGAGCCCAAACAACCAGACTCGAAACTGGTGTCATCATTCCAGATCGTTTGAAAAGAAAGCAACGGCCGTTGCTTTCTCTTTAAATTAATACGGATCCTTAAAAAGGGAACGCTTAAAAAACATATCCCCCTCCGTAACTTCTTATTCGAAAAAATTGAACAGGAATGTCCCAGTCGGTGATGCTGTCGAAATTTTTGCACCACTATTTTAATAAAATAAGAATTGTATTTTTATTATACAGAAAAATATTTTTAAAAATCCTGTCTTTAAACGAAATTTGAAAAATATTTTTTAAGTACTCTGTATATAATCATATAAATTAAATTCCTGAAAAAATAATTTCTCTAGCAATGTGTCAGTGATTTAATTAAACTTTTAGACAAGTCGCCCCGACTATCCTGAATAAAGAAATATTTCTTACAGATTTTTCCTCCCTTATTACACATCCTGATTTCGATATTATTTTTCGTGGAAATCCTTTGCCGGCGCAGGATGAAAGCGATATTCAATCCCTGCAGGCAAAATCAGGAATGTGCGATAATAAAAGGAATTACTAAAATTAAAACTCCTTGCAGACAAAAAACATTACATGTGTTTGAATCATTCAAAAGACAAAAAACATGAACAGGTTAATTTTGTATAATGAATTGCGATTGGAAATAAAAATTATTTCCGGCGGTGTAAAAATATTGACGTACCTATTCGAAATTTATGAAATTAATTTACAAGAAACTTTTTTCTTTGCGAAATACTTTTGCTGATACTTCCAGTAGAAAGTATTTTTCATCTTTTCTTCTAGTTTGTCTCTTTGTTCTGATCAATAAAAATGCAGAAGCAACCGCTGCGATTACAACAGCGACCGGCGGATCAATCATAACCGATAAAGCAGCGAACGCAACATCGCCCTTATACACCACGTTGGGAAATATAAAAATAACAGAAGGCACTTCTACCGATATGACAATCGGAACCAATGTTACATTAACATTAACAGCGCCTGTCGGCTGGGTTTTTAATACGGCTGCCGCTGTTACCGCTACTTTTACTGCAGCAAGAGATATTACCAGCGCAAGTGTTTTATCTAAAACAACGTCTGTAATCACCATTCAATTTACGGTAGGAACAAATACCAAACACGATGCACTGACAGTTGGAGGAGTTCAGATACAAGCTTCTGATGGTGCCAACCTTCCCGGCAACGGAAATATTACGAGTGGTGGAACGGCAATCATTTTAGGATGCTCTGCCGGTACCAACCTGGGAGCAATGGTACAAACGATAGGAGCTTCCAGTTTAGTGGTTTCCTTACCCGGACAAACTTTTACAGACTCCACTACTCTGGCAGGAAGCGGAAACAGCGGTGCAATTACAAATCAAATTTCAGGGACAAGTTTTACTATTGCCAAGATTACTGCCTGCGATCAGTTCTATAACCAGGTGACAACATATACAGGAGCGAAAACGATTGCATGGAGCGGTCCTTCAACCGCGGTCTCTGCACCAACCTATACAACTGCGGTAAGTTTTACAACCGGACAATCAACAACCACTCTAACAACAACATTAAGTAAAGCCGAAACAAGAACGATAACTGTTACGGATGGAATTGTGACCGGAGTATCGAGTTCGGGACTAACCGTTAATCCGGCAGTTCTGAATAATTTTCTTGTCCAAAATACTTCAGGGGCATCCATCGCATCTCAAATTGCCGGTACATCCTTTAATATAATGGTAACTGCGAGGGATGCTGAAAACAACACATGTAACACGGGAGTTAACTTATTCACAGGAACAACTGACATCACATCATCCGGTACTTTATCTTCAGGAAGCGGAACAACTCCGGCATTTGTCGCGGGAATACTTTCATCGAGAAGTGTTACAATCTCACCCGGAGGAACATTTACCGTCACTGCAACTAAGACAGGAAGTTCGCAAACAGGTACAAGTAATTCATTCATAGTAAACAATCCGGTCCCGTCTTCAACAACCATTTCACCAGGATGTATCAGTACCGGTGGGGGAACTTTTATACTTGCAGTAAACGGTTCAAATTTTAATGCTTCATCTGTTGTTCGGTTTAATGGATCAAACAGGGTTACCAGTTTTGTAAATGACACCAGCATAACTGCTACAATTTTTTCATCTGATATTGCGGCACCCGGTATATATAATATAACAGTATACAATCCAGTCCCCGGAGGCGGAAACACTTCTTCAATCCAATTACTTCTCAATTCAACGGGCTCTAACAATATTTCTATTTGCAATGGGGCGAGTTATACTCCGCCGGGTGGATCTGCTCAAACGACAACTGGAGTTTACATCACGCACATTACAAACGCGGCAGGATGTG
>JAYVZS010000129.1:0-8604 GCA_043783155.1 Bacteroidota bacterium | reverse complement strand
CGGGTCAAGAAAAGATTTTCGCGAAGCGGTGGTGGCAGCGCGAAAGGCGCAGGCGGGCTGGTCTGCGAAGAGCGCGTTTAACAAATCACAGATTTTGTATCGCATCGCTGAAATGCTGGAAGGAAGAAAAGCCCAGTTTGTTTCTGAGTTAATCCAACAGGGTTCGTCACAAGCGGAAGCGGAACAGGAAATGAATCTCTCTGTTGATCGCATGTTGTATTATGCAGGATGGTGTGATAAATACCAACAGATTTTTTCTTCCGTGAATCCGGTAGAGTCATCGCATTTTAATTTTTCCGTGCCTGAACCGACAGGAGTTGTTTCTATTCTTTCTTCAGAAGGATATGGACTGGTGGGTTTGGTTTCTACGATTGCGCCGGCTATTGCGGGAGGAAATACAGTTATCATTCTTGCGTCAAAAGAAAAACCATTATCAGCAATTACCTTTGGTGAAGTACTTCATTCATCCGATGTTCCCGGCGGAGTCGTCAATATCATCACCGGTTTCCGTTCTGAGTTGCTTACTCATTTCTCCAGCCACATGGATGTGAATGCATGTGTGTATTGCGGTGATGAGATGGAAGACATTAAAAAAGTTCAGGTCAATTCTTCATTGAATGTAAAACGTGCAGTCATTTATTCAAAAAATAACTGGATGGATGAAGATACACAGAATCCTTATCGCATCATGGATTTGCAGGAGATCAAAACCACGTGGCATCCGATCGGAATTTAAAGTTTCATGAATGATAATCTATTCATTTACAATTTAATGTTTTTTTAAATTCACTTTATGATCGGTCGTACGCTTCGGAAATACAGACTGGATCATGATTTCCGGGATACCGTCAAAAGCAGTTTTTCTTCTTTGCTGATCCGGTTCATCGGTGTGCTCACCGGCTTCCTTGCTACCGTTATCACCACCCGTTATTATGGTGCTGATGCATTTGGGATTGTCGCTATCTGTCTTGCGATTTTGAGTTTTGCTGTCATCATCGGCAAAATGGGTTTTGATGTTTCGCTCATGCGTTACATCGCCGACTTCTCCTCAAAAAAAAATCATCCGGCTATCAAAGGAGTTTTCCTGAAGGCGATGAAAGTGATTGTGCCGCTATGCATTGTATTGTCAGCGATCTTATTTTTCTTTTCACACTTCATCGCAGAACAGATATTTCACAAAGCGCAACTTGAGAAAGTAATTCGGTACAATTCTTTTTTTGTATTGCCGCTGGTCATGATTCTTGTGAACTCGGAATGCATCCGCGGACTTAAAAAAATTAACAGTTATACTTTTTACCAGACAACATCAGTTTCAGGGATGGCAACCATCCTGCTGATTGTTTTTATTTTTATTGACAGGGGAAATCACATTCCGGCTTACATTCAGCTGGTGTGCATCACGCTGGCCGCGATGTTCAGCCTGTTTTCTTTTTTACGATACAGTGAATTCACAAAACATTCTGTAAAATCTGAATTGAGCGCCGGTGATTTACTGAAAACATCTTCACCGATTTTTGTTTCCACGCTGATGCAACTGATCATGTCGTGGGCCGGCACGTTGATTCTCGCGGCGCATGCTCCTGAAGCCGATGTAGGAATTTACAATGCGCTTGTACGGATTTCAGTTTTTACAAACATTACCATTCTGGCAGTGAATAGCGGCATGATGCCGAAATTCGCAGTCGCTTATTCTTCCGGTAATATGAATGATCTGAAACAACTGGCCAGAAATGCTGTCCGTATTATTTTTCTTTCGGCGTTACCGATTTTTATTTTGCTGATGGCTTTTCCCGGAATTATTTTAAAAATATTCGGGAAAGATTTTAACGGACATGAAAATGCTTTGTATATACTTCTGTTCGGACAGTTGTTCGTGGTCTTCGCCGGTTTGCCATCACAAATTCTGAACATGACCGACCGTCAACACTTGCTACGAAACATTTCAGTTGTGGCTGCGCTTTTTAATGTTGTATTTTGTTTCATTCTGATTCCTTCTTATGGAATTATGGGAGCGTGCATTGCACAGGTCGCAGGAATGGTTGTGTGGAATGTGCTATGCATAGCGACGATTTACCGGAAGTTTGGCTTCTGGACTTTCTTTAAGTAATCGGGTTAAGATTTTGAAAACCAATTTTGATCATCGATAATTAATTCTATCTTTGATAGAACAAATGCAATCGAATGAAAAAATTAATACTCTTCTTCATTGCTATTTCTCTTTCGCTTCCATCGAAATCCCAGTATCGGTGCATTCCAAATTTAGATGCACATGGAAATCCGGGTGGAACGATGATTCAGGATGATTATAGTAATTTCGGCAATAATTTTTCTCTAATACCTGTTTGGAATCCTATACAACAAATTAATTTCCCTTTTTATTTCAACGGGCAATTGGAAACTGCTTTCAAAGTGTCTTCAACGGGAATATTAACTTTTGATACGTTAGCGACTACAGCTCCTGCAGCCATGCATGCTACCTTGCCACAGTCACAAATACCTGATAAATCAATTTGCCTTCTTGGATTAAATGCAACTTTTTCCAACAGCTATCATTCATATATAAGGTATAGCTTTGACCAGGTAAATTATCAAACTTCTGTCCCAAGTAAACAGCTTTGGATTATGTTTGGTAATTATACTGATACTGTTACAAATTCATATTACAGGATTACTTCATGGTCAATTGTTTTAGAGGAGCATACAAACAATATTTATTTTGTAGAGCAATTAACAGGAACTGATATTCACCTGGCGCTTACATTAGGAATTCAGACAGACAGTGCTACAGCATTCATGGCTCCTGGTTCACCTTTTATTACATCGCATACTCTGGGTAATAAATATTCTTCAGACAATGTTTACTACGCATTTATTCCCGGTAATGAAATTAATAATGATGGTATTGTTTTATATTCGGGGCTTCAAAATTATCAGAGAATAACGGATGCTCCTTTTACTGTTCGCCCGGAGTTCAGAAACATGGGAAGTGATACGATTCATTCTCTTAGATTGAATTACAAGATAAACGGAGGAGTTGTTTTCAGTGAGAGTTTTTCAGGATTGAACATTGCCTGTGGCGCCGCTCAGTCATTTAATATGTCATCAATGTGGAATCCTTCCAATACCGGTGTTTATCAACTTGATAGTTGGGCAGATAATCTGAATGGTGGTGCAGATGGAGATACATCCAATGATCATTTTCTTCAGCATATATACGTTGCACCGGTTTTGCCTGCCCGAAGAATAATGTTTGAAGAATTTAAAGGAACCTGGTGTATGTGGTCAGGTGCTTACAATCATCAATATGATAGTCTTATTTCAGCCAATTCAAATAAAGCATCAAGCATTAAGTATGAACATTCCGGATATGGTTTTGGATTGGATGATCAGGATTATTGGGGAAGACAAAATTTCTATAGCGTTTGGGCTATTCCTACCAGTTATATGAATGGTAAATTGGTGACAACTGATTCGGCTCATTTCTGGCCCGGATTTCCAGGCTGTCCATGGAATGTAACGCAGGAGATAATTGATAGTCTCTACAACCTTCCAGGGTTATTTTATATTCATCCTCAACTGACATTGAATGGATTTACCGCAAGTGTGACAGCAAGTGTTACTTCCGCAGTTAATTTTCAAACAATGGCGAATTGCAAAATTTACGTATCCATATTTGAAGATACCATTGCATTTTCTGCTCCAATCGGTAATAGCCAGGAAAGTCTTTTTGTAAATACTTCCATGAAAATGTTGGCTGATGCGTATGGAACTTATATCGGCGCACCAGGAATCGGGCACGTCGATTCCATTAATTTTTCTTATTCAATTACCGATACCGCTGTAAATCTTTCCCGACTTCATGTTGTTGTGTTCGTTCAGGATACGGTTACGAAAGAAATATACCAGTGTGGAGAATCACCTGCAACCATTATATGTACCCCTGTTTATCATGCAACACGATACGACTTTTGTGATGGCGACAGTGCCTATGTTAATGGAATCTGGAGAAAAGAAAGTGGAACTTATCCTGTTTTTTATACCGGAGCAAACGGTTGTGACAGTTTGCAAATCAACATAGTCAGAAATCATGGTATGTTTAGCTATATTTATGCGTCGGCGGGGAATATTACAACTTTTAGTGGCTTTGGTGATACTTCTACTTCATTTTGCTGGTACGACTATTTAAACCAAATGGCTATTCCTGCGACTTTCGGTACGTATCATTTTGTGTCTCCGTTTCATCCAACGCATTCCGGATTGTACTCACTGGTTTTAAATGATCAATTGGGATGTTCTGATACGAGTAATATAGTTTTTTCGTGTTCAGCAGATAGTTCCTACACAGGGTTTATTCATCATACACTTTGTCCTGGTGACAGCATTCAAATTGGCGGGTATTGGTTTCCATCTTACGGGAACCAGATTAATGAGACAAATGTGTATGGTTGCGACAGTATCATAAATGTTCAAATTGATTTGGACTATGTAAACACTAATTTATTGCTGGATCATTATCTGATATCCGCTTCTTCCAACTTTGCTTCTTATCAATGGTATAATTGCGCTTCCAGTGATCCGATAGCAGGGGCGACAAATTATTTTTTTATTGGTGACCAGGTTTATGGAGGATCCTATTATTGTATGATAACTTCTTACAATGGTTGCAGCCAATCTTCGGAGTGTGTTACGGTTCAGGCGCCTTGTCCGCAATTGATCAACAGGAATAGAGTACTTTGTGATAATGATTCTGTCTATTTTGGTTCAAACTGGTATTCTCAACAAGGTACTTACATTGATTCCCTGATCGCGGTGACTGGCTGTGACAGCATTGTCACCTTGCACGTTTATCATTTGTATATTGATTCAACCCTGACGATAAATGATGATACTATGAATGCAGTTGCTGGGTATTACAATTACACATGGATTGACTGTATAACGAACTCGCAAGTTTCCAGTTCAGGAAGCCCAATTTTCATTGCTAATGTTTCTGGAAGTTATGCCGTTATTATTGTGGATTCATACGGATGCTGGGCGCGGTCAGTATGCACACCAGTTGTAATTACTTCTTTGCCAGAAAAAGCTGAAGATTATCGGGCAGAATTGTTTCCTAATCCGGCCTCTGATTTTACTAAACTTGTTTTTTCGGGCGATGTTAAAAATCCGAGTGTTGATCTGGTTGATTTAGACGGAAGAATTCTTCGTTCTTATTCCGCAATTAAAAACAAACTGACATCCATTGATCTTGAAAATCTTTCTTCCGGAATTTATTACGTGAAAGTTTACAATGGCAATGAATTGCTTGCGATAAAATTGCTTGCAGTAATCAAGTAGGTTATTTTCTCCTTGATTTTTTTAATCTCTTAGAAGCTGTCTAAAAATGGTTTCCAAACAATACATATCGAAGATTTCTCAGATAAAGACAGATGACAAATCAATAAATTTGTGAAAATTTATAGGAATTAGCGAGCATATTATTTTGCTTAAATCAAATTTAGACAGCTTCTTAGGGTATAATTCCCCGCTGCTTGCAGCGAGAAAAAAATAATTCCCGACAAATACCCCGACCGCTCTGCGGCGGGGATGTTTATTAACGGATATTCTTGCAATGATTAAAGTTGGTTATCTTTCCACTCTATATTTTAGTTCACAGATGAAAAGAAAATCTCCTCTCTTTTATTCCTTATTCTTTATTCTTTTTTCTTTTCTATTTATTCAGTCTGCTGTTGCGCAGGAATATCTTTTCCCGCTTAACCGCGACCTGAATACACGCATCGAAAGTTTTTATGAAGGGGACTCATTGCATTTTCATTCAGCCATGAAACCCTTTACGGTGACTGAACTCAAAAACATTCTTCCGCTTGATTCAATTCAGTCGCCCATTGTAAAAGATAGTAAGTTTAACAATACATGGGTTGGAAGAAAACTTCGCAAAGAACATTTGCTGTATGTCGACAACGATGATCTGAAGCTTTCTGTTGATCCTGTTTTTAATTTTCAGATCGGGCGCGACATAGTCGCGAAGAACAATGTGTATGTGAATACAAAAGGACTGTTGATACAGGGATCGGTGAAGGATAAATTTTATTTCTACACCGGCTTTCATGAGAACCAGGCCGATTATGTAAATTACATTAACGCAGCCATCCTGCGCGATTCAGTTGTACCCGGACAAGGGAAAACAAAATTCATTGGAACAAAAGGATTTGACTTCAGCCAGTCGTATGGCGGAATCGGTTACACGCTCGACAGGCATTTCGATTTTCAGTTGGCGACGGATAAAAATTTTATCGGTGATGGTTACCGTTCTCTTTTACTTTCTGATAACTCTTACAATTATCCTTTTCTAAAAATCACTTCAACATTCTGGCGGTTAAAGTACACGGTGATCTATGCTGTGATGCAGGATCTGAAAGTGGCTCATGATCTCGATGTAGGTTTCGCGAAAAAATATGCAACGTTTCATTACCTCGATGTGAACATCGGCAAACGTGAACGATTGAGCGCAGGTTTGTTTGAAGCTGTCATCTGGAAACACGATCCTTCGCGCGGCTTTGAATTGAACTACCTGAATCCTGTTCTGTTTTTAAGGCCGGTGGAAAATTCTATCGACTCGCCCGACAATGAATTGCTTGGCTTCAATATGAAATACCGCATCAACACTAAAAATATTGTGTACGGACAATTGTTACTCGATGAATTTCTTCTGCATGAAGTCTTGAAAGGAAGGGGTTGGTGGGCCAACAAGCAGGCAGTCCAGGTGGGGTATAAATCATTTCATCTTTTCGGCGTGAAAAATCTGAACGTACAAACTGAATTTAATTTTGTGAGACCGTACACGTACCAGCATCGTACAACCGGTCAGAACTACGCGCAATACAACCAGGCGCTGGCGCATCCGATGGGCGCGAATTTTATTGAGTCCGTTTCGTTCATCAATTACAGGTGGCGGAATTTTTTCATGGAAATAAAACACATTCACAGCCAGAGCGGAATGGATTATCAGGGTTCAAATACAGGGAATGATATTTTTCTGAGTTACGATACTCATCCTATGGATTATGGCAATTTTGTATTGCAGGGAATCGTGACAACAACAATTTACAACGATATCCGGTTGTCCTATCTTCTGAATCCTAAAACGAATTTTGTTGTGGAAGCCGGTGTGAGTGACCGGAATTTTAAAAACAGTTTAACGGATTTGCACACGCAGTTTTTCTACTTCGGCATTCGCACTTCATTGGAGAATTATTATTTTGACTTTTAAAATATTTCACGCAGAGAGAAAGATACTTCCCGAATCACCAAACCCCTCTCCCTTAGGAGAGGGGTTTGGGTGAGGTCAAAACATGCTCAGTTCCTCTGCGTGAAACCTGTAACGTATAAGAAATAAAGCAGAAAAGACAAAATTCTATTGATCGAACAAATCTCCTTTTGATGGAATAATTTTTCCGAGATGTTTGTAAGCAAGTTCTGTTGCTTCACGTCCGCGCGGTGTTCGCTTCAGATATCCTTCCTGGATTAAAAAAGGTTCATATACTTCTTCAATGGTTCCCGGTTCTTCACTCACAGCAGTAGCAATAGTCGTGATGCCAACCGGTCCGCCTTTGAACTTGTCGATGATGGCAAACAAAATCCTGTTATCCATTTCATCCAATCCGTGTGCATCTACATTCAACGCGCTCAATGCGATGTGAGAAATTTCAAGATCGATGGTGCCATTCCCTTTGATCTGCGCGAAGTCACGAACTCTTCTCAACAATGCATTCGCGATACGCGGAGTGCCGCGGCTTCTGCGCGCGATTTCAACAGCGGCATCATCACGGATTTCAATGCGTAAAATTTCAGAAGAACGTTTTACAATTTTCTGCAACAACTTTGAATCGTAGTATTCGAGACGCGACGTAATGCCGAATCGCGCGCGCAATGGAGCCGTCAACAATCCCGATCGTGTAGTAGCGCCGATCAGGGTAAACGGGTTGATCTTGATCTGAACTGTACGTGCGTTCGCACCGCTTTCAATCATGATGTCAATCTTGTAATCTTCCATCGCCGAGTACAGGTATTCTTCCACGACAGGACTGAGCCGGTGAATTTCATCAATGAACAAAACGTCATTGGGTTCGAGATTACTTAAAAGGCCTGCAAGATCGCCGGGTTTGTCCAGCACAGGACCTGAAGTGGTTCTGATGTTGACGCCAAGTTCATTCGCAAGAATGTAAGCGAGTGTTGTTTTTCCAAGTCCGGGAGGTCCGTGCAGCAACACATGATCAAGCGATTCGTCACGCTGCCGTGCAGCTTCCACAAACACTTTCAGGTTGTCGACGATGCTGTGCTGCCCGGTAAAATCATCGAAGCCCTGTGGTCGAAGGACTTTGTCAATTTCTTTTTCAGCCGCGTTCAGCTGTTGATCGGTCGGGTCGAAATTCTGATTGGTCATAACTAAACAAAAATAATCTATTCCTCGTTACAATCGTGATGGTTAGAGAATTCTTTTAACACCCCTTAAATCAATGAGACTATCGTTTTAGAAACCGCCGCAGGCGGTGCACTGAAACGATTAAGTCGAATTGATCCCGGTAGCGAAGCGTATCGGGATCTGAT
>JAYVZS010000128.1:0-8611 GCA_043783155.1 Bacteroidota bacterium | reverse complement strand
TGGAACATTACCGTATCATTATTTGTGGACACCCTCAGGTGATACAACTGCCAGTGAAACCGGTTTAAGCGCCGGACCTATTTCTGTTTTGGTAACGGATGCAAACGGATGTACAGGAAGTGCGTATGATACACTTACTCAACCGGACTCACTTCTTTCTTCTGTTGTAAGTGTCTCGCTTTACCCGGGTGGCTTCAATATTACATGTAAGGGTTTAACAAACGGATCGGTAGATCTTGGCGTTACAGGCGGAACTGCTCCTTATACGTATGCATGGTCGAATGCTGCTACTACCCAGGATTTATCGGGCATCGGCGCAGGAACGTATAACGTGACTGTAACCGATACAAATGGTTGCGCTACAACAAACAGTGTTACTTTAACAGAACCGGATACACTCGATCCTGTAGTTGCAAGCCCGACAAGTGCCGGTGGATACAACATCGGTTGTCATGGTGAATCTTCAGGAGCAATTAATACATTGGTTACCGGTGGAACAACTCCTTACACATACCTATGGTCTAACGCTGCAACAACTGCTAACCTAATTCATCTTTCTGTAGGAACGTATTTCCTGACGGTTACAGATTTGAATGGTTGTACGGATACAGCATCGGTTTATTTATCACAACCGGATACCATATTACCGCTTATCACAAGTGTTACCTTTAATGGAGGGGTGAATATAACCTGTGCCGGAAATTCAAATGGAAGTGATTCAGTTTCTGTGACAGGAGGAACACCTGCTTATTCTTATTTCTGGTCTACATCTGATACGACGCAAACTGTAAGCGGTCTTTCAGCCGGACCAATCAGTGTTCATATTGTGGATGCGAACGGATGTTCAGCGGATGGATATGATACTCTCCTTGCTCCATTGCCTCTGAACGCAGACAGTATAGTCGTCTCCACTTACCCCGGTGGCAACAACGTCTCGTGCAACGGCTCCACAAATGGAACCATCAATGTCTATTTATCCGGAGGAACACAACCGTATTCATATTTATGGTCAACCGGAAATCCGGCTGATACATTATCCAGTCTTACAGGATTGGGAGCAGGGTCTTATTCTGTGAATGTGACAGATGCAAACGGATGTACTGCTACATTTGGCGTTACACTTACTGAACCTGATACACTCGCTCCGAATGCAGTGGTTACTTCCTTCAATGGCTTTGAGATTCGTTGTAATGGCGGCAACTCAGGGGCAATTGATTTAACGACATCCGGAGGAGCAGCGCCATATACTTTTTTATGGTCTAACGGTCCGACAACTGAAGATAACAATGGATTGATCGCAGGATCGTATAACGTGACCATTACAGATACAAATGGTTGCTCGCAGAATTTTGCCTATATACTTACTCAACCTACACCGATTTCAATTCTTGATACGCTGAGTCAGTTTATTGGTGGACACAACATCAGTTGCAACGGTTTCTCTGATGGTGCTATCCGGTTATTCCCTAGTGGCGGTGTACCTTCTTATACCTACACCTGGGCGTATGGAGGAAGTACTACTGATTCCGCGTTTTCTTTGTCGGCCGGAACTTATGCATATACAGTAACAGACACAAATGGATGTTCTGTTACCGATTCAATTACACTTACACAGCCCACTTCGATTAGTATTGTTCCTACTGTTACTTTGTTCAACGGGTATAACATCAGTTGCTACGGAGGAAGTAATGGTTGTATCAGTGTAGTTGCTTCAGGTGGAACCCCTGGTTATACTTATCAGTGGTCGAATGAACAGGCAACCGATACCATTTGTAATCTTTCCGCAGGAGAATACGCATCGACTGTAACCGATACGAATGGTTGCATCGGTACACTTCTTGTCGACCTCTTTCAACCGGATTCGATCGCTATTGTACCTGTTTTATCCCAGTATACGGGTGGATTTAATATCAGTTGTTTCGGTCAGAGTAACGGATCTATCAACCTCACCGATACCGGAGGCGTTTTGCCTTACTCGTACGTATGGAATCCGAATACTGACACCACACAAAATGTTTCAGGATTAACCGCTGGAACATATACCGTTCACATCATTGATGGCAATGGATGTAGTTCTGATTCAATATCCATCACATTAAATGAACCACCTGCGTTTACGGATACGCTTACGTCAACTCCGACGGCCTGCGGTTTAAATATCGGAACTGTTACAGTTACAGTTTCAGGTGCTGTTCCGCCATATACGTATGCATGGAATACACCTAATCTCGATATAACTTCAACAGTGGACAGTCTTCCTTCTGCTATATACTCAGTAGTGGTTACAGATAGTTTGGGTTGTACTGTTTCAGGTTCTATACTTGTCGGTAACGCCGCAAATCTTTCTGCAACCGACAGCACAACAGATAATATTTGTAATGGCGGTCATATTGGTACTGCAACTGTATATCCTTCCGGTGGTACCGCGCCATATACTTATTTATGGAGTACAAGTCCGGGAGATACAACAGCGTCTGTTGACAGTCTTGGAGCAGGTACATATAGTTGTATCGTGACGGACTCTAATTCGTGTAGTTATACAATTTTCATTACGATCAATCAGCCGGCGCCGCTTGTTTTCACGCCTGGTCCGGCACAGAGTGTATGCGGTAACTCAACTACTATGGCGGCAACACTGCCTGCGGGTTATACAGGAATCTGGACAGTGCTTTCCGGTTCAGGAACATTCGGTGTGGGACAAAATACAAATCCAAATGCGCAGGTAGATGCCTTGAGTTATACCACCAATGTTTTCCAGTGGACGATTACAAACGGAACTTGTTCTGACAGTAATACTGTCGCGATCACAGCGTATGCGCCGATCGTTGCTATTGCAGGACCTCCGCAATCAGTTTGCAGAGACTCTGCAGCGCTTGACGCGAACGGAATTTCAGGTTATGTCGGAACATGGACTGTTCTTTCCGGTAGTGCTACTTTCTCTAATATTCATGATACCGCTTCAACCGTTAACAACATGACTCCTGGAGCGAATGTATTCCAGTGGACACTTACCAACGGTACCTGTAGTGATAGTTCAACTGTAACAATTGATTATGCCCCGTTCTTTGCGAATGCCGGTGGAAATCACAACGTTTGCGGTGATTCAACAACATTGTTCGCTACTGCTATCGCCGGATTCCATGGAACATGGACATTGATTTCAGGTTCAGGAACAATTGTTCCTCCTGATACCAATGCGACAATCGTAGTTACCGGTTTGGGAGTAGGACCGAATGTATTCCAATGGTATATAACAAACGGATCTTGTTTCGATAGCAGCAGAGCAACTATTACGGCCTTCGCGCCTGTTACTGTTACAGGTGGTTCTGGTCAGACTGTTTGTCCTGATACAGCAAATCTTACAGCGACAACTGTTGCCGGTTATACTGGAGCATGGACGGTTGTTTCAGGTTCAGGAAACTTCAACCCGTCTGCAAATCCATTGACACAGGTTACAGGAATGACATCAGGAACAAATATATTCCAATGGACAATCGGAAACGGAGTTTGTTCAGCGAACACAAGAGACACTGTTAATTATGATCCTGCTATCGCGAACCCCGGACCAAACCAAACTATTTGTGTAACGAATACAACGATGCAGGCAACGCTTGCTCCTGGTTATGCAGGAACATGGACACATGTTTCGGGTGGAGGAGCGCCGGTAATAACGAATATTACAAATCCGGTAACAACGATATCGAATCTTCCGATCGGAATAAGTATTTTCCGATGGTCGATTACTAATGGAACATGTCACGACAGTGCGATTGTATCAATTGATGTTTCTGCAGCAGTAACTGCGAATGCAGGACCTGATCAGGATGCATGTTTGAATACAGCGACTCTTGCCGCTACATTAATTTCTGGTTATATAGGAACATGGTCAACAGTTTCAGGTGGAGCTAACTTCTCTAACCTTCACGACACTGCCGCGACTATAACTAATTTACTTGTCGGAAATAATATATTCCAGTGGACAATAACGAATGGAGTTTGTACAGCAAGTGATAACGTAACGGTTACAAACTTTCCGGCAAACGCAGGATCGAATGACAGCACGTGCGGCAACAGTTATGTAATGACTGCAACCTTGAACCCGGGTTATACAGGCGTATGGACAATTCTATCCGGTACAGGTACTTTCACTCCTAATACAACTACTGCGACAGCGACCGTGTCAGGACTTACATTGGGAAATAATACATTCATGTGGACTGTCACAAATGGAATATGCAGAGACAGTGCGCGTGTCACTATTCTTTCATCATCACCGGTTACAGCGGATGCAGGATCTGACACAACGATCTGTAAAGTATTGTCTGATAAATATACGCTTGACGGATCGAGACCGGTTGTTGGAAGCGGTGTATGGACAATATATAGCGGAGTGGGAGCAACCATCGATAATCCAAATTCATCAAATGCAATTCTTCATCCTGCTCTTGGTATAAATATATTAGTATGGACTGTTATGAACGGCGCCTGTGTAAACAGCGATTCAGTTGACGTAACCTATAAGGATGACGGAAGTTGTTTCAGTGAACTTGAATTACCTACAGCATTTAGCCCGAATGGTGATTTGTTCAATCCTGCTTATGTAATACATGGTATAGAAAAATATCCTGTCAATTCATTCAAAGTATTCAACCGTTGGGGTAACCTGGTTTACTCAAAAGACAATTATCAAAATCAATCTGATAACCTGGCCGACTGGATTGGTCAGAACAACAGTGGAGATCCGTTGCCGGAAGGAACATACTTTGTGATTCTCGAAATCAAGAACAGTAATCTCAGCCCTTCAACAAGAAATACGTATGTTGATTTAAGAAGATAGTTTGAACCGACAGTTGAAGATTAACTGTTGAGTATATAAAACTATATAACAAAAAAAAACAAGAAATAAAAACACAGTCAATGAAAAAGATTCTGACGATTATTTTCTTCCTTACAGCATTTCAGCAGGTGAAAGCACAACAGGACATCTTGGTGAGCCAGTATATGTTCAACCAGTTGCTCCTGAATCCGGCTTATGCGGGAAGTAAAGATTATATGATGGCAACGCTCCTGTACCGCAAGCAATGGGTCGGGTTTAAAGGAACGCCGGAGACTCAAGTTGCTACCCTGCATGGTCCGTGGGGATTGAAAAACCTTGGATGGGGAGTTACTGTCAGCCACGATCATATCGCAGTAACGGATCGTACCGAAGCTCACCTGAGCTTAGCGTATCACCTCAAGGTCACTGAAAAGTTGAAATTGGGAATGGGTATCAAAGCAGGAGGACAATTTTATAGTATCAAGAATACTGATTTGAAAGACTGGGACATTCAAGATCCTGTGTTTGGCGAAAACAAGTCGGGCTTTCAGCCAAATATCGGCGCCGGATTGTTTTTATATTCCAATACATTTTATGCAGGATTATCCGTTCCTACTATTATCGCTTATACGCCAACGGAATCGCTTACCATCAACAAAGGAGATTTAGTTCCTCACCAGGTGCGACATTATTATGCAACTGCCGGAATTGCTATTCCAATCAGTGATGACGTGGTAGCGAAGCCAAGCGTGCTGGTAAAATATGTGGGTAATGCTCCTGTTCAAACGGACTTAAATCTAAATTTCCTTTTTGCGAACGTGCTTTGGGTTGGAGGTTCATTCAGAACAGGCGATAGCTTTGTAGCGATGGTGGAATTTCAGTTTACTAAACAATGGAGATTAGGATATAGCTATGACTTCACCACCACAGATGTTAAAAATTATTCTTCAGGTTCTCATGAGATTATGATCGGTTATGATTTCGGTTATGATATTATGAAAATGAAAACGCCGAGATATTTTTAATTGAAGGATTGTATAATCAGTGATTGCAGTGCGTGTTTTAACAGTGCAATGAATCAATAAACCAATGACCACTCAATCAATGAACGAATAAATTCTCTCAAAACACCAAACCAGAAACATCAAACACACGATGAAACACCACTATAAAAATTTTTTACTTCTGCAGGCCGTTGCAGTACTGTTATTGAGCGGTTGCGCCTCTTACCATGTAAGACAGGGTAACAGGATGTTTAACAGTCTCGCTTACACCGACGCCATTGTAGAATACCAGAAAGCGTTAGGCAAAAAAGATTTTCCGGAAGCGGATATTAAATTAGCCGAAAGTTATCGCCTCACTAATAATGTGCAGAAAGCGGAAGATGCGTATGCGAAGGTTGTACAGATGAAAGAATGCGAGCCGATTCATAAACTGAGATATGCGCAGTTGCTGATGCGTAATGGAAAATACACACAGGCAGCTACCTGGTACGACAATTATCTGAAAGATCAGCCGAATGATGCAAGCGCTAAAAAATTAAGAGCGAGTTGCGACAGTGTAACCGAGTACCGGAAAGATTCGGCTTTGTATACGATTAATTCAATCGGAGTCAATACAGGACAAACTAACTTTTCACCGCAATATTTTAAAGACGGACTTATTTTCGTGAGTGATCGTGCCAGCGGAAAAAGCGCGAAGTCGAAAACTTACCCATGGACAGGTCAGCCATATCTCGATTTGTATTATTCAAAACCTGACAGCAAAGGAAACTTCAGTTCACCTGAACCTATCAAAGGAGATGTGAATGGTATCTATCATGACGGACCCTGCGCTTTCGGCGGAGATACCGTGATGTACTTCACGCGTAATAATTATTCGAAGAAAAAAGTAAAGAAAAGCGACTCTGATGTAGTGAACCTGAAAATGTATAAGGCGGTTTTCAAGGACAGCACATGGAAAAAAACGGAAGAGTTTCCGTATAATTCAGATAACTACAGCACTGGTCATCCTTCTTTGACCAAGGATGGTAAGACCATGTATTTCGTAAGTGATATGCCGGGTGGATTGGGAGGAACAGATATCTACATGACAAAAATGGATAATGGAAAATGGGGCACTCCTGTAAATCTCGGACCAGCGGTTAACACACCGTACAATGATATGTTCCCGACCATTTACCATGACAGCATTCTTTATTTCTCAAGTGAAGGTCATACCAACCTCGGAGGCCTGGATATTTTTTATTCTGTGAATAAGAACAACCAGTGGACAGATGCGGAGAACATGCGTTACCCGATCAACACAAGCTATGATGATTTTGGAGTGGTGATGAACGACAGTGCTTCAGAAGGTTATTTCTCGTCGAACCGGAACAGCAACAACACTACACAGGATAATATCTATGGATTTACAAAATTGTTTTTCACGCTGGAAGGAATTGCCGTAGAGAAAATTTCCCAGCAACCATTGAGCGGAGTATTGGTTGAGTTAACCAATGAAACAACCGGACAGAAACTCCAGACCATAACCGGTGATGATGGAAAATTCATGTTTATGCTTGAGCAAAACAGCGACTTTTCAGTGGTAGGAAGCAGGGATAACTATTTTACAAATACTGAAAAAGTTTCGACTAAAGGTAAGAACAGAAGCGAGAACATGTATGTGAAGCTGAAACTCGAAATGGAGCGTATTATCGTGAACAAACCAATCGTTCTTGAGAATATATACTATGACCTTGATAAATGGGCAATTCGTCCGGATGCAGCTGAAGGGTTGAACAAACTCGTAACCATCATGAAAGAAAATGCTGACATAAAAATAGAACTCAGCTCTCATACTGATTCAAGGGCTGACGATCAGTACAATATGGTGTTGTCTCAGAAACGTGCTGAAGCGGCCGTGAGTTACCTCATCAGCCATGGCATCACTAAAAATCGTATGACTGCCAAAGGATATGGTGAGACGATGTTAGTGAATCGCTGCAAGAACGGAGTGGATTGTACCGAGGAAGAGCATCAGCAAAACCGCCGAACTGAATTTAAAGTGGTGGGTTTTGTGAATGAAAAAACGAGTGCTAAATAAGCTATAGTATAAATTGAAAGTGAAGAGGTCGCCTGAATCAGGTGGCCTCTTTTTTATTAATAGCGGGCCCTGTTATTTCATACTCACCAGAATTCAAATCAGAAGAACGTACTCAGGAAATTATAATTTTTCACTATTGTCCGGGAAATATTTTTTGTCGCTTTGAATATGCCGTCACCATCAATTTCTGCCTTATTGACCTCACCCCAATCCCTCTCCGAGGGAGAGGGGCTAATCCCTGCTATCGATAGATGTTTCAAGAGGTGAGTATCTTTTTTGTCGGACAGTAGTGATAATTTTTTTTTGTTTCGCGCAGAGAATAGCCTTCATTCTTCATTGAAAATATTTTTATCAATCAGATTTAAATGAAAAAAAGAAATTGAAAGTAACTTCAATTTCCTTTTTTCATCCTCATATATCTAATCGGCCTTCCTGAGAACTTTTATGGCGTGTAAATACAAACGAACATCAGTACATCGTTTAAGTTTGCAATTGAAACGGATGTATTTCCGGAAAACCCGTCATCTAATGCGTAATAGTCGTTTTGCCTGTAAAGGAAATCAAGGCCGTTTTGAATCATCGTGTTGTCCAATCCTGTTAATAGACTGATGTTACGACCCGTTATTCCGCGAGAGGTAGTGTGGGAGGGAGATCGCATTCGGAGCCCTCTCCTCAGAATAATAGTTGTATCAAAAGGAGATGTAAGATTTA
>JAYVZS010000127.1:0-8728 GCA_043783155.1 Bacteroidota bacterium | reverse complement strand
TATCGGGATCTGATGGGAATTATTCCCCGCCCCTTGGGGCGATCGGAAAGAATTCCCATCAAATACTCCGCTGCTCTGCGGCGGAGATGTTTATTTTTCAAAATGAAAATCAATGCTTGCGCAGGAAGCAAGGTCAGTAAATAATCAGAAGAGGATCCGCGAAAGCAAATAATGAGAAGTGGTGTTTGCTGAACGGCATCGTTCAGCACCTGTTGATGCTATCGCCTAATACTTTAGTATGATGGTATTTGAGATTCCCTCATCAACTTTTTTGAATTTTACCTGTTGAAATCTTTCATGCAACACCACTTACTCCCCTTTCATTTTAGTATACTTTGCAACTTATTAATACCAGCAAGTGGGTACTTACCAGATAAAGGATTTAGAAGAGTTGTCGGGCATCAAGGCACATACGATTCGTGTGTGGGAGCAGCGCTATAAGATTATTCAACCCAAACGGACTGCTACTAATATCCGTTATTACAACGATGAAGATGTACGATTGCTGTTGAACGTTGCATATCTCTGCAAGCATCGCTACCGCATTTCCAAAATTTCACAGATGAGTTACGAAGAAATGGTGGATAACATCCTTTCCATTTCAAGACGCGGTGAAACCTATGAGCACCGCGTAACGGAAATGGTTGCCGCTATGCTGGAACTGGAAGTGGAGAAGTTTGAACACCTTGTCACCACTTGTATCATTGATCTTGGTTTTGAAAACGCGATGATGCAGGTCATCATGCCCTTCCTGAAAAAAATCGGTATGCTGTGGCTCACCAAGGCCATTGATCCTGCCAACGAACACTATGTTTCCAACATTATCCGTCATAAAATTATTGTCGCGACCGACGCCATTATCCCTGACCATCATTCGGAAACAAAAAAGTTTTTGATTTTTCTTCCCGAGCGTGAATTGCATGAACTGATGGTACTCTTCGCTAATTACCTCGTGAAATCAAGACATCATAAAACCATTTACCTCGGACAAAATATTCCGTTCAGTAATTTAAAACCTGTCGTTGACAAAACGAATCCGGATTGTCTCCTTACATCACTCACCTCTTATCCTTCCACCGACAATACGATGGGTTTCCTTCAACTTTTAAGCGGCGAATTTCCTGACAAACAAATTTATGTTTCAGGGCAGCGCGTGGCTTCCGCGTATCATCCTTTTCCGGAAAATGTAAAACGGCTGGAAGATTTTTCAGAATTATTAGAGGTGTTAGAACCTTAAGAAATAGTCATTGTCGATTTTTTTTCTTCTTCGTACTTCAACCGATACTCTAATCGCTCCATCGCTGTTACATCAAGACTATAAAACCCGAACTCTTCCACCACTTTACCGGTAATGCGATAACATCCTTTTCCCCTGAATGGAAATTTTTTTAATACATCGGGAAAATGTGTTGTGTCAATCCAGTGTCCGTCTTTGTCAAGAAAAGTTCCGAAGGCCATCGCTTCTCCTTTCTTTGTACTCGTTCTTTTCCGTGTAACAGCGTAACCAACAATGGAAATAATTTTTCCGGGATGATTTTTAAAATCAGCAGCCTGTTCGCAGAAAGTTTTGGTCTGCGCAAGGTCCCCCTGAGCGGAGTTGAAGGGAGTGGGAGGCATGAGCTTCATGCTTCGACTCCGCTCAGCATGACTATCCGGCGTCAGTAAATCAAACGGCGAACAAAGCGGAAATCCCAAAATCTCGATCTCATCAAATGCATCATCAAATTTTCCATGCAGCAATTCAGGCAGGTCAAATTTTTTATTACTCACTTCAAACAATTCGTTCCGGGTTTCTGTTTTTTTATTCGCACCGATGATGGAATGAATATCCCAAAGCAACTGTTTTTTCGTTCTTCCTGTAAACCTGAACGCACCGATGCGAACGAGAATCCGCAGTTGCTCAACAGCAATGGAAATACGGCTCATGAAATTTTCAAGCGAAGAAAATACTCCGTTGCAGTTTCGTTCGGTTAAAATTTCTTCGGTTACATTTTTTTCAAGTTCAGCGATGAGGTTAAAACCGAGATAAATGTTGTCGTCATATATTTCTGTGAGGGATTTGCTCCTGTTGATATCCGGCGCGTGAATTTTTCCTCCGCACATCCGTGTTTCGTGGACATAAAATTCAATCCCGTAAAATCCTCCACCGTTGTTGATCACGGCTGTCATGTATTCCAGCGGGTAATATGCTTTGAGGAACATGCACTGGTAACTTTCCACGGCGTACGATGCGCTGTGACCTTTTGAAAAAGCGTACCCGCCGAAACTTTCCATCTGCATCCAGATGTCGCTGATAATTTTTTCATCGTACCCTTGTTCTCGGCAGTTGTAAAAAAATTGTTCTTTCACGTCCCAAAATTCCTGTCGCCCGCGGTATTTACCACCCATACCTCTTCTCAGTTTATCCGATTCTGCCAGCGAGAGTTTCGCGAAATGATGCGCTACCTTAATCACATCTTCCTGGTATACCATTACGCCAAATGTTTCACTGAGTAATTCTTCCATCAGTTTATTCGGATACACTCTGCGCTTCTTATCGTGAAAGCGCAAAATGTATTCGCGCATCATTCCCGACTGCGCTACACCGGGTCGGATAATGGAACTCGCTGCAACCAAATCACGGTAGGTGGTTGCATGCAGTTTCGATAGCAACATCCGCATTGCCGGCGATTCAACATAAAAACAACCCATGAGATTTGCGCTCTCCAGGTTCTTTCTTACTTTTTCGTCTTCCTTAAACCGGTGTACATCATGAATATCAATGTTAACATGTTGATTTTGTTTTATGAGTTCAACTGAATCTTTTATTTTTCCTAATCCGCGTTGCGCGAGAATATCAAATTTGTATAACCCGACGTCTTCCGCTTCGAGCATGCTGAATTGAGTGAGCGGATAATTTTTCGGCGGAAGTGAAGTCGCCGTGTAATAATGGATCGGCTTTTCAGAAATTAAAATGCCGCCCGAATGAATGCTGAGGTGACTGGGAAAATCTTTGAGATACTCTCCGTATACCCGGATTTTTTTGTCGATGTTATCAGGTCTCACGCCGGCTGAACGATTGTCCAGCAAAAAGTCTATTTCATTTTTCGGCAGACCATATACTTTCCCGAGTTCGCGTGTTACGGCATTTTCCTGCAACGTGCTGTATGTCGCCAGTAATGCTGTATATTTTTCACCATGTGTTTTAAAAATGTAAGTGATGATGTCATTGCGTTCATTCGAAGAGAAGTCAATGTCAAAGTCAGGCGGATTTTTCCTGGAGGTATTGATAAAACGCTCAAAGTATAAATCGAGATCAATCGGATCTACATCGGTGATACGAAGTAAATAAGCCACCATGCTGTTGGCACCGCTTCCCCGGCCAACATAAAAAAAATTCCTATGCTGCGCGTAATTGACAATGTCCCGGTTGATGAGAAAGTAAGCGGTGAAATTCATTTCGGTAATTACAGCTATTTCTTTTTCGAAACGTTGCATTATTTGTTCATCAGGATTTCCATATCGATAGGTCATTCCTTTCTCACATGCTGCAAGCAGTTGTTTTTTGTCCTCATCAAGACTACCGTAAAAAAATTTTTTGTTTTTATTTTGTTCAAATCCGAAATCAATGTGACACTCACCAAGAATGCGGATTGTGTTTTCAATGGCACCTGAATATTCAGAAAAAATATTCCGAAGATTTTTTTCCGGCAGCATAATTTCATTTGGATCTGCCACATCTTCTTCGGGTAATTTACTCAACAGGGTGTTGTGATCGATTGCTCGCAGCAACCGGTGTGCATGGTGAATATGCCGGTGATCGAATGTTACTTTCCGGTTATCAATCTCCCTGTAATCTTTTTCCAGGAACGTGACAGGTTGAAGAACGACTAATTTATTTCTGAGAAATCGTATATCTGAAAAAATCAGTTTGTTAAAATCAGAATATTTAATTCCGATGAATTCATTCTCGCTGAGCTGACGAGGCGCGTGATTGAACGGATAGATAATAAATGCATGATCAAATTTCGGAGCGCGGCTGTCGATTTCTTTTTTGTCTTTGAGGCGGAGAGATAATAAATCATTCAGCTCACGAAAGCCATCGATGTTTTTTGCGACGCCGATAAAATGTTGTTCAGTGTTGTTTCGAAAGTCAATCCCTGCTACCGGTTTGATATGAAAACCGGATGCCTTTCGGAAAAAATCGAGAATGCCCGACGTATTGTTAATATCGGAGAGTGCAAGCGATGAAACCCCTTTCTGCTGCGCTTCCTGCAACAGTTGTTCGGGACTCATCGTTCCGTATTTGAAAGAATAATAAGAGTGACAGTTCAGGTACATGTTATTTTTTTTTAATTTTTAGTATAAATGCAAAGACATCCATCTTTTATCATGGTTTTTCATATTAAAAGGAAATGAGTTTTCTTTAAATATGATATTTTATGTTTAAGTTTGCCGAATCCGATTCATTAATCACATGAATATAAAAGAATTTAAATCCGGTAGACAAGTCACTCAATTGGACTACAAAAGTTTCATACCGGAACTTATTAATAGAGAATGGATATTAAGCAATCCCGGCATTCAAACTTTACTTGAAGAAGCAAATCTTAGGTTAGGTTCATTGGAAGCCTTCTCTCTTATAGTGCCTGATGTAAACATTTTCATTCGTATGCACATTGTTAAAGAGGCGACAAAGTCAAATTTAATTGAGGGCACACAGACTCAGATGGAAGAAGTGGTATTAAAGGAACGTGATATCAACCCTGAGAAACGTGACGATTGGAGAGAAGTTCAGAATTATATTGAAGCACTTAATTTTTCGGTCAGGCAGTTGGAAAAATTGCCCCTCTCAAGTCGTTTATTCCGGAAGACGCACGAAATTTTATTGCAAGGAGTAAGAGGGAAATATAAACAGCCGGGTAATTTCAGGAAAAGCCAGAATTGGATTGGGGGTAGTTCCATAAAAGATGCCGTATTTATCCCCCCACCTCATCACATGGTGAATAAACTGATGAGTGATCTCGAAAATTTTATTAATAATGATGGTATTCATGTTCCTCATTTGATTCGCATTGCAATCGCACATTATCAGTTTGAAACGATTCACCCGTTTCTTGATGGTAACGGACGTTTGGGAAGATTAATGATTACTCTATACCTGGTTCAGTTTAATATTTTACATAAACCAACCTTGTATCTGTCGGATTTTTTTGAAAAACATAAATCTCTTTATTACGATAACCTTACGGGAGTCAGAACAAAAAATGATTTAACGCAATGGATTAAATTTTTCCTGGTAGCTGTTGTAGAAACAAGTAAGAAGGCCATAGATGCGTTTAAAGAAATCTTAAGATTAAGAGCGGAAATTGAAGACGAAAAAATAATCACACTTGGAAAAAAACTTCCATTAGCGAAAGAACTGATAATTTATTTATATAAAAGGCCGGTAATAACAGCTATTGATTTACAGGAAGATCTGAAAATAACAGCTCCGACAGCCAATGGCATAATCAGAGATTTCGAAAAACTCGGCATCTTGCGTGAGCAGACTGGTTATAAGCGAAATCGAATTTTTGTATTTGAAGAATATCTGAATCTATTTAAGCGATAAGATTTGCTTAATTATTTCAAAGAACGATCTGTAATAAATTACATAATTAAAATTCCGGGTAACCTAGTTTCCGTGTTTTCCACACAGCGGAAATCAAATTCTTTTATCACCCGGTATTTAGCATCACGGCTTTCTTTTTTCATCAGCAACATGCTGTCGGAAATAAACGATGCGTGGAATTCATGCTGCTCAAAATCAGGGAATGCTTTTTTGAATTGCTCTTCTCTTAATCCCCGCGCAATCGTCATGTGTGGTTTCATCGGGAAGAAAGACTGGCTGCTGTGTAATCCTAATTTTTCTTTCAGCGATTTTACCAGTTTGATGATGCCTGCAGCATTCGCCACATCTATATAGATAGTATGCGTTCTGAAATGCCCGAAGTTTTCCAACAACACTTCTACGGGCGACTGATGGTTATTTACTTCATCGATTTTCCTGACGAGATCATCTTCGTGTTTATCATCCAGCCAGAAATTCGCCAGCGTAATGTGCGGAGCCGATCTCGCAGCCTGGCTGTGATTATGTCTACGGTGAAATTCTTTTTTTATATCCCACACGTCATTTTTAATTGCTGTCGGCGGACTCAATAAAAGCATGTATTCGCAGGCGGCATTTTCTTTCGGAAGAGTTCCTGCCTGTGTCGTGGCGATTCCGTTGAACGGGTTAAACGTGCGAAGAGAATAATTGCTGCCGACAGCGCGCTCGATGGCATGAGCGCCATACACTCTTCTCATTTTATCCATCGCCTGGTAAAGACGGATGATTTGTTCCGAGTCTTCAAACAAATTAATTTGTTGTCCGCCGCCAACGAGGTAGCTGAATTTGACGCCGACCAATCGGATCAACATTCTGCGGCTGTACAGTTTTTCAAACAATTCTTTTACGCGTGCGATCAGTGTGTGGTCGGATGATGTGTACGGGATACGGCATTGCATCGTATGCGTGTCGAAATTCGAGTACCGTATTTTCACGGTGACGCACGACGTCAGTTTTACTTCACTGCGCAATTGAAAAGCTAACTTCTCCGTCATCTGGATGAGCAGTGATTTCAGCATCGTGACATCGGTGGTGTCTTTGTCAAACGTTTCTTCACTCGAAATGCTTTTGCGTTCGTTGTAAGGTTCAACAGGAGAATTATCGATGCCGTTCGCTTTTTTCCAGATGGAAGTTCCGTTTTCACCCAGTACATTTTGCATCAGTTCCACCGGCATTTGCTGAAGCGTGTACACTTTTTCAATTCCCATGTTTCGCAGCAGGTGGTATGTTTTCTCACCGATCATCGGAATTTTTTTGATGGAGAGCGGACCCAGAAAATCTTTCTCCGTGCCGAAATCTATTTTCATCTGGTTGTCGGGCTTCGCTTCATCGGTGGCAATTTTTGAAACTGTTTTGTTTTGAGACATGCCAAAAGAAATCGGAAGTCCTGTTTCTGTTCTTATTTTTTTTCGCAACTCCGTTGCCCAGGTATAGCAGCCGAAAAAGCGGTCCATCCCGGAGATGTCGATGTAAAATTCATCGATGGAAGAACGTTCGTATACGGGTGCGCCTTCTCGGATAATCTCTGTGACTTCGTCCGAACGTTTGCTGTATTCATCGTAATCGCCGCGGACGATCACGGCTTCCGGACATAATCGCCGTGCGATTTTCATTGGCATGGCAGAGTGAATGCCGAAGGCACGTGCTTCGTAACTGCATGCCGCTACTACGCCACGGTCGCTGTTGCCGCCCACGAGTACGGGTACGCCGATCAGTTTCGGATTCATCAGTCGTGAAACCGATACGAAGAAACTGTCGAGGTCCATGTGGACGATGGTTCGTTTGTTATCGAGAATCATTTTTCAGTACGGATTTTTATTGATTGTAATACTGTCAAATCGGATGACTATAATGTAGTCAAAAAGTTTATAATTGTCAAGAAAAACATGACGCTGTTTGTAACCTAAACAGCGTCATGTTGGAAACATCTTGTTTATTAAAAGCCTGTGCGCTGAAGTTCTTTCAGGCTTTATTTGAAATTCACAACATCTAAATGACAAGATTCTTCCAGAATGACGTCCACGGTAGTTTGCTTCACTGATTTTCAAACTATCTTTTATTTATTTTCAAAAGGGTAAAAAGATTAATTTTATCACCGTCCTGCAATCCGAAATTTCAAATCCGAAATCCGCAATTCCTCAATGCGATACCACCAAACCCTCCGCTACCTCTACACCCAACTCCCGATGTTTCATCGCGTCGGCGCGGCAGCGTACAAGGCGGATTTGAAAAACACGATTGCGATTTGCGAACTCTTGCATCATCCCGAAAATAAATTCAAATCGATTCATGTGGCCGGTACCAATGGAAAAGGATCCACCTCGCACATGCTGGCCGCAATACTTCAAACGGCAGGGTACAAAACCGGTTTGTACACGTCTCCACACCTGAAAGATTTTCGTGAACGCATCCGCATCAATGGTCACATGATTCCGGAAAATGCGGTGACGGATTTTGTGGAGCAACATCGCATCGCATTCGAAAACATCCAGCCATCTTTTTTTGAATGGACAGTCGGGCTGGCATTCGATTATTTTGCAAAAGAGGAAGTGGACATTGCCGTAATTGAAACCGGTTTGGGTGGGCGACTCGATTCCACGAATGTGATTACACCTCTTTTATCTGTCATCACGAACATCGGCTTGGATCACATGAATCTGCTTGGAGATACACTTGAAAAAATCGCAAAAGAAAAAGCAGGTATCATCAAAAATAATATTCCTGTCGTGATCGGGGAGAAGCAACCCGAAGTGGAAACTATTTTCAGAGAGAAAGCAAAAGAAGCGAATGCGAAAATTTCATTTGCCGACGAACAACTTCATTCTAAAAAAGTGTCGAAGCAGGAGAAGAAATTTCTTTCTCTTAATATCTTCAACCATGACGAACTGATTTTTGAAAACCTGGAACTCGATCTCACGGGAAATTACCAGCAGAAAAATATTCTCACCGTCATACAGTCCATTCTTCTGCTTCGAAAAAGTGGGATGAAGATTTCCGATGATCATGTTTTCACTGCGTTGAAAAATGTAAAAGCAATAACCGGTTTAACAGGACGCTGGCAAACGCTTTCTCAAAAACCGCTTACCATTTGTGATGTCG
>JAYVZS010000126.1:0-21730 GCA_043783155.1 Bacteroidota bacterium | reverse complement strand
AACGTTTTTAGGAAGTATCGTTGGTACTGGCCGGACTTTCAACTCCACTCGTACTTTCCGTTCACACGATTGTATCCTTCGACTTCGCCACGTCCATCGTTCCGGGTTGGCACACCACCATCTTCCCGCCATACTTTGTTGCCGGTGCAATCTTTTCTGGTTTCGCGATGGTATTGACACTGATGATTGTCGCAAGAAAAACATTATCACTCGAACAATACATCACGATACAACACATTGAGTTGATGAATAAAGTAATCATCCTCACCGGTTCCATCGTTGGTGTCGCGTACATCACTGAATTTTTCATCGCCTGGTATTCAGGAAATCAATACGAATCGTATGCGTTCATGAACAGGGCCTTCGGTCCATATTGGTGGGCATACTGGAGCATGATGACGTGTAACGTAATCACTCCGCAGCTTTTCTGGTTTAAGAAAATCAGAACGAGTGTGCTGGCGACGTTTATCATTTCCATTTTTGTAAACATTGGAATGTGGTTCGAGCGTTTCGTGATCATTGTTACATCTGTTCACAGAGATTATCTTCCATCAAGCTGGTCTATGTACTCACCTACATTTATCGAAGTCGGAATATTTGTTGGAACCATTGGTTTGTTCTTTACCTGCTTCCTCATTTTCTCGCGTGTGTTCCCGGTAATCGCGTTGAATGAGTTGAAAGCGATTCTGAAGAAAACAGGAAATCAATACAAGAAAAAAGGAGACTATTAATTCGGGTAGATACTATTGAAGATTGAAAATTGCAAGATAAAAAATGAATAAGGAATAAGTAAAAATGAATAAACGGAGTTCAGTTTAATTACTTCATTATTACTTATTATATAGTACTTATTACTTAAAAAAATGGCTAAGAGAATTTACGGTGTCTTCGACGACGAAGAAATATTACTGAAAGCAATTCCGTTGCTGAGAGAAAAAGGGATTGAGTTGAAAGACGTGCAAAGCCCATTCCCGATTCACGGTCTCGATCCGCTATTGGGAATTCCTCGAACACGTATCTCCATCTGTTCTTTCCTTTATGGAATGACGGGCACCACGCTTGCTTTGTGGATGACGTGGTACATGATGGTACACGACTGGCACATCAACATCGGTGGTAAACCGAACTTCATGTTTTACATGAACCTTCCTGCCTTTATTCCTGTTACATTTGAATCAACTGTTTTCTGCGCGGCACATGGAATGGCGCTTACGTTTTTACTGAGAAGTAAAATTCTTCCCGGTGTAACGGCACCTATTCCGCACATTCGCATCACGGATGATAAATTTGTTTTGCATGTGGATGTAATGAATGAAAGCAAAGTGGATGAAGCAGTAAGCCGTCTGAAATCAGTGGGCGCTTCTGAAGTATTATTGAAGTCACAACAAGTGATTAAAAATTGAATATTGAATAATGAATATTGAATAATGAAGATAATAAAATTCAACATCGCCGTTTGCTTCTTGATTCTTGGATCTTGGATCGTGATTCTTCCTTCATGTACGAACGACGATCCGAAAAAACCGGGTTATGAATACATGCCTGACATGTATCGTTCGCCGGATTATGAAACCAATTCACCGAACCCGTTGTTCAGCGACAGCAGTACGAATCGTCAGCCGGTAGCAGGAACAATCGCCCGCGGAAATGCAATTTATTCTGACCTCGACAGGTTACCTTATCCATATCCAAATACTCCGGAAGGATATGAAGCTGCCGGAAAAGAATTGCGTAACCCGCTGGAGAGAACGGAAGTGAACATGACGGAAGGTAAAAGATTGTATGCCAATTACTGCATTCATTGCCATGGAGAAAAAGGAATGGGTGACGGGTTGGTTGCACAGCACAATGGACCTAAACCGCCTGCTTACAATTCCGAAGCATTAAAAAATCTTCCGGAAGGAAAAATGTTTCATACAACCCAGTTCGGAAAAAACATGATGGGTCAGCATGCTTCCCAGTTAAGTGCTTCGCAGCGCTGGAAAGTGATCATGTATGTTCAGACATTGCAGACCGGCGGAAGTGCATCACCTGCTGATTCAACAGCTAAAACGGCTGAAGTAAAAACAAAAAAAGAAGTAAAGAAATCGTAAGAGATATTTAGGATGGATACCAGCTACACGCTTACAAAAAATAACAAAACGATTCCGATGATTATGATGGCAGTCGGTGTGATTGCCATTGTTGTCGGTTTCATGACTGATACAACACGCGCCTGGGCGGTGTTACTTCAGAATAATTTTTATTTCACTGCAATGGCATTGTGTGGAACTTTCTTTGTCGCTGTGCAATATGTAGCGCAGGCAGGATGGGCAACAGGTATCATCCGTGTTCCTGAGGCGATGGGTGGGTTTCTGAAATTCGGAGCGGTCGGAATGATTCTCATTTTCATTTTTGGTCACGACCATTTATACTTCTGGACGCATGCTGAATATTACGATCCGAAAAATCCGGCCTACGATCATATTCTTGTCGGCAAAAGCGGATTTCTGAACATGCCTTTCTACATCATCAGGATGGTTCTTTATTTTGTTATCTGGGTTGGTTTTGACTGGATGCTCAGGAAAGAATCAGTCCAGTCTGATGTAGACGGAAACCTGGATCACTACAGAAGGAGTGTAAAATTGGGCGCGATATTTTTGATTCTGTTTGCTGTTACGTCTTCTACATCTGCCTGGGATTTCCTGATGTCGATTGATTCACTCTGGTTCTCTACTTTGTTCGGATGGTATACATTTATCGGGTTATTTGTTAGCGGACTTGCCATGATGTGTATGTTCGTTCTGTACCTGAAGATGAAAGGATACATGCAGCATGTTCGCCAGGATCATTTGCATGACGTTGGTAAATTCATGTTTGCATTCTCCATCTTCTGGACATATCTCTGGTTCTCACAATTCATGTTGATCTGGTATGCAAACCTTCCAGAAGAAGTTATTTACTTCAAAGTACGTTGGGAGAATTATAGATCAATGTGGATCGGGAATTTCTTTGTGAACTTCATTGCTCCGTTCCTGGTGCTGATGACACGTGATGCAAAAAGACAAGTGATCATCCTGTGGGTAGGTGGTATCATCATCTTCCTTGGCCATTGGATTGATGTATTTCTCATGGTAATGCCGGGAACTGTCGGAAGATTCTGGCATCTTGGTTTCATTGAATTCGGAACGATGATCGGCTATCTCGGACTATTCATCTGGTCAACGCTCAGCGAACTTTCAAAAGCGGCTTTGGTTCCGAAGAATCACCCGATGTTACAGGAAACGTTGCATCATCATATTTAAGAAATTTGAAATTTTGAATTATAATTGAGGCAAAGGAACATAGAGTGAAAAATGTATAGGTTTCTTGTCGTATAACCATTAACGAATAACATATAACATAAAATGACTTCACTTTTAGTTTGGATCGTAGTAATTCTTGCCGTCATCACGATTGTGAGAGTGGTGAGGATTCTCGAATTGGTAGGTGTCCTGAGTGATGATAAGGAAGAAATCACCGACAGCGATAACAAATTCAACGCATGGATGATGATGATCTTCCTGTTTGTTGGATTAGCCGGCATGGTTTATTTCACGCTCGATGCTAAAAAATATCTGCTGCCTGTTTCCGCTTCTAAGCACGGAGTGATCATTGATGGCTTGCTTAATTTTAACTTCCTGTTGATCATTGTCATTTTTGTGATCACACAAATTTTACTTTTTGGGTTTGCCTTTAAGTACAAATACAAAAAAGGACAGATGGCGTATTTCTTTCCCGTTCAACACACACTTGAATTTGTATGGACGATCATCCCGACGATTGTTTTAGGAGGAATGATTTTTTACGGGTTGAAAGTATGGAACAACATCACGGGTCCCGCTCCGAAAAACGCTATGATCATAGAAGTGTATGGAAAACAATTTGACTGGACAGCGCGCTACTCAGGCGGTGATAACACATTAGGGAGATCAAATTTCAGATTAATCACGGACGAAAACCCGCTGGGTGTTGATGTAAAAGATACGGCATCAAATGATGATAAAATTACGCGTGATCTGCATTTGCCTGTCAACACACCGATCCTTTTTATTTTTCATTCGCGTGATGTGATCCACAGTGCTTACTTCCCGCATCTGCGCGCGCAGATGAACTGTGTTCCCGGAATGACCACCCAGTTTTTTGTGGAGCCCACCATTACAACTGACAGCATGCGTCTCATCACAAAAAATCCGAAGTTTAATTATGTGATGATGTGCAACAAAATTTGCGGAGTGGCACATTACAACATGAAAATGAATATGGTGATAGAACCCGCTGAGGATTTTAAAAAGTGGTACAAAGAGCAGCCGCTTGTTTTTCCGAAAGAAGCTTCTGCACCCGCAGCTGCCGATACATCCAAAGCAGTCGCGTCTAAATAATAGTAAGAGAAGGAATTAGTTTATAACAGAAATTAAAATTAAAGAATAATGTCAGATCATACACACGGTAAAGATGAAGCTCACGGAGCGCATGATCACCATGAGCATCATCAAACCTTTTGGACAAAGTATGTATTCAGCCAGGATCATAAAATGATCTCCAAGCAGTTTTTAGTCACGGCTATTATCATGGCTTTGCTTGCCATGTTTATGTCCGTGATCTTCCGTCTTCAATTAGGATGGCCTGATCATAAGTTTCCCTTCCTCGAAAAAATTCTGGGTCATTGGGCTAAGGGAGGCAAATTAGATCCCGGTTTTTATCTCGGCCTCGTCACCATACACGGTACCATCATGGTGTTCTTTGTACTTACCGGTGGTTTGTCAGGTACTTTCAGTAATCTTCTCATTCCATTCCAGGTAGGCGCGCGCGACATGGCATCCGGTTTCCTGAACATGTTATCGTATTGGTTCTTCTTCGCCTCATGTGCGGTGATGACGGCTTCACTTGTTATTGAAACAGGTCCGGCTTCGGGTGGATGGACGATTTATCCACCCTTGAGTGCGTTGCCTCAGGCCATCTCCGGATCCGGATTGGGAATGACATTATGGTTGGTGAGTATGGTATTGTTTATAGGTTCTGCACTACTCGGAGGAATCAATTACGTAGTAACCGTTATTAACCTCCGTACAAAAGGAATGAGTATGACTCGTCTTCCGTTGACTGTGTGGGCGTTCACGATAACAGCGATCCTTGGAATACTTTCTTTCCCGGTTTTGTTTGCTGCTGCCCTGCTACTTTTATTTGACCGTAGTTTCGGAACCAGTTTCTATTTGTCAGACATCTACATCAACGGCGCTCCGTTGCATTACTCCGGTGGAAGCCCGATCCTGTTCCAGCACTTGTTTTGGTTTCTCGGGCACCCGGAAGTTTACATTGTATTGTTGCCTGCATTAGGTCTTGCATCTGAAATTATTGCCACGCAATCACGTAAACCAATCTTCGGTTACAAAGCGATGATCGGTTCGATGCTCGTGATCGCGTTTCTTTCATTTGTTGTATGGGGGCATCACATGTTTATTACAGGGATGAATCCGTTCATCGGTTCTGTGTTTGTATTTACTACGCTGCTCGTTGCGATTCCATCCGCTGTTAAAGTGTTCAACTACCTCGCAACGTTATGGAAAGCAAATATTGTGTTTTCACCGGCGATCTTATTCGCCATCGGTTTGGTTTCATTCTTTATATCGGGTGGATTGACGGGAATCATTCTCGGAGATTCAGCGCTTGATATTAATATTCACGACACGTATTTCGTTGTCGCCCACTTCCACATTGTAATGGGAAGTTCGGCCATCTTCGGAATGTTTGCCGGAATCTATCACTGGTTCCCTCGAATGTTCGGAAGAATGATGAACCGTAAACTCGGCTACCTACATTTTTGGATGACCATTCTCTCAGTGTATGGAACGTTCTTCCCGATGCACTTCATCGGTTTGGCGGGAGTACCAAGAAGATATTATGCGAATACCGCTTACGAAGGATTCGAAGGAATCGTGAACATCAATTCGCTGATCAGTGTGTTTGCATTGTTGGGAGCGTTTGCTCAGATTATCTTCGTGATTAACTTTTTCTACAGCATGTATCGCGGTAAGAAAGCCGTTCAGAATCCCTGGAAGTCAAATACGATTGAGTGGACAGCTCCTGTTGAACATCTTCACGGTAACTGGCCGGGAGAAATTCCAACCGTGTATCGTTGGCCGTATGATTACGGAAAGCCGGGAGCTGATGATGATTTCATTCCGCAAACGGTTCCATTTTCTCAGACGAAAAAATCTAATTTACCAGGAGAAGAGTGAGAAGCGGAATTATAAATTTGAAATTATAAATGAAAGTCCTTCGTGAAAGCGAGGGACTTTTTGTATTGAGTAGATGCTATTTTTTTCTTTCCTATTTTTGTTAAAGTAATTACAATGCCAACAATATTATTTATTTCCGGATGGAGATTCTTCTTTTACTCAAATGAAGGTAACGAACCAATTCATATTCATGTTCAGAAGGCGGAAATGGAATCGAAATATTGGATAAATGTTGAAGCGTACTAAATAGAAGAATCTTTTAGTTTTAAACTTTTACCGAGGGATAAAAGAGAAGTCAAAAAATTAATTTATCTTCATCTGGATTATATCATTGAACAATGGAATTTATTTCATGGAAAAAGATAAGGCCAATAAAGTGACAGTCAGAATAGAATCGGGTTTTCTCATTGTTGAGAAAGGCGGAAAGATTTTTCGTTTCGAGGTGAAGAAAATTTCTGAGCGATTGGCAAATGCATTTGAAGAGCAACTCAATCAATTTACAGTTTCTCCGTCTGGTGATGGAATTCATTGGAATCTGATTGATGAAGATATTTCAATTCCCGCGCTTTTAAATGAACCCCTGGAACCGTATGGAAATAAGGGAACCGATGCAGGAATATAAAGTCATCGGTATCATGTCGGGCACATCGCTGGATGGCGTTGATCTTGCGTATTGTTATTTTTCAAAAGACGATGCCGACTGGAAATTTGAAATCAGGAATGCAGTGACGGTCGGTTATAGCCAGGAATGGAAGGAAAAACTTTCAATCCTTCACTTAAAAGAAGCGATAACATTTGCAAAAACAAATGCTGAATACGGGAATTTTATCGGCGGGTTGGTGAAAGAATTCACTGATAGAAATAAATTGTCTGTAAATTTTGTTTCTTCACACGGCCATACCATTTTTCATCAGCCACAAAATAAATTTACGTCGCAGATTGGCGATGGAGCCGCACTCAGCGCTGCCAGCGGGTTTTCCGTTGTATGTGATTTCAGAAGTAAAGATGTAGCGCTGGGCGGACAAGGTGCACCGTTGGTTCCGATCGGTGATAAAATATTATTCAGTGAATACGATTTTTGTCTGAACCTCGGCGGGATTGCAAATATAACTTCATCTGTGGCCTCACCCCCGGCCCCTCTACAAGAGAAGAGGGGGGAAGGCATAATCGCTTTTGATGTATGTCCATGCAATTTGGTGTTGAATTATCTTTCTTCTCAACTTGGAAAAGAATATGATGAAGATGGAAAATTCGCGCGACAGGGAAACGTGAATGAATCTTTGCTGAAACAACTGAACAATCTTTCCTATTACACGAAATCTTTTCCGAAATCATTAGGGAGAGAAGATATTGAAAAAGATTTTTTACCGCTCATCAATTCTTTTGATGCTTCAACCGAAGACAAACTCAGAACTTTTTGCGAGCATATTGCCACTCAAATTTCAAAAGTTGTTGTCGGCTCCGGCCAACGGCCGACTGCCAACTGCCAACTTCTTTCAACGGGTGGAGGGACATTCAATCAATTCCTCATCTCCAGAATAAAACAACTAACCAACGCTCAACTCATCATCCCCGATAAAAAAATCATCAATTACAAAGAAGCATTGATCTTCGCGTTTCTCGGAGTGCTTCGCTGGCGCGGAGAAGTAAACTGTTTGAAAAGTGTGACGGGAGCGAGTATGGATAATATCGGGGGAGCGGTTTATTTATGAGAGGAAATTTTATTCCAATAAGTTTTAAATCGGGGAATCGGAGAATGGGAGACAGGTGTATCGTCGTGGAATTTTTCTCCGGTTCACCCATACACCGATTCTCACCTTATCATTTCCCCGCTTTTCTGCTCTGTGCATCCACCGCTGCAATCGTCACCATGTTCACTATTTCGCGGACAGAACTGCCGAGTTGTAAAACGTGTACTGGTTTTTTCAATCCGAGTAGTACTGGACCGATCGCTTCCGCCGCGCCTATTTCCTGTAACAACTTGTAAGCAATATTTCCTGAATCAAGATTTGGGAAGATGAGTGTGTTAGCGCCTTCGCCCGCAAATTCGCAGAAAGGAAAATTATCACTCAACAGGTTCGGATTCAAAGCGAAGTTCGCCTGCATTTCTCCGTCTACCATCATGCCCGGATATTTTTGATGAAGGATAGCAACTGCATCGCGCATTTTTTTCGCGCTCTCTTCGTCGTTGGCTCCGAAGTTTGAATACGAAAGTAATGCGATGCGCGGCTTTACATTGAACTGCTGAACAGCCCACGCAGTGAGCACCGTAATTTCAACAAGATCTTCCGCAGTTGGATTTACGTTGATGGTGGTATCCGCGAAAAAAACGGGACCTCTTTTCGTCACCATAATGTACATGCCAGCAACTTTTTTTACATCGTCCTGCGTGCCGATGATCTGCAGCGCCGGACGAATTGTATCGCTGTATTTCCTGGTGAGTCCTGAAATCATGGCATCGGCTTCACCCGTTTCAACCATCATGGCGCCGTAGTAATTCCGTTCGTTCATGATCTTCTTCGCTTCATACAAAGTAAAGCCTCTGCGTTTGCGTTTACGAAAAAACAGTTCGCCGAATTCCAGCCGCTTGTCTTCTTCCAAACGCGGATCGATGATCACCGTATCACCGAGATCAAGATTATTTTCTTCAATCAGTTGATTAATCTTTCCGAGGTTACCAAGCAGAATCGGTTTGGCGATACCTTCGTCACGCACGATCTGCGCGGCTTTCAGAATTTTGTAAGTATCCGCTTCCGCGAACACAATTCGTTGAGGATTTTGTTTTGCCTTGCTCGTAACGATACGAATGAGTTTGTTGTCGTGCCCGAGTCGCTTGCTGAGTTCTTCGAGGTATCCGTTCCAGTTCGTGATCGGTGCCTGCGCAACTCCTGATTCGATGGCCGCTTTCGCAACAGCAGGAGCCACCGTTGTGATGAGTCGCGGATCAAGCGGTTTTGGAATGATGTATTCCACACCGAACGTAATATTCTTTTTGTTGTAAGCAAGGTTCACAATTTCCGGAACCGGTTCTTTCGCCAGTTCCGCGATGGCGCGAACAGCGGCGAGTTTCATTGCTTCGTTGATTTGTGTTGCGCGAACATCCAGTGCCCCGCGGAAAATATATGGAAAGCCAAGTACGTTGTTCACCTGGTTCGGATAATCGGAACGGCCGGTAGCAATGATGATGTCTTCGCGTGAAGCTGCTGCTTCTTCATACGAAATTTCAGGATCGGGATTGGCCAGCGCAAACACAATGGCATTCTTCGCCATCGATTGAACCATCTGCTTCGTCACGATATTTCCTTTCGATAATCCCAGGAAAACATCTGCGCCTTTCATTGCTTCTTCGAGTGTATGCATCTTCGCAGATGTCGCGAAAAGTTTTTTGTTCTCATCGAGATCAGGTCGATCAGCAGTGATCACTCCTGTACTGTCGAGCATTACAATGTTTTCTTTTTTTACACCGAGGGCGAGGTAAAGTTTGGCGCATGAAATGGCGGAAGCTCCGGCGCCGCTGACGACAATTTTTACTTTCTCAATTTTTTTCCCCGCAACTTCCAATGCATTCAGAAGAGCAGCGGCAGAAATAATGGCTGTGCCGTGTTGATCATCGTGCATCACAGGAATTTTCAATTCAGCTTTCAGGCGGCGTTCAATTTCAAAACACTCCGGCGCTTTGATGTCTTCGAGGTTGATGCCGCCGAATGTAGGGGAAATAGCTACCACTGTTTTTACAAAATCATCCACATTAGTCTGGGCAATTTCAATGTCGAATACATCGATGTCAGCAAAAATTTTAAAGAGTAATCCTTTTCCTTCCATCACCGGTTTGGCAGCATCGGGTCCGATGTTACCGAGTCCGAGAACGGCTGTTCCATTCGAGATGACGGCAACGAGATTGCCTTTGGCAGTGTACTTATAAACGTCTTCCGGATTTTCAGCAATCTGTAAACATGGTTCCGCAACACCGGGTGAATATGCGAGCGATAAATCGCGCTGAGAACTGTATGGTTTTGTTGGAACAACTTCAATTTTACCAGGTCTTCCCTGCGAATGATAATCTAATGCTTCCTGGTTGATTTTAGTTTTTGACATGCTGTTATTTTAAAAAGGGAAGCAAACTTACAAATAAAAAAAGCATCCCGTTCTGTGGGATGCTTTCAATAAAATCTTTCAGTTGAATCAGCGGTGAGCAACGATTAACTTCTTGGATGCAACTGATTTTCCATCGGCAATCAAAGAATAAAAATAGACACCGGATTTTAGATCAGAGGTAGTAATAATCAATGTACTTGATTTGTCAGTCAACTTGATTTCTTTCACTGCGGTACCAAGAACGTTATAAATAACTAAACGTGCATCTTTTGCTGAATTCAAATTATAGGAAAGACTTGTAAGACCATCGGCAGGATTCGGACTTGCATTGGTGATGGTGGCTTTTCCACTCAATTCGCGAATGCCTGTAGGAAAGTCGTAGGTAAACATAACCGAAACAGTATCGCTTGGATCAGCTACATCAAAGAATAAATAATTTACAATGGAAGTTCCGTTATGGCCGTGAGGATACAGGTACCCGATAAAAGTAGAATTTGTATCTCCAGGCAGAATGGTTTCAGCATGAGTGGAGGTTGGTGTTCCCGGACTGTAGCATGTAATTCCCCAACAAAATTGTTCCTGATGTCCGGTGGTTAATGAAACAAGATCTCTCGATACCTGAACCATCAACGTAACACTACCTGTATTTATTATTCTAACATGGGATACGAGAGTACTGTCACTGCTACCTGTAATGTAATAAGCACCACTGGTGGCATGCACAGCCTGAGCGTTTCCCGAAAAAGCGCGCAACATACAAACTGACAACAAGATAATAGTAGATATTTTCATGGTACTATGATTTTAGTGAAGCAAAAATAGCGATTTTTAACATATCGGTACTAACTTCCTAATAAATTATTATCTACATTAGCCCACTCAAAAAACAGATCAACTAACTAATTTCAAAAACATCCATTCAGATGAAAAAAATAATTACTCTCTTAAACTTGTTTCTTGTGTTTTCTTTTGCGGCAAGTGCACAATATCATTATTATCCTCATGTCAATGCCGGACAAAATCCTGGAAACCTAAACAATGACGGCGAGTTTCCTGTTGGCGGCGGTCTTTCTGCAAGTTGGTCAAACATCCAGGCAGGATTAGCGTCAGCTCCTGTATGGACAGCGAACCAGACTATTCCTTTTACTTTTGTTTTTAACGGAACATCGTTTACAGAGTATAAAGCATCAACGTCAGGAGTTTTGACTTTTGATACTGCCGCTGTAACTCCGCCCCGGTACCTGCGTTCAGGGATTCCTTCAATCCGCATTCCCGATAACTCAGCGGTGTTATGGGGACTTAAAGTGTCAGGAGCAACCTATAACAACATTGTTACAAAAACTTTTGGAAGCGCACCGAACCGTCAGCATTGGGTGGTTTTTAATATGGTTGCAACAAACGGATGTTATGAATTTTGGGGCATCGTGTTAGAAGAAACGACGAATAAAATTTACTTTGTTGATATGAGGGGATCAAAGTGTTCACAGAGTACACTCGCGATTGGTTTACAATTTACCAGCACTTCTGCATTGCAGGTAAAGGGCTCTCCGAGTATTACGCATCATTCAGGAAGTAATTCGACTTCATCTGATAATTCTTATTATGAGTTTACACCGGGACCATTGCCTCCTGTTAATATTGAATTCACATCTCTCACCAACCCTCCTTTTGCCATGCAGCCCATTAATATCAATATCGGAGGAACCATTACCAACTATGGTGATTCCGCGATAACCGGTTTTACGGTAAAATATAAAAGTGGAAATAATGTTTACTCCGATACGAGAACCGGACTGCATATCGCGAGTTATGACAGCTACACGTTTACTCATGCAACCCCTTTCCATATTGGAAGCGCCATTATATATCCGCTTAAAGCGTGGATTGAAGCGGCCGGAGATGTTGATCAAACAAACGATTCGTTGCGAACACTTACATCAGGTCTTACTTTTAAACCTGAAAAAAATATTGTGTTTGAAGAAGGAACGGGAACGTGGTGTGGCTGGTGTCCGCGTGGTACTGTTTTCATGGATTGGTTAAGAATTAATCATCCGGATCGTGCGATGTTGATTGCGGTACACGATGGTGACGATATGAGTTTTGCAGAATATGATAATAACTATTCACTCCTGGTGTCAGGTTTTCCAAGCGGGCTTGTAAGCCGTAAAATAATAGATATTGATCCGGGTGATTTTCCTACTTATTACGATGACGAGATCAATGATACAGTTCCTTGCGAAGTAGCCGTAAACACTACTTACAATAATATAAGCCGAGATCTTACCATCAACGTCAGCGCACATTTCGTGGCCGGTCTCGAAGGTGATTTTCGTTTCAATGCTGTTGTTACAGAAGATAGCGTTACAGGAACCGGTGACGGAACAAACGCAAATAATCTTGATTACGACCAGGAAAATTATTACAGCTATCAGACAAACAATCAGCCATTGGTTGGCGCGGGAAGAAACTGGCAGACTTCTACCAACCCGGTGGATGCGCCGACTATTTGGTATGATCACGTAGCGCGTGCAATACTGGGCGGCTTTGATGGCGAAGCAGGAAGTTTACCATCCTTTATTCCGATTGACACAACCATCCTTCACACATTCACATACAATATTCCTGCGTCTTCTCATCCGGGTAAGATAAAGGTTGTGGCATGGGTGAACAACAAAACCACGAGAGAAATTTATAACGCGAATAAAGCAGACAACCTGGTTGGTATTCGTGAGGTTGGTCAGAATCTGCATCACCTCCTTGTTTATCCAAACCCTTCTACCGGGTTCGTTCATATCAAATCTACTGAACAAGGTAACCTGAACATGAAAGTAAATGTGCTGAATTCACTTGGTGAAACAGTGGCTTCGTATGAGAAACTAAATTTCACCAATACTCAATTGATTGATCTCAGCAAGCAGAGCAATGGCCTCTACTTTATTCAATTCATTGATGAAAACAATTCGGTTTCTTTCAGTAAAATCATGATTAACAGATAAGAATTAATTTATCGAATACCTTCAAAAAGGGGCCTCCTGACCGAAGCCCTTTTTTGTGCTTTGACTTTTCATTAATGGAATTATCTTTGTCCAAATCATTCTTATAAATGAATATGAAAAAAAGTTTGGTATCTGTGATCCTTACTGTTTGTTGCTTTATTGCATCAGCACAGGATAAGGACACGAAAGTGCGAACACTTCCTTCCGTTGACATTAAAACACTCACCGGTGAAAAGTTTAACGCAAGTAAATTCAGCAACGATGGAAAAGTGATTGTTGTTGATTTTTGGGCGACATGGTGTAAACCCTGCATCGAAGAGTTGAACACGTTACATGAAACTTACAGTGACTGGAAAAAAGAAACCGGTGTTAAAATTATTATTGTTTCCATCGACGATGCCCGCACGATGACGCGTGTTGCACCGTTTGTGAATGGCAAAGGATGGGACTTTGAATCGTACCTCGATCCGAATGGTGATTTTAAAAGAGCGATGAATGTAAACATGCCTCCGCAAACTTTTATTCTGAACGGTAAAGGTGAAATCGTTTGGCAACATGTGGGCTATGAGCCGGGCAACGAACAGGAACTTTACGAAGCCATTAAAAAAATTTCGGCAGATAAACCAGCTACCGAAGCCAAATAAATTTTTAACAGTTTCTTAATCTCCATCTGAACATGGAAGGAAAATCTCTTTTCAAAACGATTCTATTTTTTACTTGTATCTTCCTTGCTTCAGTTGTCAGGGCTCGGGAATCAGGTGGTGGAGGCATTCACGGGAATTTTGAAATGAACACACAATATTATCGTACCGACTCAGCCATCGGAACGCCCGCTGTTCCTGAGAAATTGCTGATGAATGGCTTCGCGAATTTTGTCTATGAGAAAGATAATTTCTCCGCCGGTCTCCGCTACGAAAGTTATCTTGATCCGATGCTCGGGTTTGATCCGCGTTACAAAGGTTCAGGAATTCCCTTTCGTTACCTGACGTATAAAAAAGAAGAACTTGAAATCACGGTAGGCAATTATTACGAACAGTTTGGCAGCGGAATGATTTTCAGATCGTATGAAGAACGCGGGCTCGGTCTCGACAATGCGATGGAAGGAATTCGTGTAAAGTACAACCCATACAAAGGAATTTATTTTAAAGGTGTGATCGGTAACCAGCGCGATTTTTTTACAAAGGGTGATGGAATTGTTCGCGGCGCTGATGCAGAGATTAATCTGAATGAAACATTCACATGTCTTGCTGATAAAAAAACAAAATGGATCATCGGCGGAAGTTTTGTCAGCAAATTCCAGGATGACCAGGATCCTATTTATATCCTTCCGAAAAATGTGGGAGCCGGATCAGGAAGAATCAACATCATTCACGGCAACCTGAATGTGGGTGGTGAATTCGCTTTTAAGGCAAATGATCCTTCAACAGCGAACAAATACATCTATAAAACGGGAAGCGGCGCTCTCCTTAATATCACCTATTCAAAAAAAGGTTTCGGAGCTTCGGTTGGTGCGAAACGTATTGACAACATGAGTTTCCGCAGCGACCGCACAGCCACACTCAACAGTTTGATGATTAACTATCTTCCTGCCATGACGAAGCAACACACCAACATGCTTGCTGCCTTTTATCCGTATGCCACTCAGCCCAAAGGAGAATTCGGTTTCCAGGGAGAACTGTTTTTTAACTTGAAAGCGGATTCGAAACCCGGTGGGAAATATGGTACAGATATTACCTTAAATTATTCCAGAGCTACTGATATAGACAGAAAAATTACCGGAGATGATTTTGGTTATACCTCTGACTTTTTCAAATTGGGAAAAGAAATTTTCTTTCAGGATTTTAATTTTGAAATCAACAGGAAGGTGAGTAAGAACGTGCGAATTATTTTGACGTATGTATACCTTGATTACAACAAAGATATCATCCAGGGAACACCTGGTTTCGGACATGTGTACAGTCACATCGGCATGGCTGAATTCAACTGGAAACTCAACGCGAAGAAAGCGATCAGAACAGAACTTCAACATTTGCTTACAAAACAGGATCAGCAAAGTTGGGCTTTGTTGCTCGTTGAATACACCGTATCGCCACATTGGTTCGTTGCCGGTTTTGATGAGTACAATTACGGCAACAACATCACGGCTGATCGTCTTCATTATTATTCAGGAAGTTTCGGGTATACAAAAAATGCAAATCGTTTTTCACTCGGTTATGGTCGTCAGCGTGCCGGGATATTTTGTGTAGGAGGCGTTTGCCGGAATGTTCCTGCTTCAAACGGAGTTACATTATCCATTACAAGTAGTTTTTAGTTCTGATAAAAAATAGATCGATGAAAACCTGTATTCAATATTTCATAGGAGTTACACTCGCTGTCTTCGTTCAGTCGTGTGATAAGATTGAAGCGCCATTTCGTGAATCGAGCGGAGGTGTAATCGGTACCAACGACTCAGTTGTAGTCAGTGGTGATACAATTGTTTTTCCTGTTGATACAACAACAGCATTTAAGAAAGTATTAGTGGAAGATTATACCGGCCACACCTGTGGCAATTGCCCTTATGCGGGTGTATTGCTCAATGATACTTTGAAACAACTCTACGGAAATAAACTTGTTATCATTTCCGTACATGCGGGATTCTTCGCTGAACCTTGTCCGCCTCATCCATCCCCTCCCGGAGCTCCGGCAGGTTCTTATGCCACTGATTTCAGGAACCAGACTTCCTTGGACTGGAATACATTTTTCAGTGTGTCATCGAATCCGAATGGGATGATTGACAGAGTAGGATATCCAACAACTCATCTTAAAACTCCTGATAACTGGAGTACATACCTTCAGTCTGAGTCGATCCTTCCCGCTGATTTTAAAATGAGAATTATCAATCATTTTAATTCAACAGATGATACTTTGAAAACCGCTATTCATACAACTTTTCTTGGCGATAAAACAGGAACTTATAAATTGCAGGTAGTGCTTACGGAAGACAGCCTTGTTGACTGGCAGGAATGGTATCCGCCGCATGCTATACAAAATGATCCGAACTATGTGCATCATCATGTACTTCGTGGCGCCATCAATGGATCTTTCGGTGGTGTCATAGCCAGCGGGACTATTACAGGCGGAACAGTTAAGCTTAACGGCTATTCTTTTTATGTAGATCCGGCACGGAATATTTCCCATTGCAAAGTAGTCGCTTTCGTGTATGATGTTTCAAATTATAAGGTTTTGCAGGTGCAGGAAGCTGACGTTCAATAAAAAAATCACCCCTCCGGTTTTTCCCGAAGAGGTGATGATTGTTTTTGTGATTAATTCGTTAACTCTTTTTCAAATATTTCGCCAGCCACAATCCTGTTAGTCCCCAGCCGATAAAAGCATCGTATATAAAACCTGTTGTATAATGCCACGGTTCCATCATCCAGTTGTGTCCCATCATCGGTCCCATCATGGTGTATACAATGGCAATGAGCATCACCATCCACCAGCGCATAAAGAAAGAAGCGTCACTTTGGTAGGCTAATGAAAGAAGCATGCAGACACAAAACATTGCAATTAAAGTGTACAGAAAACCTCTCAGGAATTGACCGGGATCCATCGGAGGCATGGCTTCCTGATAAATGATTGTTGCACTCGGTTTTCCGATCTGTTTTTCCATTAACTCTTTATTTTTCTTTTGATATTCCGGATCGAACGAAGAAACGTGGGTGTTGTCAATCATAGGAACAAAGTAAGCTCCCGTGGTAATACCGGAGTTTTTCAAAGCGGCAAGAATGGAATCCTGCGCAGGTGTGTAATGAAATGTTTGAGTGTGCGTCGGCATCACCATCCAGGAGACTGCCTGCCATACAAACATAATAATACTACCGACAAGGGTGGCAATGAGAATTTTTTTCATGATGTAGTGTTTTGGGTTTTGAAATTAAACGAGAATTTTTGCCGAAGGTTCTTGCGCCGTCTCCGAAGGGGACTATTTTTGGTGTTGTCTCAGTTTGAAATAATGAAATGGTTCAGATTACGAATTCACACAGATATGCAGAAGTTCAGATAATACAAATAGCGGATTTTTGTACCGTTTGTAATTCCGTAAATCTGTACGAATTAGTTATCAATACTATATTACTATGTTTATTCTAAACTGATACTCTATTCTATTTTTTCATCATCAGATATTCACCGCCCGAAAGTGTATTTTTGCTGTCACCTAAAAAGATCATGATTATGCTCAGGAAACTATATTTGATTTGTTTCTTTACTGTTTCTTTTCAATGGCTCTTCGCGCAGAACTTTCATGCAGGAGTTATCGGAGGAATCAGTACTACTCAGGTTGCCGGTGATCAGTTGTCGGGCTTCAATAAAGCCGGTATCATTCTCGGTGGATTTGTAAGCAGGGAGTTGACAGAGAAGACGAAGTTTCAGATGGAAATTATTTTTATCCAGAAAGGAAGCCGCAAACCTATCAACGAGAATGACAATACGTTTTATGCCATGCGGCTTTCGTATTTTGAAATCCCGGTATTGTTCAAATGGCAAGTCGCACCGAAGTTAAATTTTGAACTGGGGCCTTCCATAGGCGCCCTTATTTTTTCAGAAGAAGAAAGGGAATCTGGTATTCTGAAAGGACAACCTCCATTTAAAAAAGTTGAGATCTCCGGAAATGTCGGGTTGAGTTACCCGCTTACTGAAAAACTGAATTTGAATACGCGTTTCAGCAGTTCTATTCTTCCGATTCGCCCGTTTCCCGGAAACCAGACTGATTTTTTTAACAGCGGGCAGTACAATACAGTGCTTGCTTTTTCCCTCCAATACCAATTCTGATGCTTGAATTATTTTTCTAACTTTGTTTACTGGATAACTTACGGTTTGTTGTTTACAGTTTATTGTTGCTGTACTTCGAATAAAGAAAAGTGAATATCCGATCAAGTATAACTTCTTTCCATGAGTTTATCGTTTGAAATATTAAATAGTCCCGTCATCGACCAGGTTGGTGTTGAAGAACGCGTGTCGCGTTTCACAAAAAGAAGCGTGAAGAAGGAATCAAAACTATCAGCGCTTAAACTGGCGATGAGCATGATTGATCTCACCACGTTGGAAGCAAAAGACACTCCAGGCAAAGTCATTCAACTTTGCAACAAAGCGATGCACCCACACGATAGTGTTCCCGGCATTCCGCAGGTGGCTGCCGTGTGCGTATATCCGAACATGGTTCGCATCGCGAAAAAATGTCTTGAGAAATCGAAGATTCATGTGGCTGCTGTAGCCACCGCATTTCCAAGTGGCATGTCATCACGCAAAGTTAAATTAGAAGAAACGAAATGGGCAGTCAACGAGGGAGCCGATGAAATTGACATGGTGATCTCGCGTGGAAAATTTTTGGCCGGTGAATATAGATTTGTGTTCGATGAAATTGCAGCAGTGAAAGAAGCATGTGGCAAAGCGCATCTGAAAGTGATTCTTGAAACCGGTGAATTAAGTACGCTGGATAATGTTCGCAAGGCAAGTGACATCGCGATGCATGCCGGTGCTGATTTTATTAAAACATCAACGGGAAAAATTCAACCGGCGGCCACGTTGCCCGTTACTCTGGTGATGCTGGAAGCAATTCGCGATTTTTATTATGCGACAGGGAAAAAAATCGGGATGAAACCTGCCGGCGGAATTGCTACTTCCAAATTAGCCATACATTATTTAGTTGTGTTGAGAGAAACGCTTGGCAACGACTGGATGAATCCTGGCATGTTCCGTTTTGGTGCCAGCTCATTGGCGAATGATATTCTCATGCAGGTCATGAAAGAAGCAACAGGCGTTTACCAAAGCATCGATTATTTCAGTAAAGATTAAATCGATTTGATGATTCGATAAATGTGGATGACAAATTTATTATTTCGTGTTCGATGTTCAACAGTATAAAATGATACTTCATGGCTGCTTCAAAAAATAAATCAGGTAAGAAAAAAAGATCGCTTGATTTCACTACCGGCTGGGGATATGCTTCCGCACCTGAAAGCAAAGATCACATCCAGTTGAAAAGCAGGTATGATCTTTTTATCAATGGAAAATTTGTCACGCCCGATTCAGGAAAATATTTTGATACCATCAGTCCTTCTACCGAACAGAAACTTTCGGAAGTGGCTGATGCAAACTCAAACGATGTTGACAAAGCCGTAAAAGCTGCGCGCAATGCTTACGAAAAAGTCTGGAGTAAAATGCCTGCAAAGGAACGCGGTAAATACATTTATCGCATTGCCCGCATCATGCAGGAACGTGCTCGTGAACTGGCTGTGATTGAAACGATGGATGGAGGTAAAGCCATCCGTGAATCGCGCGATGTGGATGTTCCGTTAGCGGCGGCTCATTTTTTCTATTATGCCGGCTGGGCAGATAAAGTGGATTATTCAACTCCGGGAGTGAAATCAAAATCACTCGGAGTTGCAGGGCAAATCATTCCGTGGAATTTTCCGCTGCTGATGGCTGCATGGAAAATAGCTCCCGCTCTTGCTGCAGGAAATACCGTGGTGTTGAAACCGGCGGAAACAACTCCGCTCACCGCGTTGAAACTTGCTGAGATTATCCAGGAAGCCGGGTTACCCGATGGTGTCGTGAACATTATTACAGGAGCCGGTGCAACGGGCGCTGCTATTGTTAATCATCCCGACATAAATAAAATTGCATTCACCGGCTCTACTGAAGTTGGAAAAATTATTCAGCGGTCATTGGCGGGAACAAATAAAAAATATACACTTGAACTCGGCGGCAAAGCGGCGAATATTATTTTCGAAGATGCAGCGATTGACCAGGCCGTGGAAGGAATTATCAACGGAATATTTTTTAACCAGGGTCATGTATGTTGTGCGGGCTCACGTTTGTTTGTGCAGGAAAGTGTTGCCGACATTGTCATTCGTAAACTGAAAGACAGGATGGAAACACTCATCGTTGGTGATCCGCTGGATAAGAATACCGACATCGGTGCCATCAATAGCAAAGAGCAACTCAACAAAATAAAACAGTTTGTGAAAATCGGAATGAATGAGGGAGGAGAGTGTTATCAATCGTCCTGTTCAATTCCATCCAAAGGTTTTTTTTATCGTCCAACGTTATTTACAAATGTATCGCAGTCGTCGCGCATCGTGCAGGAAGAAATTTTCGGACCGGTACTCAGCATTCAGACATTCAGAACCGTAGAAGAAGTAATTGAAAAAGCGAACAACATTCCGTACGGATTAAGTGGCGGTGTGTGGACGGATAAAGGTTCCAAAATATTTAAAGTCACTTCACAGATTCGAGCCGGTGTTATCTGGGCGAATACCTATAACAAGTTTGACCCTACTTCTCCGTTCGGCGGCTACAAAGAAAGCGGAATGGGACGTGAAGGCGGATTGCATGGATTGATGCCGTATTTGGAAATTCAGAATTAAGAATGAAAGATTCAAGATGAAATTTTTTTTCAGTTTGGTTTTATTTTTATCATTGACGGGAGAACTAGTATATCCCCAGAACTTTGCACCGGTTGGAGCGAGGTGGATTTATAACGCTCAGGATATGTTTATTGCAGGCATGAATTATCCGGTCATTTTTCAATCAGTTAGTGATACAACAGTGAATGGAAAAAATTGCAGAAAAATTCTTGCAGCCGGATGTTCAGATGACCAACTGGCTCTTGTGTATGACTCTAATAATATAGTTTATAGATTCAATTCTTTGCTTAATAGGTTCACTGTTTTATATAACTTCAATGCAAATGCAGGCGACTCCTGGATTGTTATTTCTAACTTCCATGCAAACGATTCTGTAACTGTGCATATTGACTCTACAGCTTTCATCAATATAAATGGGCAGAGTAGGAAAATACTGTATGGGTTTGCCATGCCAACCGGGATATTGGAGTTTAGTGGACCTTTTGTCGCGGGCATCGGAAGTTTTCAGAATTTTCTCCCTCAGCTCGGCGTGTGTGATCCTTTGACAAACGGACTTCGTTGTTATGAAGACGCTTCCATAGGCTCGTACCAGACGGGAATAGCACCTGTCTGTGATACCGTTTTCTTTACACGTGTGAATGAAGTGGCGCAAAAAGATTTGAAAGTTAACATTGAACCAAATCCGTTCTCTGATTTTACCAGGATAAGTTTTCCCAATTATAAATTTGAAAATACCCGTCTTATTGTAAGAGACTTGTCTGGAAGGGAATTAAGGAGGTCTGAGAATATTTCAGGAAATGAAATCATATTCTTACGGGATAAATTAACATCCGGAATTTACTTATATGAATTAAATTCGGAAAATTATTTTAGCCAGGGCAAACTAATTATCAACTAATATACGAATCGAGGGCACTGGTTTTCTGTCTGAGATTTTTAAATTGAAAAGTGAAATGAACCCAACAGAAACAAAATC
>JAYVZS010000125.1:0-52222 GCA_043783155.1 Bacteroidota bacterium | reverse complement strand
TCACTTAACAGCAGGTAATTGAAATCGCCCGACTCTTTCGCCGTGATCATTGAAATGTTGAAGCCGGGCGCTTTTGATTTTACATTGCTGAATACGGCAACACCGTCGATGTTTGTCGTGGCTGTATAAATAGTCTGGTTGTTCGAACTCACAAAAGAAACGGAAGCACCGCTCATCGGTTCGGCTGTTTTGATGGAGTTGGCAAAAACATACAATTCATCGCCTGATTGTTTTGTGATCAAACCGATATCTGAAATGGAAATCAGTTTTGAATCGTGCCGATAGAGCGCGTCGGCAGAGGAAACATCAACGAGGTAGATACCTTTGAATTTATTTTCCTGATCCAAAGAAAGATTGAGCAGAGTGACGCCATTCATCTTCGGAAGATTTTTTGAATCGTACGTTCTGTCAAAAACAACATCGCTGTAATCATAGATGTTATTATCTCCGTAGCTATAGCTGTTATTGGAACCAGCATCGTCTCCATCATCTCCTTCATCATACGATTCGTAACGTTGGTAACGGTTGCTTCTCATATAGTGAACGATGTTGTTCTCGTATATTTTCCGGATCACCACGTGTACCCGCGCCACATTCACGATGTTGACGGCAATGTTTTTCGAACTTTTCGATGAGAGATAAATTCCTTTCTTCGAAACAAAACCGATATGTGGTTCGAGCGCACCGAACTGGATAAGTTGGGTATAATCTTTTTCCATCGTACCGCCCAACATCCCTTTCAGTTCTTTGGTGATGCTGAGTTGATAGCTCAAACCTGCTGTGAAAGCGCCTTTCAGGTAAAAACCATCCGGCGCAGTTTCCACCGTGAAGTTTACTTTCGGTTCGGTTTTGATAGTCGAATGAATATTATTTTCATCAATTGCCTGTGTCGTGAAGATATGAATCATTCCTTCCGTGCCTTCGTATTCGCCTTCCGCTTTTGTGATTTCGAGTTTGTCGGGAGAGGGAACCACGATGGCAAGTTCCATGTTTTCTTTTGTGAGGTAATCACTCTCCGCGCATTTCAAACCTTTGTCAACCGTTACTTTCAGCGGTAAGCTGCTGATTTTATCTTTGTCCAACCCGTCTATCACTGCCGTGATGGTTTCATTCACAGAAGAAGTGGTGATGGAATATTGCGCCACTGTCGAATTGAGTGCGAGGTGTAATACTTTTGAAAGTGTAACAGGATCCACTTTGTAATTAAATGTCATCGAAACATTTAGTGCTGCAGTCACATGATTTTTTTCTGACACCGCCCAGTAACCGGTCGCGGAAACAATTTTTAGATAAGGGGTGTGAAAGGAGAACGATTTTTCATCGCCGAGGTGAAGAGCGCTGTTTCCGTGTTTGAACAAAGCGGTTGTAAGTTCGATTTTGTAATTGGTACTTGGACGGAAACCGACAAACGGAGAAAACATCAGTTCGCGCCTGGTATTCCATTTGAATTGTCCGCGCACGGCAGGAGAAATTTTCGCATAGACAACGGTATCCCACTGGTTGAGAAGAGAATCCGTTACCAGGTCTTTGTCGAAATTGAAAACAAGATTTTGTTGAAGTTCAACTTCTGATTCGAAGTTGCGGGTTGTCACATTAACTTCGTATTTGCTGTTGGTGCACGAAGCGAGGCACACGATTCCAAGTACAGCGAGTTTGTTAAAACTGTTGCGGAACATGTTTTGGGGTTGTTAAGTGGTTGGATTGGGTTGTGTGAGGAAGGAAAACGGAATGTGCTGATAAAAGAAAAGCAGCCTCATCTATGGGCTACTTCAGCAAGGTGGATTGCGATCTACACTCCGGTGTCGATTCCTGAGTTGGTCAGAGAATCAGGACAAATGTATATCAACGGAAAATCAAAAGTCAAGGGTTTTGAAAAATATATATTTCAGGGGAATAATAAAATAAGCGAGTGGAGGTTGCGTTGAAGCCTTTTTTTGCCCCGGGCTTTGATTTAGTAAGGTGCAGTTGGGTGAATCATCCGACATCACCTGGCAAAGTTGTTATTTTTTCGGATCTTAATAATTAGAAGCAGTTTAAAATATGTTTGAGAAATGTGATATTGAGGATCGTTCTTAGTGAACACTAAATAACACTTAGAGAGTCTCTGATTAGAAATCCTTAAAATCATTATTTGTAAAATCTTAAACGGTTTCTTAATCCATGCGAACTTTCCTGATCATTTGTATTTTCTTTTCAATGGTGAACTCTACGTATGCGCAGACCGGTGCCGTTATCACTCGCGATACTTTAAAAACGAAATTGAACGATGTGGGCATCACCCTTAAGACCGATGTATTATCTGCATTTAATTCACTCCTTGAAAAGGAAATGTCTGAAATTTCTGTTTCCGGTGAAATATGTTTTAACAAAAAGTACAGCATACAGTTAAACACCGATGTCGAAAAAACGGTTCATCCGGATAACAGTCATACAGCATTCCGGTTTGATACGGAGCTACGCAAATACATCATGAAAGATTATTGTTCATGTTCAGCTTTGCATGTTGGCGTGTTTGCAGGTTTTGAAGACGCGACGAACATCGTCGATCAAAAAGGAAACAACATCTCCCACATTAAATATACTGAATCAGCTTTTGAAACCGGTTTGGCAGGAGGGTACGAAGCCATCATCAACAGTCATTGGGTAATTGATCCGACAGTGTATGCAGGTGTCTCAACGATTTATCACTCGCGAGTTTTAGAGTCAGTGAATTCGTTTCACGAGGCATTGCCAACCATGTTGAATGTCCGGATCGTTTTACAAATCGGGTACCGGTTTTGATTTTTTTATTCTCGCATATTGATTTTTGAAATGAATCATTTTTCTTTCGCTGCGATTTGTAAACGAACCCTTCGTCATCGTAAAATAATTTAACAATTTATAGAACTCATGTTTCCCGAATTCTTTACATTTGACAAAAATTTATCAGATGAAAAAAAAATTCTCTAAACCGAATTCGCTGCTCTTACTTTCCCTTGTCATCGCAATTCCTTCGCTGGTGTTTGGGCAACAGGTGATTGTTGGAACAGGCACTGGTCTTTCCGCTTTGAGTCCGTTAGGTCGTACAGTGGATTATGGCGTATGTGAAATTATTTATCTTGCAACAGAAATCAATACGTCTGGTGCAATCAATCAGCTTGCATTTGATCGTGTAAGCGGAACCGATATTTCCCCGATTGACAGTGTCACTATTTACATGCAACATACTTCCTTGTCCGCGTTTACGACAAGCAACTATTCAGCATCCGGTTACACACTCGTTTATTCGGGAACCTTTCCGAATGATACTGGTACCGGTTGGCGTGAAGTAGTTTTAAATACTCCTTTTGCATACAATGGCACAGATAATCTTGACGTGTTGGTTGTGAAAGGATACCAGGCGGCAAATACCGGATCCGGTTTCCCTTTGTGGTATTATACGGATCTCTCTCCGCTTACCCGCGTAAGACGATACACAGGAAATATTCCAATTTCTGCTTCCACACTTTTATCAACGACTACTTTTAGATCAAATGTACGTTTAGATTTCGGGCCTGTAGGTGTGGTGGAAATTATACCGGATGTTGTATCGGTTTATCCGAATCCGTCTAAAGGGAAAATTAATTTTCGGTTTGATTCTGATGTACACGATCGCAATCTTCAGGTGAAGGTGTATAATTTATTTGGCGAAAGTGCGTATCAAAATATAGTACAATCAGGAGAGGAAATTAGTTTGAATACTCTTACACCCGGGATTTATTTTTATGCAATCAGTTCTGTTGGAAATAAAATAATGAAAACCGGTAAGCTTAGTATTATTAATTGATTCTAAATTGAGAAGTGTATCTGAATGAAAAAATTATCCGGATTGGTTATTTGTGGCGGGCAAAGTTCCCGCATGGGTGAAGACAAGAGTCTGATAAATTACAATGGTAAACCGCAACGTGAATACCTTTGCGAATTACTTCAGCCGTTTTGTGAAGATGTTTTTATCTCCTGCAATAAAGAACAGGCGACATCCATTCTCCCTCCTTACAAAACCATTGTTGACGATGATAAATACGCCGGCGTCGGTCCGATGGCTGGTTTGCTGAGTGCATTCGAAAAATATCCTGACGCGGCTTTTCTCGTGGTCGGCTGCGATTACCCGTTTCTCCGGAAAAAACATTTACATGATTTGGTGGAAGCAAGAATCGGTTTGGATGATGCTGTTTTCTTTTCCAATCCCGAAACCAACATGGAAGAACCGCTGATATGCATTTATGAAAACAATTCTTACCATAAACTTTTGAAAAATTTCAGGGAGAAAAAATATTCATTGCGTCATTTTCTTCGGGAAGCAAATACCTGTATGATTTTCCCCGGTTCAGTTGAATTTTTACAAAGTGTCGATACCATTGAATCATATCACAAAGCGAAGGAACTGCTGGTTGCGAAATTGAATTGATGTAAACAGGGACGAGGGTCGAAGGGCGAGGGACGTCGGGTAGGACTAATTTCATATCTTGTCGTCTGCTTTTTTGTTCGATAACGCTAAATTAAAGACAATGAAATTTTTTTTATTTATTGGAGTATTTTTTATTTTTTCACAGAATCTCCAATCGAAAGACTTACGGTATTTTGAAGCAGTAGACTCTTCGACGATCAAAATATACATTGACTGCAGCGGCTATATTTGCCCGAAACAGTACTCGTCTTTCACAAGAATTGCAACTTTAAATAAATATAGTTTTAGATTTGAAGGATCCTGTATCGATTTATCTTCCAATGGTGATACAATATTTAAAGGAAATTTCTCTGAAGGTCTTTTGGAAGGTCGTGCTACATACTTTTATGACAATGGACAAATTGCTGAAGCAGGCTTTTATAAAAAGAATAAAAGAGATTCTACATGGAATTTTTTTTATAAAGACGGACATCTAAAGAAAACAGCCGTCTATATTAATGGAGCAGCTTACTTTAGCGAATTTTTTGGAAAGAATGGAAAGTCTCTTATATCAAACGGCAATGGGTATTATTACGACTATGTAAATGTGGATAACGGGAGTTGCAGGCAGTATTACATTGAAGGTAATTTGAAAAACAGTCAGTTGGATGGTAAGTGGGTATTGCAAGGCTTTGCGAACGAAACTTTTAAGGAAGGAGCTTTCATTCAGGGCGAAGATAGATTTACCTACAAGGATAATCCGCGTTTGGATCTGGGTCAATTGACTGGTTTTTACTGGCAGGAAAATGTCTTCCTCCTGAAGAATTACATTTCCTGCAAACGACCAGCGTATGGTTCCACCTGGCTGGGTGGAGATACACTCAAGCAGGATTACATCAGTCAATTTTCTGATTCAGTAGTTACTATTTTGTCATCAGTTAAAAAAAGGAACTACTGGATCATGGTTCAATTTGACGTTGATAAAGAAGGAAATGTACTGAATGTCGAAACCTATTCTCAAATAGAAGGGATCGCTTTGAATGACCTTGCCAATTCAATTAAGAGTTTTAGATGGAAATTTGAATTGAAGTCGGAAAATAAATACTCCAAAGTCTACTTTCCGATCATTGTTAAAAACAGGATCTTGTCCATTCCCGAAACTCAGATTAATTATTGCAACCCGAATTTTAATTTTATTGAAGAACAGATTCACAAGAAGGTAGTACGTCAATAAATCCTTTAATACGGAATGGCCATAGGGCTTTAACCCGATACACGTTCAGTTGAATTTTTAGTTTATCTTTTCAAAAACTCTTTCTAATCTTTTTCTAACTTTGATACATGTTAACTCCTTCTGTTGCTTCATCGCCCGTTAAAAAAATAACTGCTGACGAAATCCGTGATGCAGATGATTTACTCGCTTCCGAAGAGCCGATGGAAATCCGTCTCGGTTTTGGAGATGCGGAGAATCGTCAGCAGAAAAATATTTCGGTGACGATGCGTACACCCGGGCATGATTTTGAACTAGCGCTCGGTTTTCTTTTTACAGAAGGTATCATTAAAAATTACCACGATGTTTTGCAGATAAAATACTGCACCGACTTCAACCGTGTCGAAAATCAAAACAACATTGTTCGTGTGGAATTAAAAGAAGATGTTGAAGTTGATACGGAAAAATTGCTGCGGAACTTTTATACTACTTCCAGTTGTGGTGTTTGCGGGAAGGCATCAATCGAAGCAATTAAAACAGTCGGCGGATGGCAGTCTGCAGAACGTGATTTCAAAATAGAAGCATCGTTAATTTATTCTTTACCAAACGTGCTAAGGCAGCAACAACATATTTTCGAGTACACCGGTGGACTTCATGCAGCAGCATTATTTTCACCGGAAGGAGAAATTATTTTCATTCGTGAAGATGTAGGAAGACACAATGCACTTGATAAGCTCATTGGTGCGGCGCTTGCTGAAAATTTAGTTCCGTTAAATCAACACATTTTACTTTTAAGCGGACGGACAAGTTTCGAGCTGATTCAAAAAGCGGCGATGGCCGGAATACGTCTGGTTGCCGCCATCGGCGCGCCTTCCGATCTTGCCGTGAAAACCGCGGAAGAATTTGACATAACTTTGATAGGGTTTTTAAGAGACAACCGTTTTAATATTTATTCTGTACCTGAACGCATTATTATTTAACCTTTAAAATTTTATACCATGGAAAAAGATTTAGAAAACATTTTATTTAATCTCGCCGGCGACGTCGTCAATTACACGACGCAAAATTTATTTTTAACGGGGAAAGCAGGAACCGGTAAGACGACCTTTCTGAAGTTCATGAAAGAACACTCGCTGAAAAATGCTGTCGTGGTGGCCCCGACAGGTGTAGCTGCCATCAACGCCGGAGGTGTTACGATGCATTCATTTTTTCAATTGCCGTTTATGCCGTATGTGCCACAGGGGTCAAGAAGTTTCGGGAATGTCTCGACTGTCGACCGGTATAACCTGATCAAAAACATTCGCTTTAGTCGCGAGAAAAAGGAGCTCATCAACGAGCTGGAACTTTTAATCATTGATGAAGTAAGCATGTTACGTGCTGATATGCTTGATGCGATAGATGAAATTCTCCGGTACTTCCGTCAGCAACAGAAGGTTCCTTTCGGTGGTGTGCAGGTGTTATTCATCGGTGATTTGTTCCAGCTACCTCCTGTTGTAAAAGATGACGAATGGCAACTCATGAAAGATCAGTATGCTAGTCCGTTCTTTTTTTGCGCGAAGGTGATGGAGCAACATCCGCCCTTGTTTATTGAGTTGAAAAAAATCTACCGACAAAATGAGCAATCGTTTATTGATTTATTGAACAACATTCGCAACAATGAAATGAGTGAAGCGGATTATGAATTACTGAACGATCGATTCAGACCTGATGGAATGGATGTCTTTGAAAGCGCTATCACGCTCACAACACACAACAACATCGCCGATAACATCAACCAGAAGGAATTAAAAAAACTGGAAGGAAAACCTGTTCGTTTCATTGGAGAAATCAAAGGCGATTTTTCTGACAAAGCGCTGCCAACGGACATCAACCTGGAATTAAAAGAAGGAGCGCAGGTGATGTTCATTAAAAATGATTCAAGTGGTGAGCAAAAATATTTTAACGGTAAGTTGGCGACTGTCAAAAAAATTAATGAAGAAAAAGTGACGGTGTTGCTTTCCGGAAGCCATGAAGAAATAATATTGGAAAAAGAAAAGTGGAACAACATACGTTATTCGGTCAACAAAGAATCAAGGAAAGTAGAGGAGGAGGAGTTGGGAAGTTTTACTCAGTATCCCGTACGGCTGGCATGGGCCATCACCATTCACAAAAGCCAGGGTCTTACCTTCGACAAAGCTGTGATCGATGCAGGAGGATCATTCGCCGCAGGACAGGTATATGTCGCGCTGAGCCGTTGCCGTACCCTTGATGGTTTGGTTTTACTGTCACGGATTCAACCGTGGAGTGTACAGAGCGATGAGCGTATCATTGAATTTGCTTCCCGAGAGCATGGCATGGAGGAGATTCAAAAAATTCTCATCGAGGAAAAACCAAAGTATGCTGCGCAACTTTTACTGAAAACTTTTGAATGGAGAAAGTTAGTTGTCGAATTACAATTGTTTGAAGAGTTGACAGGGGAAAAGAAATTACCGGAGAAGGAAATGTTTGACTCAGTCATCAAAACGATGATTGAAAAAGCGAAGGCGCAACAGGACATTGCCGGAAAGTTCATCACTAAACTCGTGGAAATACTCCGGGCGAATCCGGTAGATGTCGACCTGTTAAATGAACGTGTTACAAAAGCGAAAGTGTTTTTTGCGAAAGCACTGCACGACGAACTGATACAACCCATCGGCGGTTTGCAATCTTTCTTAAAAGGGAAAAGCAAGGTGAAGCAGTATGCAAGAGCTGTAAGTGAAATGGAAAATATCATCTGGAAAAAAATACACGATGTGCAACGGATTACATTTGGCGACATGAATTTTGATGTTCCTCAGATCGAACGGAAGGAGCAAACTATATTAATTAAAAAAGTGAAAGAAGAGAAGGGGAGCAGTAAACTGGAAACGCTTGAGTTTTACAGGCAGGGAAAAAGTATTTCGGAAATTGCAGCGCAGCGCGGGTTTGCAGCGTCTACCATAGAAGGACACCTGGCTGAATTTGTATTGACCGGCGAAGTAAATGCATTTGATTTTTTAAATGAAGAACAACTCAAAAGAATACACAAAGCCGCTGAAGTAGTTGGTTACGAAAAGTTTTCTTCCGTCAAGCATTATATCGGGGATAACATTTCGTACGGACAAGTGAAGATTGGTTTGAATTATCTGAAATCAAAAAAATGAAACTACGAATCAAAGGAAACACCATTCGCATTCGTCTTACCAAACCGGAAGTGGAATACTTCGGCAAAGAGGGTTTCATTGAAGAGAAAACAGATTTCGGTGAAAACGTTTTCACGTATACATTGAAAACAACTGAAAGAGGTGAACAGTTGTCGGCGGAATTTTCTAACGGAACCATTACGATGTTTATTCCAAAGCCGCTTGCTGAAGAATGGACGAATAGTGAAAAGGTGGGCTATGAAAGTGAAATGGCAACGAAGAGCGGTAAGAAATTATTTCTTTTACTTGAGAAAGATTACAAATGCCTCGACACTATTGCTGAAGATCAAAGTGATAATTATGAAAATCCATTGGTAATCAAAAATAAAAATTTATTAAATGCCAGATAATGAAAATACTGACGCAACTCCCTCTCCTTTAAAAACGGCTGAAGAGAGGCCACCGAATTCACAGAATCCGGAACGATTCACCGGCCTCAAACTTCACAAGCCGAAGTCGGTCGCTGCGGGAATCCCTGCCGTACTTTCCAGTGCCAAACATATTTTCGGAGCAATGAGTGTAACGCGGGGATTAAAAGCATTGTTCGCGTTGAATCAAAAAGATGGATATGATTGTCCTGGTTGTGCATGGCCTGATCCTGATGATGAACGTTCGCGCATCGCTGAGTATTGCGAGAACGGAGCGAAGGCAATTGCCGAAGAAGCAACTGAAAAAAAACTGACACTTGATTTTTTTGCCACTCATTCTGTTTCTGAATTGGCGGAGTTGAACGACTATGAAATAGGGAAGAAGGGACGGGTTGCACAGCCAATGTATTTGCCAAAGAATGCAACGCATTATCAACCGATCAGGTGGGAAAATGCTTTTCAGAAAATTGCTCAGCACTTAAATAATCTTTCTTCTCCTGATGAAGCGATATTTTATACATCCGGAAGAACGAGTAATGAAGCCGCTTTCCTTTACCAGCTGTTTGTCCGGGAATTCGGCACCAACAATTTACCCGATTGTTCGAACATGTGTCATGAGTCAAGCGGTGTCGCATTGACAGAATCCATCGGTATCGGAAAAGGTTCGGTGAAGCTGGAAGATTTTTACCAGGCGGAAGTCATCATCATCCTTGGACAGAATCCCGGAACCAATCACCCGCGGATGCTGACTGCTTTGCAGAAGGCAAAAGAAAACGGTGCCATTATTATCTCTGTAAATCCGTTGTTAGAAACAGGATTAATTAGTTTCAGCAATCCGCAAACAATACAAGGAGCGTTAGGGATCAAAGCAAAGCTAACCGATATTTTTCTCCAGGTGAAAATCAATGGCGACATGGCTTTGCTGAAAGCGATTGAATTGTTGTTGCTTGAGGAGGAAGAAAAAAATCCGGCCACCGTTTTCGATCAGCAATTTATCAAAGAACATACTTCCGGGTATATGGAGTTGGTCAACGAGCTGAAGAAATACAAATTGGAAGAATTGTCGGAAGCATCCGGAGTCTCTGTCGAAAAAATAAAAGAAGCTGCTGAAGTTTTCAAAAATAAAAACAAGATCATCGCCTGTTGGGCCATGGGACTCACGCAACATAAAAATGCCGTTGACACGATTAAAGAAATTACGAATCTTCTTTTGCTGAAGGGTAGCATCGGGAAACCGGGGGCGGGAACATGTCCAGTACGCGGGCACAGCAACGTGCAGGGCGATCGTACGATGGGTATTTATGAAAAACCATCCGTCGCTTTTTTAAGTAAACTGAAGGATGCTTTTGGGTTTAATCCACCCGCCAACCATGGATACGACACGGTGGAAGCCATTCATGCCATGCACGAAGGAAAAGCTAAATTGTTTTTCGCCATGGGAGGAAACTTTCTTTCCGCTTCACCGGATACCAACTACACCGCTGAAGCATTACAGAAATGTAAACTCACCGTTCATGTTTCAACAAAATTAAATCGCAGTCATCTTATTCATGGAGAAGAAGCGATGATACTTCCTTGCCTTGCGCGTAGCGACAAAGACAAGATGAACGGTGAAGATCAGTTTGTCACAACCGAAAATTCAATGGGAGTCATTCAAATGTCGAAAGGAAATCTCGATCCCATTTCAAAAGAATTACTGAGCGAACCGGTGATTGTTGCACGGTTGGCGCAGGCAACATTGGGCAAGCGTATGAAAGCAAGCTGGAATTCCTACGAAAAACATTATGATCACATCCGCAGCGACATCGAAAAAGTGATTCCGGGTTTTGAGGATTACAATTTGAGAGTGAGAAAGCCCGGTGGGTTTTATCTTCCAAATGCTACGCGTGAAAAAAAGTTTGATACATTTTCCGGTAAGGCGAATTTTCATGTTGCAGATGTGCCGGTTCATAAACTTGCTGAAGACGAATTCATGATGATGACCATCCGCAGCCATGATCAGTTCAACACCACCATCTATGGATTAAACGACCGTTACCGAGGAGTGTCGAATGAGCGTCGCGTAATTTTTATGAATACGAAAGATATTAAGAAGGCGGGATTTAAACCCGGTGACGTGGTGGATCTCTTCAATTATTTCGACGGAGTGGAACGTGTTGCGCACAAATTTATCATCATCGAATTTAGTATTCCGGAACGATGCACTGCTACGTATTTTCCTGAAACGAATGTGCTGGTTCCGATCAATAGTACAGCCGAAAAAAGTAATACGCCGACATCAAAATCGGTGGTGATTAAAATCAGGAAAATAAATTAGCAAATACGGAAATTTGAAAATGTGCAAATGAATGTGCAATTGAAACAAATGTTAAAATTCAGTAGGTAGTATGAAGTGATTTGGGCTTAACTTAAATCCAATCTCAAAGAATCCTATCTTTATAAAAATTATGAAAGCAAAGAAAGCGATGGTAAGAAAAATTAGTTTCATGTTCCTGATGCTGGTTTCAATGATCAGCAATGCACAGCAAGGCAGAGTGGCTGAACAACTGGATAAGATTGTTCGCATGGAACAAAAGGGCCACCGGCAGATCAGCCGTAATCTTGTATCGTCGGTTCCCGATAATTACGATTTAAAATATTGTCGCTTTCAATGGTATGTTGACCCGACTCTCAATTACATCCAGGGAGGAGTAACTTCTTTTTTTGTTCGAACAACATCCTCCTTCAGCGAAATGAATTTTGATTTATCATCAGCACTTTTTGTAGACTCAATCATCTATCATGGAACAACTCTTTCATTCAATCATTATCCTTCCGGAGATTCTTTAGTTATTACGATGTCTTCCGTACTTCCGGTCGGAACACTTGATTCAATCTCTGTCTATTATGAAGGCGCACCACCAAGTTCAGGGTTCGGTTCGTTTGTTCAGACAACGCATGGTGCCGGTGTTCCTGTTATCTGGACGTTGTCAGAACCGTTTGGTGCAAGTGACTGGTGGCCTTGTAAACAAAGTCTGAATGATAAAATTGATTCGATTGATGTGATTGTTACAACACCACAGACGAATCGTGTTGCCAGTAACGGCGTGTTGATTTCGGAAATTCAAAGTGGCACGGATAAAATTTATCATTGGCAAAGTCACTATCCGATTGCCGCTTACCTTGTCGCCATTGCTGTTTCAGATTATTTTGTGTATTCCGACTACCTTCCGTTAAGCGCGACTGATACATTGGAAATTCTTAATTATGTTTACCCGGAAGATTCTGCAACAGCGAAAGCACAAACACCTGACATCCTAAGTGTGATTGCTCTTTACGACAGCTTAATAATTTTATATCCGTTCTCGAATGAAAAATATGGACACTGTGAATTCGGGTGGGGCGGAGGCATGGAGCATCAGACCATGAGTTTCGTGGTGTATTTTGGTCATGAACTGATTGCGCATGAGTGTGCGCATCAATGGTTCGGCGACAGAATCACATGCGGAAGTTGGGAAGACATCTGGCTGAACGAAGGTTTTGCGACTTACATGGAAGCGCTCACAGAAGAATTTCTTTATCCTGCCAATTGGATTCCCTGGAAAACAAACGCGATCAATAATATAACATCTGTTCCTTACGGCTCCGTCTTATGCAGCGATACGAACAGCGTTGGAAGAATATTTGACGGACGTCTTTCCTATAACAAAGGCGCTTACCTGCTGCACATGCTTCGCTGGAAACTTGGTGATGCTTTGTTTTTTCAATCACTGAGAAATTATCAGAACGATACGTTGCTTGCTTTCAACTATGCAAAAACTGCTGATCTCAAACGGCATCTTGAAACAACAGGCGGACAAAATCTCACGAACTTTTTTAATGAATGGTATTACCACGAAGGATATCCTTCTTACCAGGTTGAATGGGCGCAAGTCGGCAATGATGTATTTGTGAAAATCGGTCAGACACAATCCGATTTATCCGTGTCTTTTTTTGATATGCCTGTGCCGGTTCATTTTCATTCTGCCGGTCATGATACCACGCTTATTTTCAATCATACTTTTTCAGGTGAGCTATTTTCAGGGACGTTAAATTTTACTGCTGATACAGCAATTTTTGATCCGGAGCTGTGGATTCTTTCCGCTCACAATACGGTTGCTTATAACCCACTTCTTTCTATTGAGGAATTCAATCCATCATCGGTTATTCACGTGTACCCGAATCCAGCAATGAATGAACTTACAATTGAGTGTGATAAAAATGCGGCTCCGTTGTTTGAAGTGGATGTAACAGACGTGTTGGGTAATTCCGTGATTCATCAAACCATCAACCGATTATCGAAAGTGACAATAAATCTGGATGCCATCTCTTCCGGAATTTATTTCATCAAAGCAAGAACGGAAAACGGAATTGGTGAGAAAAGATTTGTGAAGATGTAATTATTTGTTTTTGATTTTCCGTCGTATGAAAGGTTCATATCTTAAAAATATTTTGACCGCGTTTATTTTTTCATTTCTCTTTTTCAACGAACTTGTAAACGCTCAAACCATCACCTGGTCTCAGCCGCTCACTGACGAGAAAAAAATGCAGTACATGAAAATCATCGGAACCGATGATGATGGTTTTTATATTCTTCGCAGCAACTTCTCCTTTGAATACGAGAAAGATCATTCGGGTTTTCGTTCCAGGAAATATGCGCTTGGCTATGTAGATTTTGATATGCATCAAAAATGGAATCAGCAGCTTACAGCTTCTCTTCCCGACGCAAGAATTACAAGTGTTCTCTCTTTTAACAACAGGATTCTTGTCATCAGTTCAATCACTGAAAAACAAACGAAGTCTTACCGGATCTATGCGCAATACATGAACAGCAAGGGTGCTTATGAAGGGCAAGCGATGTTGGTGGATTCTCTTGTGGGTGAAAAAATAAATGATGACAACAAACCGGATGTTGTGGTTTCCGGTAATCAATCAAAGCTGGCGTGTGCGTTCAGGAAAGTGTCGGTGGATAATAAAGACGAGCAGAGCTATCACACGATTGTAGTTGATACCGCTTTGAACATTCTTTATAAAAAGGAAATACAGATTCCGGTGAATGCAAAGTTTTTCACACCCGTTAATTTCACCCTCTCTGATCGCGGAAATTTTTACCTGTTGGGAATTTATTATGCGACTGAAAAAAAAGTAAAGGCACCGAATGAAAGTTACTATCGTCTTTATTCCTATGATTCTTCACTGGATCGTGTTACATCAAATGAAATAAAGATTGAAGACAAATTTTTAACGGATGTCGGTATCTCGGCCGATAACCTGAACAGGAAAATTGTTGTTGCCGGATTTTACTCCGACAAAACCACATACTCAACAGCGGGCATTTTTTATTTTTCTATGAATGAAGACGCTACTTCGCAAACCGTTCGAAAAAGTTCAGCATTCAGCCCTGAGTTTCTTTCAAAATTCCTTGGCGAGAGAAAAGAAAATAATAATAAGGAGCTGGTGAATTATTCAATTGACCGGTTGATTCTTCGTAAAGACGGAGGCGCGGCCGTTCTCGCGGAGTCGTATATCGAAAGCACCAGTTCGTATTGGGATTATTACATGCAGACATACGTCTCGCGTCACTATTATCATTTCGGAAACATCATTGTGCTTTCAGTGAATCCGGATGGAAGTATTCTGTGGGGAAACTCGATCACAAAAGATCAAAACTCCACCGATGATGCCGGCTATTTATCTTCTTATTGTGCTGCCATTACCGGAGGGAAAATTTATTCCATCTACAATAAATACATCGAAGAGGAATCATCTGTGTTGATGACAACTGTTGATGCAATAGGAAAACAAAAAACAGACGTTCTCTTTAACGAATTGAAAAATGTTTCCATTGTTCCGCGTTCAGCAAAACAAATTGACTCGGAAACATTGCTGCTCCCCGCTTACAGAGAAAATAAATTTTATATCCTGAAGGTGGAATTCTGAAAATGCAATCAGCCTTTGTGCTTTTGCAGCCAGATTTTTTGTCCTGACTTCACTTCCTGGTTGTCCGAAAAATTATTCCACTTGTAAATGTATTTCGATTTGATACCGAGTTCCTGTGAAATGGAATGAACCGTGTCACCGTCTTTCACCACGTAAAAAGCTTTTGATGTTTCGCTGCTCTTCGGTTTGATGTAAATGATTTGTCCCTCTTTGATCGGGCTGTCGCCATCCATCTCATTGTATTTCGGTAACTGCCAGTATCCGAGTTCAAGTTCTTTTGATAAACTGTTGAAGTTGTCACCTTTTCTTGCGATCACATAGTCAACGCCGTTGTTATTGAGAACTTTTCTTTTTGCGAAGATGTCGACTTCATTGGCCGGTATAGTATATTTTCTTACACCATTATTTTTCTTTTCAACTTCTGCAACGGCATTCGATGGAGTGGTTACAACAGGTGGCTGCGGGGTTGAATTAACAGCAGTATTCGCGGACAACGGAATATTTTTCCCTTCATCAAGCAGATTGAGTTGATAGTCTTCAATAATTTTTATCAGTCGTTCAGCATATTGAGGATTGGTAGCGTAACCTGCTTTCTTCAATCCCTTTGCCCATGCCTTATAATCGGTCATGTCGAAAGAAAAAAGAAAAGCATAACGGTCGCGCGTCTTCAGGAAACTGGAATGATCGTCATACGATTCGAGAGCGGAATTATATTTCCGGAAACATTCATCACGCTTGTCATCATCTTTTGTATAAGTGGGCCCGGTCCATTCCGCACACTTAATTCCAAAGTGATTATTGGCTTCTATCGCTAAGGTACTGTTGCCGTCTTCCGATTCAAGCAATGCCTGCGCAAGTGTAATGCTGGCAGGGACACCTGTTTTTTTCATGTCTTTCACCGCATCGTTTTTGTATTGTGCGATGTAACTTTCCCGCGTCATTTTTTTGCAGTCGCCGGCAAACGAAATGAACGGAATTAGAAAAAATGCAATAGCAGGTATGATTCTCACCTTCATAAGTGGATAAACGAAATGATTGGCTGAATATTCAATAATGTGATTCTACGAAAGATGTAAGATTTTGGATACAATCGGAGGAACTTTTTTTAGAAAAAATTAAAATGTTCCGCAAAGAGCACAAAGGAAAGTATAGAAAAAATCTTTGCGAACTCAGCGCCTCATATTGTTTGCGAGACAAAGAAGAAACGATGCGCCCCTGAAATCATAAATTCCTCCTGTATGTACAACCACGATGGTTTTTCCTCTTTCAAAAAAATCTTTTTTCACAAGATCATAAATTCCGAAAAACAATTTGCCTGTGTAAACCCATTCAACAGGAATGTGATGTTGTTCCGTGAATGTTTTGCAAAATTCTTCCAACTCAATTGTCGATTTAGCATAGCCACCGAAAACATAATCGGGAACGATCTGAAAATTATTTTCTGATCCCCCATAGCTTATTACGGTTTCTTTCAAGAAAGATGCTCCTTTTAATACGGCAATTCCTATGGCCCGCTGATCATCTTTTAATCCGTTAACAATTCCTGCAAGTGTCGCACCCGTTCCGCAAGCACAACAGATAACATCGAAACGGATCGGGATATCATCCACGATTTCTTTACAACCTTTAACAGCGAGATCATTGGAACCGCCTTCTGGAAGAAAATAAAGTTGAGAGTCAGGAGTTTTGAGTGCGGGGATCGGGAGAGAGTTATTTTCACGCAGACATCTGTATTTTTCCCTCGAAATAAAAATCAATTTCATACCGCAGGCATGAGCGAAACGAAGAACAGGATTGGTATTAACACCATGCTCTTCACCGCGGATTACTCCGATGGTTTTGATTCCCAATTCCTTTCCTGCCGCTGCTGTCGCTGTAATGTGATTGGAATAAGCGCCACCGAATGTGACAAGATATTCCTTGCCTTCCTTCCGGAATTCTTCTATGTTGTATTTCAGTTTTCTCCATTTGTTGCCGGAGATATATGGATGAATCAAATCATCACGCAAAACAAATACATTCAGATTCTTTTCTTTAAAAAGAGGATCGGTTAATGGTTGTAAAACGGGTTTGTTCGGAAAGGGAATCACGGCCGCAAGATATTAAGCTTGGGGTAAAGTTTGGAGTTCGGTGAAAAGGCCGGTGAATAAAATTTCCCCAGACTGGAAGTAATTGTCACATTCGATAGATTCAATATTTCACACAGAGGAAGCTGAGTTGCAGAGCTATTAACATGTGAGAATAACCATTAAAGAAAATAGCATTTGAAATTGATCTCAGGGATCTCGGTTTCTCAATGCCCTCTGCGTGAAACAGGATAAACCGTGCGTTTTTGATATAACTTCTAATGACTATTAAGTCTTTGCACTTCTAATTGAAAAGGATAATTTTGCACGACAGATGATTCGAATCAGTTGCCCCCAATGTCATTCACCGATAAATTTGATAAAGAAGATTACTATTTAAGTGATGAAGGTTTTATTGTGTTCACCGAAAAGTATCATTTGAAGCGTGGCTACTGTTGCCAGAGTAATTGCAGGCATTGCCCGTACAGGGAGAAGCAAGATGTTAGAAGCAAGAAGCAAGACAAAGGTGATAAACTTAAAGATGGATAAAATAGAATCGGTGAGAGGGAAAGTGGGAGAATCGGAGATTAATAAAAACTGACTATAAACAATAAGAAGCGATGCAGATAGTAATGAAAGACAAGCTCGACATTTCAAAGTTGAAAACACCTACCGGAACAACCATCTCCTGCAAAGGATGGATACAGGAAGCTGCGTTGCGAATGCTTCACAACAACCTCGATCCGGAAGTTGCAGAACGTCCGGAAGATCTCGTTGTTTATGGAGGTACAGGAAAAGCTGCGCGCAATGTGGAATGTTTTCATCTCATCGTAAAAGCATTGCGCGATTTGAACGACGATGAAACGCTGCTCATTCAATCCGGAAAACCTGTCGGGATTTTACCAACACATAAAGATGCTCCGCGTGTTATCATCTCCAACTCCATGCTTGTGCCGCATTGGGCGACTTGGGAGAATTTTCGTGACCTCGAAGAAAAGGGTTTGACGATGTACGGACAAATGACGGCCGGCTCTTGGATTTACATCGGCTCACAGGGAATTGTTCAGGGCACGTATGAAACGTATGCTGAAGTGGCGAGACAACATTTTGGAGGGTCACTTAAAAATACATTGAACGTGACGGCCGGACTTGGCGGCATGGGTGGTGCTCAGCCACTTGCTATCACGATGAATGAAGGTGTTTGCCTTGCCGCTGACGTGGAAGAGTGGAGAATCCGGAAACGCCTCGATACAAAATACATCGACGAAATAAGTTTTGATATTGATGATGCCATTGATCGCGCATTAAAATATAAGCAAGATGGAAAAGCGTTATCAATCGGAGTGGTTTGCAATGCTGTTGACTTGCTTGAACGTCTTGTAAAGCGCGGCCTTACACCTGATACGCTCACCGATCAAACATCCGCTCACGATGCATTGGTCGGTTATTTTCCGCAAGGATTTTCTGTTGACCAGGCAAAAGTGCTTCGAACAGAAAATCCGAAGAAATACATTTCTCTTTCACTTGATACGATGGTGAAACATGTGAAGCTGATGATTGAACTTCAAAAGAAAGGCGCTGTTACATTTGACTATGGCAACAACCTCCGTGGACAGGCATTAGCGCAAGGATTAAAAAACGCGTTTGACTTTCCGGGATTTGTTCCTGCTTATATCCGTCCATTATTCTGTGAAGGGAAAGGTCCGTTTCGTTGGGTAGCGTTGAGCGGCGATCCGAAAGATATTTATGAAACAGATAAATTAATTCTTGAACTCTTTCCTGAAAACAAAGCATTGGCACGCTGGATAAAAATGGCGCAAGAGAGAATTGCTTTCCAGGGATTACCTGCACGCATCTGCTGGCTTGGACAAGGTGAACGCGAACGTGCAGGACTTGCATTCAACGAATTGGTAAAGTCGGGAAAAGTGAAAGCGCCGATTGTTATCGGGCGCGATCATCTCGACACCGGTTCTGTTGCATCACCGAACCGGGAAACAGAAGCGATGAAAGACGGCAGCGATGCCATTGCCGATTGGCCAGTGTTAAATGCGCTGATCAACACAGCCGGAGGAGCGAGTTGGGTTTCGTTGCATCACGGCGGCGGAGTTGGAATCGGATATTCGATTCATGCAGGAATGGTAATAGTAGCAGATGGAACAGACGATGCTGCAAGAAGATTGAAACGCGTGTTACACAATGATCCTGCGATGGGGGTGATCCGTCACGCTGATGCGGGATATGATATTGCCAAGGATACCTTGAGAAAATTCAGATTGGATTTGAAGGAGAGATTGAAGTGAGAGGTGGGTGTGGAAGTTAGGAGCTGGAGGATGGAAATTGGAAGTTAGAAAACAACAGCACGTGATTCTGGAAGATACTTGTTAGCTAATGGTGACATAGTAAAATTAAGAACGTAGTGAAATTGAAAAAAAATTAAAATATTCGTTTGCTTTTTGTTCTTCGCCTCTTTTGCAGCGACATTTTATTCCTGCCCGAAAGATACCCCGAACAACCCTTCAACATCCACTACAGCAGAGATAAATTTCTTGGTACGTGGGTGACTCAATCGAGTGGTGCTGTTCATGGTTCGTTGAGTTTTACAATGAACATTACAGCGGGTAACAGCAGCGCTTCCCAAATTAAAATGGAAAATTTTGATGGAGGGAAGCGGCACATTTGTTTTTGCCGAGATCTCCGGTACCACGATTTCCATTCCTCAGAACATTGTGAATGGCGATACGATTCAGGGAACCGGAACCTACAACAGCAACAACACATTGGGTTTTAATTATTCTTTCAGAGACGTCAAACAGTTGATAACTGAACTGCGACCGCTCATAAATGATTTTTTTCTGTCACACCACAAACTTCACCTCTTTAAAATCATATCGTTCGATCAGTCCATTTTCACGTTTCAGGAAAATTTTCCCATCGTCATCAATGGCCGTAATTTTCGCTCTGAACTTTTCGGTTTTGTTTTCATATTCATGAAATTCTCCGAAGCGGTAAAGCCCTGCAATGTAATCTTCGTTGATCTGGTCGATATGTCCCGCTTTCAACTGGAGATAGCGCCGCTCCAACGCATTGCATAAATTACAAAAGCAATCATCCGTGTCCAATTCTTCTCCGAGTATGGTCCGCAACGAAACAGGATTTGGAAGTGTGGCCGAAAAAATTTCCTGGTTCACGTTCAGCCCGATTCCAAGCATGGCGTTGTTCACATTGGGATTGCGGATGGAATTTTCAATTAACATCCCGCATAATTTTTTATTGTCGAAATAAATATCGTTGGGCCATTTTATTTTCACCGATCCTCTTTCACCGGTAAGAAGGGCAGGAAATGAGGCAACAAAATCGTACACGCCCAATGAAAAAGTCTTGCTTAGAAGAAACAGATTCTGTGCAGAGATAAATGAAGGATAGAAAATAACCGTCATCAACAGGTTTTTTCCCGACTCACTGATCCAGCGTTCATTCAATTGTCCGCGACCAGATGTTTGTTCCCGCGCCAGTATGACAGCGCCTTCAGGTAAATGCTGTTGCAACAGCAAATCTCCCATGTAACTATTGGTGGAATTTACTTGTTCCAGTAAAGTAACGTGCCTGCCTGTAAAGAGTGTTTGTAATCCATTATGACTCATGCTTCCTTGTTCTTTTTTCGTGTCATTGTACACGGATGCCAGATCGTGACCCTTTGTAAGCCCCGACAACAGCACATTTAACCGACTGTACACCAACGTAATTTTTTATTACCTTTGGCCTCTGAATTTATCAGCTTAAAAACAAATGACCATCCTTCTGAATGCTTAAAACAAAAAAATCTCCTTCGCGCAAAGTAGTTAAAAAATCGGTAAAAAAAGTTGCAGACGAAACAGAGCAATTGAAAGATAACATTGTTCTGGGAATGCAGGAAAAGAAAGCGAAAGAGATCGTGTGTATTGATTTACGTCCCCTAAAAAACGCGGTGACAGATTTTTTTATTGTTTGTCATGCCGATTCACGGACTCACATTGAATCCATTGCACGTTCAATCGAAGAATATGTATTCACAAAAACAAAAGAGGATCCCATTTACAAAGAGGGATTCACAAATGCTGAATGGATACTGCTTGATTACACCAATGTAGTTGCGCATATTTTCCTGAAAGAGAAACGTGATTTTTACGGCATCGAACGTTTGTGGGCTGATGCTGAGATTCAAAAAATAGCAACGAACAACTGATTATCAAATTTGCGAATGACTATATGGCTGCTGTAAATGGCTGGCACCAAGTTTGAAAAACGATACGACCAATTTACGAAAGACAGATTAATGAGCGAGCAAGAGCAAAATACTGATAACAAAGATCAGAAAAAGAAAACTGAAGGAGGCAAAAAATTTCCGCTTCCTAAAAATCCGAAATCCGGTTTTAACTTTTATTGGATATACGGAATCATCATTGTCGTGCTCATCGTTACACAGTTGTTTCAACTGGGCGGTGGTGAACGTGAAATCGAATATAAATTTTTTGAGCAGAACATGCTGCTCACTCATGACGTCTCTAAGATTGAAGTGACCAGCAACACAGCTCATATTTATATTAAGCGCGACAAACTGAAGGAGGATAAATACAAGGAAGTGCGTGATAAAGGTTTTGTGAGCGCTGAGAATACAGGCCCTCATTATTTCATTAACATCATCTCCCAGGATAACTTCGAAAAGAAAATAACGGAAGCGCAAAAGGATTTTCCCGAGGAAGAAAAGATCGGGATCAATCCGAAGCCGGATAATCACAGCTATTGGGAAACCATACTCAGCTGGATTCTGCCACTTGGAATTTTTGTACTCATTTGGGTGGTCATCATGAGAAGAATGGGTGGCTCAGGAGGAGGCAGCCAGATTTTCAACATAGGAAAATCGAAAGCTACGTTGTTTGACAAAGATCTGCAGGTAAAAGTTACCTTCAATGATGTGGCAGGACTGGAAGAAGCGAAAGTGGAGGTAATGGAAATTGTTGACTTCCTTAAAAATCCCAAGAAATATACTTCACTCGGCGGGAAAATTCCGCGCGGTGCATTGTTGGTAGGCCCTCCCGGAACCGGGAAAACATTGCTCGCAAAAGCAATGGCAGGAGAAGCGCAGGTTCCTTTTTTCTCTCTTTCAGGTTCTGATTTTGTTGAAATGTTTGTAGGTGTGGGAGCGTCACGTGTGCGCGATTTATTCCGCCAGGCAAAAGAAAAAGCTCCGTGTATTATTTTTATTGATGAGATTGATGCAATCGGTCGGGCACGCGGTAAATCACCTTCATTCAGTGCGAACGATGAACGAGAAAGTACACTCAACCAGTTACTCACAGAGATGGATGGCTTCGGGAGTAATTCAGGCGTCATCATTATCGGCGCTACTAACCGTGCCGATGTTCTTGATCGCGCATTGATGAGACCGGGACGTTTCGACCGCCAGATTTTTGTTGAACTTCCTGACCTGAATGGACGTAGAGAAATTTTCAACGTCCACCTGAAACCGCTTAAGATCAATGAAGCTTTGCTTGATATTGATTTTCTTGCGCGACAGACCCCCGGATTTTCCGGTGCCGACATAGCCAACATTTGCAACGAAGCCGCTTTGATTGCCGCCCGTAAGAATAAAACATCAATTGAGAAACAGGATTTCCTTGATGCCATCGACCGCGTGATTGGTGGATTGGAAAAGAAAAATAAAATTATTTCTCCGCATGAAAAAAGAGTGATTGCATTTCATGAATCAGGACACGCTTCTGTAAGCTGGTTGCTTGAACATGCGCATCCCCTGGTGAAGGTAACCATTGTTCCGCGTGGGAACTCACTGGGCGCTGCCTGGTATCTGCCGGAAGAAAGACAGATCACTACGAAAGATCAGTTGTTAGATGAAATATGTGCCGCATTAGGTGGTCGAGCCGCCGAAGAAATAATTTTCGGAGCCATTTCAACTGGAGCGTTAAGTGATCTTGAAAAAATTACCAAGCAGGCATACGCCATGGTCAGTATTTTCGGGTTGAATGAGCGTATCGGTAACATCAGTTTTTATGATTCAAGCGGTCAGCAGGAATATAATTTCAATAAACCGTATAGTGAGAAAACAGCCGAAGCAATTGATGAAGAAGTGAAGAAGATGATTGATGCGGCTTACCTGCGGACAAAAGAATTACTTTCCAATCACAAAGAGCAATTGAATGCATTGGCTACTCGTTTGCTTGAGCGTGAAGTCATCTTCAAAGAAGATCTTGAACAGATATTCGGAAAGCGTAAATGGGAAGATGAAATTGTTCCGCCCCCTCCTTCAGCAAACGGAAGCGCTGGTTTGAATGGAACCGGAAAGAAACCGGAACAGGTCATCACGCCTTCAAGCCCTGTTACTGGAAATAATCTTCCGGACTCTTCCACCGTTGCATAACTTTTTTTTGACGAAATTTTTTTATTTGTTCTTATTCGTACTTTCGTCCTGATAGCTACCACGACAGATCAACATGCAGGAGAGCACTCCACGCGAAAAAGTTTTAAAGAAAATCCGGAATGCGCTGATTCATAAAACCAATCAGCCCTTTCCGAATATTGATTTGGAAAAATCGGTCTATCATCTTTCTGATGACAGCGCTGAGGAGCGGTTTGCAAAAGCGTTTTCCTATGCAGGCGGACAATTTATCTTCTGTGAAAATGATCTTGAGTTTCTTGAAAATGTAGTCACACTTTCGGAGGAAAAAGGATGGAAGAATTTTTTCTGTCATGAAAAGAAAATTACCGATCTCATGGACAAAGTTGGGTTCCCGCATGAGAAAAAGGAAAATGAAAATTTTGCCGAAGGAATGGTTGGGCTCACATTGTGCGAAGCGCTTGTTTCACGCACCGGAAGTATCATGGTTTCTTCGAAACAACAATCAGGAAGAAGACTGGTTGTAATTCCCACCACTCATCTGATACTCGCTTACACATCTCAACTTGTAACGGAAATAAAAGATGGTCTCCAGTTGATCCGCAGCAAATACCAGGATCAATTCCCGTCACAAATCGCAACGATTACCGGTCCAAGCCGTACTGCCGACATTGAAAAGACTCTTGTAACCGGCGCTCACGGCCCGAAAGAAATTTTTGTCTTTCTTGTTGACGATTCTCCAAAACCCTGAACCACTTTATGCAGAAAGGATGGCAGCAGATTTATTTTTCCGACAAAATGCATCTCATAGAAATTGTGAAAGCGGTTCTTGCTGATGACAATATTGAAACATTTGAAGTAAACAAAAATGATTCTACTTACATCATGATGGGTGGAGTCGAATTGTATGTAAAAGACCTGGATGTAATGCGAGCGAAATATTTAATTGAACAACACGACCTGTGAGCAACTTAACACAACGTATTATTACCGGTATCATCGGAGGCGGTTTGATGATCGGTGCTATTCTTTGGAATGAATATTCTTTCAGCGCGTTGTTTCTTTTTATTACTGTAATGTCGATGTGGGAGTTTTATTCGCTCTGTGAGAAAAATGAAATGCAGCCGCAGAAGATGCTGGGAATCGTAATCGGTGCATTGGTGTTTGTACTTTCTTCTTTTTTCGTTCGCTTCATTCCACCCGGAATATTTGCTGTCGTCCTTCCACTTGTCTTTTGTGTTTTTATCCGGGAGCTTTTTAGACAAACGGAGAAACCGTTTGTCAATATTGCCATCACCTTACTCGGCATTATTTATCTTGCTCTCCCTCTTGCATTGATGAATCTGATCTCTCAATCGGGGGCAACAGGATCTCAGGAAACCTACCAATACCACCCCAACATTATTCTCGGGTATCTTTTTCTCGTCTGGGCCAGTGATACGGGCGCTTATTTCTCAGGGAAAAAATTCGGAAAAATAAAACTATTTGAACGCATCTCTCCTAAGAAAACATGGGAAGGAACAATTGGGGGGACATTGCTTGCGCTTATCGTTGCATATATACTGTCAATCTATTTCACCAATCTCCGGTTGGTTGACTGGATATCGATCGCATTGATTGTAGTTGTAACAGGAACACTTGGCGATCTGGTAGAATCCATGTTCAAGAGAAGTATTCAGATTAAGGATTCAGGAGGTCTGCTTCCCGGCCATGGCGGCTTCCTTGACAGGTTTGATGCATTTTTTATTTCCGCGCCGTTTGTTTTTACATACCTTCAACTTGCGCATTAAAAACTAATAACCAGGAACTAATAACCAGAACCGAACTTACAAAATGACCATACACAAAGAAGGATACGCCTCACTCTTCATCACCTTGCTAGCTTTAGTTGCATTGCATATTATCGGTGACCAGTTTCTGTCGAATTATCCGGCCGTCAGAATTTTTATTTTTGTTTTATCAATCGTTTTCTTTTTAATTATTCTCCAGTTTTTCCGTCATCCGAACCGAACCACAGTACTCGATGAAAAATTTGTAATAGCTCCTGCTGATGGTAAAGTAGTGGTGATTGAAGAAACAGAAGAAACAGAAGTATTAAAAGATAAACGTATCCAGGTTTCTATTTTCATGTCGCCGCTGAATGTTCATGTGAACCGGTATCCTGTGAGCGGCAAGGTTACGTTTTGTAAATATCATCCCGGTTTATACCTCGTTGCATGGCATCCGAAATCATCCACTGAAAACGAACGAACCACCGTAGTCATTGAAAACAAAGCAAAGACTCCTGTGCTCATGCGCCAGATAGCAGGCGCTCTTGCGCGAAGAATTGTCTGTTATTCCAAAGAAGGTGATTCAGCTGTGCAAGGAGGTGAAATGGGTTTCATAAAATTTGGTTCGCGCGTAGATCTTTTTCTTCCGTTGAATGCAAAATTGAAAGTTCAGCTGAACCAAAAAGTGACAGGAGGTGAAACTGTGATTGCTGAACTAAGTTGAGATTTTATTAGAAACTGTTTAAATTTCTATGAGAGAAAATGTTAAAGCCAGCGCACCCTTCGACTTCGCGCAGGGTGACCTCGTGCGCGGGGTCATGCTGAGCGAAGTCGAAGCATGTGCAATAGCAAATATTTAAAATGAATTTTAAACACTTTCTTAAAAGATCATTTAAATTTTTTTGACCGGTTATTTTTTTACTTTTAGCCGGACATAATAAAAATTGAATGGCGTCTGTCATCTCCGTGAAAGTTGTACAACATCATTTCAGGAAATTTTTCTGTCATGCGATCTGCCTATTGCTGTTTTTTCTTCTCGTTTCATTTTACTCTTCCGGGCAATTGATGACGATCAGTGGAACTCTTCAGGATACTGTTTTGCAGAAACCTTTACGAAATGCTGTCGCTATGACGATTCGTTTTCGCGATTCGCTTCTCATTTCTTTTACAAGAACGAACAATGAAGGTTATTTTAAAATGGATTCCATTCCTGTCGATACCTACCAGGTTGTTATTTCTCATCCACTTTACGGTGACAAAGATTTTATCCTGATCGGTAATGCGGACAATCGCATCATTGACCTGAAGAAAATTGTTCTTCCACCGAAAAGTATTATGCTGAACGAGGTTACTGTTTTGGGTTATGCGGACCCAGTATATTATAAAGGTGATACACTCGTTTATACAGCCGATTCATTTAAGGTAAAGAAGAATGCAGTGGTGGAAGATCTGTTGAAAAAACTTCCGGGTATTCGCGTGGATGCGGAGGGGAAAATTTATTCGCAGGGAAAAAAGGTTGACCAGGTGCTGGTGGATGGGGATGAATTTTTTGGCGCCGATCCGACGATCGCTACAAAAAATTTGGCTGCGAATACTGTTGAATCTGTCCAGGTATATGACAAGAAAAATGAAAATGCGAATGAGAATAGCAGCGATGATATGCTGAAGGTAATGAACCTCCAGTTGAAAGAGGAGGCGAAGAAAGGATATTTCGGAAAAATTTCGGCGGGAGGCGACTTCAAAGATTTTTACGAAGGTGAATTCCTGCTGAATAAATTTAAAGGCAGTCAGAAAATTTCTCTCTTTGCTTTGGGGAGTAATACTCCGCGTACATCATTCGGGTGGAATGACATTTACCAATACGGTTTGAACAATGAAATGAATAATGTTTCATACGATGATGGAATGATGTTCTCTTACCGTGAGGACAATGAACCTCATGGAATTCCCAGAACTTTTAAAAGCGGATTTTATTATTCCGATAAGATCAGCAAAAAGACAAAGCTATCGTTCAACTATGGATACAATAAAGCAAGTATCAACGGTGAAACTAATACTGCGTCACAGTATTTTTTATCCGATACGACCTATAAGACAAGCAAATTCCAGAACCTGAATCAACACAATGAAAATTATTCGGCGAATCTTCTCATCAACTGTACAATTGATTCGCTTACTGATCTTGAACTTCAGTCAAAATTGAAGTATACTACCGGTGACCAGGACAAGATTGAAAAGAATAGTTTTCTCACGACAGATAATTTGCTCACCAGGAGTACCGACATCGACAACACCAACAACACCAGCAATTACGACTGGAGCAATTCAATTAAGCTGACACGGAATTTTAAAAACCGTGACAGGAGATTCATCGTCAATTACAACATAGGTCTGACACATGGTAGGGCGGATGGTATTCTCAAATCAGGTAACACGTATTTTAATAATTCGACTCTTCCGAACGATAGCATCGATCAGCGGAAAACGTCAACGAGCGACAGCCGCAGCCAGTTTGCAGCCGCTACGTATACAGAGCCAATCAGCAAGAAAGTAAAACTGGAATTTTCTTACGATGTATCATTGAGTGGCAGTACTCAGGATAAAAGAACCCTTGATTTCTTCAACGGCTATTATAACAATGAGAATCCGGGGCTCACTAATAATTTCAAAAGCACACGAACGATTAACCGCTTCGGGGCAAAATTCGTTTACGAGTTGAAGAAATATACATTCTCCGCCGGAACACGTATTCGCGAGATAGATGCAGACAATACGAACCTTGTTACGCTGGAAAAAATATCGCAGACAACAAAAAATATTTTACCATACATGTCGTACCGGTATAAATTTACGGACAACGAAGTATTGTCATTCCGTTATACCACCAACTCCAGCCAGCCCGATTTGAAACAACTTCAACCGGTACCTGATAATACAAATCCGAACTATGTGGTGAAAGGAAATCCGGATTTGCTCCCGACATTTTCTCATACGTTCGATCTTTCTTTTTATGCATTCAAACCAGTGAGCGGGAGAAACATGTGGGCGACCGTTAACTATGTGATCACGGACGATGCATTTGCAAACTCCACAGCGTATGACAGTTTAGGCCGTACCATCAGCCAGGCGGTGAATGTAAAGGGGAACAAAAATTTTTATTCACATCTTAATTTTACTGTTCCTCTTTTCTCAAGGGTGCTCGAATTAAATCCGGGGTTGGGTTATAATTTTAACAACGGTAAGAATTTTATCAATGGGGCTGAGAACCTAACGAAGCATTCCGGCTCTTCCGCTGAGATCGAGATAAGAGTTCACATTGATACACTTGAATTTTCGATCGGTGGAAACTATTCATTCAGTTCCACTTCTTCTTCGCTCAATTCTCAAAGCAACCAGTCTTATTCATCTCACAGTTATAATGCTTCTCTTTCATTAGAGCTTCTCTGGAAGATGAAAATAGAAACAAACGCTTCCTATGAAATTAATAAGCAACGCACACAGGGCTATAACATCAATTATATTCTCTGGAATGCTTCACTGAGCAAACGGTTTTTGAAAAATGAAAACCTGATTGTTTCCGTTGATGCCACCGACATGCTCAATCAGAATGTCAATACATATCGGGATATTCGGGACAATGTGATTTCAGATGTAAAGACCACAGTTATCGGCCGGTATATCCTGTTGAAAGTTATATTTAAAATGAACAGCAATAAAAAGAAGGAGGAGGGAAACGATGATGAGTAATGATGCAGGTATTTCGTCCGATCATATTTTAAGGACTCACCAGATTGTCTTTAAGATTTTTTTTGTATGTATTTTATTTATGCTGGTTGTCGGTTTTAGTTTTGCTCAAATCACTTCCGGAAAAATTGTATATGAGCGAAAAACAAATCTCTATAAAAAATTTAAAGACTGGGATGGGATAAAGGATTGGATCAAAGAAGGAGACAAGTCGAAGGTTGATATTTTTGAATTGTACTTCAACGATTCGCTCTCTTTTTTTCAGCCGCAGGAAAGTGATCTGAAAGAAAACTACAGTTGGGCAACGGATAAAAACACCGTTTACCAGAATTTGAATTCGAACAATCGTTTTACGACAAAGAGAATCTGGGGAGAAGAGGTCCGGTTAAAGGATACGTTGTATAAACGTTCGTGGAAAATAGCGGAAAGTAAACGCAGTATCTGCGGATACAATTGCCGAAAAGCAATCTGGCAGGCAAACGACAGTACTCGCATCTACGCCTGGTATTGCGATGAAATCAGTTCTGACTTCGGTCCTGAAAGTTTTTATGGTTTGCCGGGAGCTATTTTAGGTTTGGCAACAGAAGACGGCAGTGTTATTTATTTTGCTAAAACTGTGGAAACAACAAAGCAGGAGATGGCTATATTGCTGCCGCCAAAAACAAAAGGTAAAATATACAACACGGCTGAACTAAAGTCAAAGCTTGAAAAGGAATACGGCAAAGAGAAGTGGGGGAAGGCCATGATCACGAATGTGTTCGGGTACTGGTGAAGACGTTTCAGTTTTTTTTTCCGTCCACAAATTCCTTTGAGTAAAACGGTTCGAACAAACCAACATCCTCCAGTTCTTTTTTTTGAAATTTTTCTTCCGCAATGGAAATCATAGACGCGGCTGTGGGAACAATGTCATCAATGAACACAGCATTGCGTTGGTTGGATAAAATGTTTTGGCATTTCTCCGCTCCGTCACCAAAGAAATAAATTTTGTGTGATTTCAAAAGATCAGCGAATGAATTGTCGTCGATAATTTTTGGAGCCGAAGGTTCGATATTGTTTAACTGTTCATCATAAACGGCGCAGAAAACTTCCATTCTTCTCGCGTCAATCATGGGACAGTAATATGGATTTGAGTCCCGTTCGAACGGGAGAGATTTGAGATTTGAGATTTTGTTTTTCGCCGATAAGGAAAGGGAATGCAATGTTGAAACTGCGATGAGGGGAATTTCCAGTGCATAACACAAACCTTTTGCTGTAGATGCTCCGATACGTAAACCTGTGTAAGAACCCGGACCGCTGCTTACCGCAACAGCATCGAGGTAAGCAAGTTTTTTTTTCGCTTCTTTCAAAACATGCATGATAAAAAGAGTGATATTCTCCGCATGCCTCTGTCCTTTATTCTCTTCTTTCAGTGACAAAAGCTTTCCATTCTCTGAAAGTGCTACAGAGCAAACGGTTGTTGCTGTTTCGATATGGAGGATAAGTGCCACGATAGAAGTCAACGGTCGGCTTCGGACCGTAGACTATTGACTTTTACTTCTTCTCTTTAGAAAAAAGTTTGTCCTTTTTCACAACTTCAACAGCATCACCATTTTTCAGTTGTTTGGAAATGGCGCTGTAGGGTGCTGTCACAACCTCTTGTCCTTCTTTCAAACCTATTTTTATCTCAATGTAATTATTGTCCTGGATGCCTGCCTTAACAGGAACCAGTTTCACTTTTCCGTTCTCTACTACAAATACACATTCCGTTTTTTTATCTTCTTCTTTTTTGGTGGTTTTAGTTTTGTCTTCGGTAACCTTGATAGCATCATCATCCTGCATTTCATCTCCGCCGCCTGTTGTCATGTCTCCGCCTTTTTTAGTGGTATCACGGGTAGTGACTGCCTGGATCGGAACCGACATGACATCAATTACTTTTTTAGTTTGTATATCAACCGTAGCTGACATGCCGGGATTGAAAACACTTCTGTTCAGGTGCATTGAATCGGCCATCGCCTGGTAAGACTCGCGAAGGATGCGGACCTTCACGGTAAAGTTCGTCACCTGGTCGGCACTGATACCGGTTGTGTTCGCTGAGTTCGCGACAGATGTCACAATGCCTTTGAATTTTTTTCCGAGGTAAGCATCCACTTCAATGTTAGCCGTGTCACCGGTATTCACACGCACAATATCATTTTCATTGACCTCTACATCCACTTCCATTTCGTTCAGGTTAGCAAGACGCATCATTTCGGTTCCGGCCATCTGGGAAGTTCCCACAACGCGTTCTCCCTTTTCAACACTGAGTTTTGAAATGGTGGCATCCACCGGCGCGAAGATGGTTGTCTTCTTCAGGTTATCTTCTGCCTGCTTCAACGATGCCTGCGAACTTTTTACGTTGTACTCACTGCCATCGACGGATTGCTTTGCGGCATCCACTTCGGCTTTCGCCACTTCATACGATGACTTTATGGTTTCCCAATCGGACGCGGAAATTAATTTTTCGTCGAATAATTTTTTGTTCCGGTTGTAGTTTAATTCGGTCCTTTGAAATTGCGATTGTGCCTGAACCAGTCTTGACCGGGCGCTTTCAAGATTCGCTTTTGAAGAATTTACAGAAGCTACCATTTGATCAACTGCAGACTGGTATATATCGGGAAGTATTTTTGCGAGCAGTTGTCCTTTCGTTACACGGTTTCCTTCTTTTACATTTAATTCCACAATTTCTCCTGAAACATCAGGAGAAATTTTTATTTCCACTTCCGGCTGTATTTTTCCGCTGGCAGAGACAGTTTCAAAGATGGTTCGGCTGGTTGCCTTCTCAACAGACACTTGTTTTTTTGTTTCACCGCCAATCCATCCTGCTTTTTTCCCGATGATGGCAAAAACAATCAGTGCGACAACGATGATAATGAGCCAGCGTAGTAATTTATTTTTCTTTTTCATAATGAGTATTTATCAATTTCGAATTTCAGATTTTAAATTGTGCATTAATCCGCAACTTAAAATCCGAGATCCGCAATTAAATAGTTAGAACGCCAACGCTTTTCCCTGGTAGAAGTCAAGAATCTTAATACGGAAAACGTAATCATATTTTGCCTGTAACAGATCTGCCTGTGCTTTCGCGAGATTATTTTTTGACAACAAATAATCGTATGTGCTGATCAACCCGAGATTGTATTTTTGTTCGTTGTAATTAAGCGCTTCCTGCAACGACTCTACACTTTTAGTATTGGCCATGTATTTTTTATAAGCTGAAACAGCATCCGCCGAAGCCTGCTGCACACTTTTATACAATGATTTTTTTGTGGATTCAAGAGTGAGACGAGATTGCTGCAAACCAATTCTCGCATGTGCGATATTGGTCTTCGTTGACCAGCCGTTGAATATCGGGATAGATAAATTCAAGCCGACCGATTTGCTTAGATTATCTTGGAACTGATCTTTGAATGGTTTTTTCTCGAAGTTATACGACGCAGACGGAATGAAAGAAAACACGGTGTCTAAGGCAGAGGTATACCCGATCGGCTGAGGTTCCCCATAAATGGTATTCACGAGACGCTCCTGTGCGGAAGAATAATTCGTGCTGATGGATCCTCCTAAAGAAAGTTTCGGATACCGTCCGCCGCGGGCAATTGATAAATTTTTTTCAGAACTCATCACTTTGTATTCTGCACTTTGGATGTCCGGCTGTGTATTAAGTGCAGCCGAATAAATGGTGCTGACGTCAGGTTGAAGCAGAGGTGTTGATTGAATATCGATTTTCGGATCAGCAACAGTAAAATTATTGACTGAATCGAGTTCAAGTAATTGTGTGAGTGAAAGAACAGACTGATCATACTGCGATTGCGAGTTCACCAAACGAACTTCATCCGTTGCAAACTGAGCTTCCATGTCGAGCAGGTTTCCTTTCGACACTGCTCCAAGGTCGAACATGCGCTGAGTTTTATCGCGTTGCAGTTTTGTGGCATCTACCTGCTCCTGTGTGCTCTTCAGTAATTCATGATTGTATAAAATCTGTAAGTAATACGTTACCACATTCAGCGAAACATCGTTTCTGATTTTAGCCAGGTCGAACTGGCTGGCTTTGTAATTGAGTTTACTTTGCTTCAATGAATTTTGCAACTGAAATCCTTCGAAGAGGGGAATGCTGCTGCTCAGCGAAAAACTATTCGAACGTACTTCACTGGTTGTAAATTGGTTTGAAGTAGGATCGATGCTTCGTCCGAAGTACGAACTCTGACTCACGTTTCCATTCAGACTCGGAAAGAAGCCGGCAATGCTTTGCTGATAGCTTTCTTTCGAAGACGCTTCATTCAGTTCTGATTGTTTTATGCTGATGTTGTGGCTCAGCGCGTAATCAATACACTGTTGAAGCGACCACATCTGTTGAGCTTCGCTTTGAGAACTGAAAAGAATTAGGAATGAAGTAATCAATAAAAATATTCGCCCGTCTTTCATAGATAATTTCAATGGTGCAAAGTAAAACAAAGGAAATGATAAAAAAACACCTTAGGAAACATTAACAAAAGCATGTTTTCGCAAGCCAGTCTGCAAATTCTCTTTTATTCTGAAATGGTTACTTAAGTCAAAATCCCAAACGGATCATTCAAAGTCCTGCACGCTTTTTTTCAGATCGAAAATGTTTTTTTCGATGTTTTGAATGGCGGATCGGAGTCCGTCTTTACTTAAAGAGTGGTCCGGAATCTCGCTGCTCATGTAATTACAAAATTTCCATACCTCTTTTACCTCACTCACATTAATTTCATACGGATCGTAAACGGTATTCAATGATTTCAGCAGGAGACTTTTCTTTTTCTTAATCTGGTTAAAAGCGATTTTAAAAACGATGCCTTCGTCCTGCGTAAGCAACACATAGGCGTGTCCGTCTTTGATGTCGTACCAGTTCTCTAAGTATTCACCGATCACCCAACTCTTGTCAGGAATCGGAAGCATGGAGTCACCGCTAATCTGGAACATGCGGTACTTACGGTCGTTCAGCAAAATAGGAAGCTGAAACGACGGTAGTTTTTTTACAAACTCCGGATCAGCATACCCGTTTTTATATCCCGCCTTCGCTTTGAGCGGAACCACTTCAATGTTTTCTTTGTTGTTGCTGTCAACCGTGGTGGCAAGTACGCGGAGCCGCGATCCTGTTACGTACACATCATGTCCTTTCTCCAACTCTGCAAGCTGGAATTGCGAAAGTTTGCTCATGTCTACTTTCACAAGCGTATCAATCGACATTCTGAAATATTTTGAGAACGACAGCAACGCATCGAGTGTCGGATTTTTAATGCTGCCGTTTTCATAGCTGTTCAAAGTGGAGCGACTAACGCCCAATTCATTGGCTACTACGTCCTGTGTTCTGTCTCTGCGCATGCGCAGAAGTTTGATGTTGGTGTTGAAGTACATGGTGATTGGTGTTTGTTGTTTACGGTTTACGCAAAAAATCCCGTCAAAGATAAAAAATAATGATTACATTATAGTCATTCAAAATGTTTGCAATACAATCATGTTAAAATGAAGAACTCAGACAATAGCAGCGAGGATCCCCCTCTCCTTAGGAGAGAGGTTGATACATACCTGAAAGGCCGCGGAGCCCAGTTGAATACAGAAAATCGTTTTCTGAAACAGTCACTCGTTACCGAACACATCGAAGGGCTCGATGAACCGTTGATTACAAATGAGCACACGCAGGTATTCATAGAGAATCCGAAAAAAATTGTGAATACGATTACAAGCCCAGATTTGTATATGATGCATAGCATCAATCCATACCAGGGCTGCGAGCATGGATGTATTTATTGTTATGCGCGTAACTCGCATAATTATTATGGCTTCAGCGCCGGACTTGATTTTGAACGAAAGATAATTGTGAAGCCCGATGCGCCCAAGCTTCTGCGTAAGCATTTTGATAATCCGAATTACAAACCGGAACCGATTACACTTTCGGGCAACACCGATTGTTATCAGCCGCTTGAACGGATATATAAAATTACAAGAGGACTACTGGAGGTGATGCTTGAGTACAAAAATCCCGCAGGCATCATCACCAAAAACAGTTTGATACTTCGTGATGTGGATCTTCTTAGTGAACTCGCAAAAAATAAATTGATACATGTGATGGTTTCCATTACATCGCTGCGGGAGGAATTGCGTTTGCTGATGGAACCCCGCACGGCAACCGCGAAAAAACGCCTTCAGATAATAGAAGAGCTGTCGAAAAATAATATTCCGGTCGGCGTCATGACTGCACCCATCATTCCCGGATTGAACAGTGATGAAATTCCCGATATCCTGAAAGCCGTTGCAGACAGGGGAGGACTGACGGCCGGTTACACCATCGTTCGTCTGAACGGAGAAATAAAAAATATTTTCCAGAATTGGTTGTATAAAAATTTACCAGATGCTGCTGATAAAATCTGGAACCACATTAAATCCTGTCACAACGGGCAGGTGAATGACAGCCGTTTCGGAAAACGAATGAGTGGTGACGGAAAAATCGCGGAGTCTATCAAACAGTTATTCGTGATCGCGAAAAAGAAATACATGCACGGACGAAGTATGCCGCCGTATGATCTTACGATCTTCAAGAGACCGATGAAGAACGGACAAATGGAATTGTTCTGATCGTTCCCGTCAATGCATGAAAATAAATTACTGAATCACTAATTTGTGTGATTCTGTGCGGCCGTCATTTAAAAAAGAAACCGAGTACAAACCACTTTGCAAACAACTCAAATCAAGACATTCTTTTTTCGGATTGAAAAAATCGGATGCATAAACTTCGCGGCCAACTGCATCAATTACTTTCACGAATACATGACCGGTTACAGCATTACTGAAATCAACCGTCAGGTTTCCTGCGTGAACAGGAACAGGATAAATTGATGAGATGTTAAAAGTTGCCTGTCCGTCAATCGTACTTGTGATCAGACTATAAAGAGCAGTCATTTCATCGGCGTTCAACGCACGGCTGTAAAGATAAATGTCATCAATGCTGCCGTTTGTGTTTAAGGCAATGGGTTGCCACGGTGCACCGCCAACGGTAAAAGGCCATGTTGCAGAAGTGCCGGCACCGGAAGAACCGGATGGAACGCTATCGACTACTGTTCCGTTGATATATACTTTCAAATAATCATTTGCTTTAAACGACATGGCAATGTGAGTCCAAGTATTATCAGGAACCGTATTCGATTTAAGGCGGTAATGAACGCCAAGCAAATCCCAGATTTCAGCATCAATCTTATTTGAGTCAACACCCATTAAATAACCTCCGCCTACAACACAACGGCCGGCAATTTTCTGATCAGGTATTCCATTTGGAAGATTCACCCATGCAGAAAGAGTTAATTCAGTAGGAGCCATAAGAGCATTTATAGCTGCCGAAAAGTAATCGGGAGTAGAACTATTCAGATCGTACGCTCCGTTTGGATTGCCAAACCGGTCGTTCGTGCCCGTCGGTGATCCATGTGCAGTAAGATTCAGATGATTGGATGTTGAATCAAGCCCCGAACTATTCATCGGGTATGCCGCAACCAACCCAAGGTTTAAGTCAACCTGCGCAGTTGCTGATGCTGCAATTAAAATTGCAACGAGTAGATAAGTAGATTTTTTGATCATGGCGATAGTGTCTGTTATTTAGAGACAGACAAATGTAAAAAAAGTTGGAAGTGTTTGTTGCTTTTTTTGTATTCTCTTTTCTATTGCTTCTACTGCTTCTTCGGCAAAGAATCAACACTCACCATCGGTTTTAAATTTCCCATGTGGCAGGTTACACAGGAGATGTGTTCAAAATCATCAGCCCCCATTTTAGCAATGAAACTATTGTTGATACTGTCCACCATCACCATCATTTTCCTGGCAATGTTCTTTTCGGGTTTGTCATCAGACGCGAAATCAAATTTCGGAAATGGCTTGCCCTCCTGTGGTGTACCAACGTGGCAATGATCGCATCTCACTCCAAGACTTCTCGAAAACGTTCTCATTAATTTATGGACATCGTCGCCGCTTGTGTTTTTGGGAAGTACTTTTAAATTTTTAGGAGGTTCTTCTTTTTCACGCTGCTGTTGCTGCGCAAAAGATTTAATTCCAAAGATTGCACTGGCAAGAATCGCAATCATCACAAACATTCTTTTGTAAGATGTAATCATGGCTTTTTAGTAATTAGTAATTTAGTTCGGAGACTTTGTTCGCTGGTATTTTCTCCTGATCAAGAACCAGTTACTCCGCGCTTAATAAATGAACATAGTAGTTTATTGCAATGAGAATACAAACGTCATGGTTCCTTTTTGGATATCAGTGCCATTGGAATTCGGACTGAACTTTGCTTTCATGGCTGCCTCTTTTGCTTTGCCGAAAAGATAGGTACTCGTTGTTGTAGAACCACGCGCTCCCGGTCTTGCTTCGGTTACCGTTCCATCTTTGTCTACAGTAATGCTCACTACAACTCTTCCGGTTTCCTGCGATTTATCATCTATGGAAGGTCGGCGAACTAATTTACGTCCGGTCAGGTCAATGATTATTCCTCCATTACCAGGACCCGTTCCCGGGCCTGTTCCATCACCTTTTCCTGGACCTGTACCGTTTCCATTCGGACCGGTGTATTTTGAAAATGGATCACCGTTTTTGTCTCCCTGGTCACCGGTTCCTGTTGAAGCAGTACCCTGAGAAGGTGATTTTGTATTCTTGCCTTGGTACAACGACCGCGGATCAACTACTCTGACCGGAACAACAATTCTCTTTTCAGTTTTTACCGGTGGAACAATCGTCTTATTTTTTTTGATATTTTTCTTCTCATCCTTTATAACTTCTTTTACAAAAGGAGCTGTCGCGTCATTCGATGTAAGAATTTTTTCTTCTTCTACTTTTGGCTGAGGTTGTTCTTTCACAGGATTCGGATCCTGAGTAATATTTGTTGACATCGGTTGCACGTCTCCTGTTGCTTCGTCAATGGTACCGATGTTTACCAATACTCCGCCATTTCCGCCGGCTACATCGGGAAATGGTGGAATGGGCGTATTCATCACAAAGAATAACAAGGCGAGAAAAATCAGACCGTGAATAAGCACAGTCAGAATCATTGATCTTGAACGAATCGTTGCGTCCAACTTAGTGAGATTTTTTGTTTGAAGTAGCGGTGGCTAAAACCATTTTTATTTTTAAACGGTTGCCGATATCGAGCAGGTCAACAAGGTTTTGTACCTGTACGGTTTTGTCAACTTTAAGAAGCGCCGTAGGATCAGTCTGGTCTTTGATTGCTGCAATAATCGTCGCTTCTAATTGATCCTGTGTAACCGGTGTATTGTTCACTGCATATTCAAGATCGCCCGTTACAGAAATAGTCAGCGGGTGTTTAATAGACTGGCTGCTTGATTTGGAATTAGGTAAAAGCAACTTTAGAACATTCGGCGTTGCGAGTGTGGAGGTGATGAGAAAAAAGAGCAACAGGAAAAACATGATGTCACTCAAAGAAGCGGTGTACACTTCGCCTGCCTGTCTGTTTTTTCTTCTTAAGTTCATTTGTTGAGATGTGAGATATTAAATTTGAGACGTGAGATAAAACGATTAGTGTTTCACCGGTTCTTCAAGAAGATCAATAAATTCGACAGCATTTATTTCCATCTGGTTAACTACCCTGTCAATACGGTGTGTAAGGAATTGATAACCGGCATACGCAATGATACCAACCAGCAACCCGGCTCCGCTTGAAATCATTTTTACGTACAAACCTCCTGAGATGGTTCCGATTTCAAGACTGTTCTGTAAATGGATCTCATAAAATATTTTGATAACACCGAAGATGGTTCCGAGGAATCCGAACATGGGAGCCAAACCGGCGATAGTACTGAGCACGCCCATGTTTTTTTCCATCTGGTAGATTTCAAGTTTACCAACATTTTCAATGGCTCCTTCAATGTCTTTGATTGGTTTCCCTAAACGCATCAGGCCTTTCTCAACCATGCGTGAAACGGGGCTGTTGGTTGCTTTGCATAACGCACGTGCGGCTTCAATATTTCCATGATGAACATGATCGCGGATCTGGTTCATGAAGTTCATGTCAATTTTTGCGTAGCGCTGAATGGTAAAAAAACGTTCGAAGAAGATATACAAAGCGGCGATCGAGAGCAAGGCGATCGGAATTAAAATCGGTCCGCCCTTTTGTGCAAGATCCCATAAAGAAATGGATTGATCAACTTGCGGAGCCGCCGTCATGGCTTTGCTTATTGAATCGGCAACAGCGTTCGCTGATTGGGTGACCTGGAGAATGATTCCGTTTATCATGAAAGGTTGGTTGAATGATTGGCTAACAAAATTAGTTTTTCACTAAGGTGAGCAGGTAGATAGACGTTATACTTTTAAACAAATAATTGTTAGCATTAACGGAAGCGTTCTCGTGTTTATTGAACGAGATTGAATGAAACCGGAAGATTCAGAATGGTGCTCACAGGTTTTCCTTTGTAAGAACCGGGTATCCATTTCGGCATGATGCCTAACACGCGCACTACTTCTTCATCAAGGCCGAAGCCCAGACTTCGTATAATTTTGATTGCTTCTACTTCGCCCTTTGAATTGATGATGAATGATGCGTAAACTTTGCCGCTTACTCCTGCTTCTTTCGCTCTTTCATTATAGTGAATGTTTTTTTGAAGGAAGTTGACCATAGAAGGATCTCCTCCCGGGAACTTTGGAGTAATGTCAACGGCCGCCATGCTGTAAGGTAACGAAGATGCAACTAATGTGGCGCCAGAGCCGCCTGGAGTTCCACCGGAAGATGTTGTGTCTTTGGAACTGCTTTGCGAATTCGTATCGCCATTATTTGTATTGTTATTAATTGAAGCAGTCAGATCAACCGATTTCTGTATCGTATCTTTTTTGTCGGTCTCTTTTGAAAGAAGTGAATCCGGGATTACCTGGAAAGTCGGATCAACTACATTCTTTTGACTTGTGGGAGAAATAACCGGATCAATTTGTTTTTGTGTCTGCTCAACAATAATTTTTTGTTCAAGTTTGAGAGGAAGTGTTGTATAAGTTTCATGGTTAGGTTTCGGCTTCTCTGAAAAGTATTCAATTAAAACAGGGGTTCCGAATAAGATAGCAATAAACGAAAGTGAAATTGAAAATGACCTGAGTACTCTTGTGTGATACGATTTGCGAAGTTCGTAAGCACCGTATTCTTTGTTGCGATGCTCAAACAATGTTTCATCTAAGTTGTCGGAGAAGAATCTGAATGGTCTCATGGTTGGTTGGTTTTCGGTGGTGAGCAATCGTCAACAAAAAATCCATAAAGAGAAAAATCCATCCACGAATTAATTCCTGTATGATGTGCCGCCCTTTAATCGGTTCGGTTGATATGCGAATTAAAATGAACTACTCCCGCCAGTGAGTAGCGAGGGTATAGTGGGAACATCTTTCCTTTCGCCCCAGGAGCGGAGAATATCACTCAAGAGATCCCGATAACGAAGTGTATCGGGATCAATTCGACTAGATTGGTTCAATTCACCGCCTTTTGGGGTTCCTAAAACGATCGCCTCATTGATTTAAGGTTCTTTGTTTTTTTTGATAATTTCTAAATAAAATGATGCCATTCGGGGTCTTGATGAAATGTTTTACGGGATGAATTTTATCGGGCATTTTCCGGCAAAAAAATTTTTTGGAAGTCTCAAATAAGTTATTGTAACTTTGGTTTCAACGACTTAATATTGCATTCAAACTCAACAAACATTTTCACCAGTCATGGCAACAAAAAAGAAACCAGCTAAAAAAGCAAACGCCAAAGCAGGCAAGAAAAAAATTACTGCTAAAAAATCTTCGAAGAAGGCTGCAGCAAAGAAAAAGACAGCAAAGAAACCATCTGCTAAAAAACCTGCGGCAAAGAAAAAGGTAACAAAGAAACCTGCCGCGAAGAAAAAAGTGGTTAAAAAACCAGCGGTTAAAAAACCGGTTGCAAAGAAACCTGTTGCGACTAAACCTGTTGCGAAAGTAATATCTGCTAAACCTGCTGTTTCAAAACCAGCGGCTAAGCCGGTGGTGAAAGAGACTCCGAAGCAGATTGTTATTCCATATCAGCAGGAGTCCATGGACATGAATCCGATTGTTGCAGATCATCATGACGACATGGATCATCACGATATGGACATGCACATGGACGACGATATCAAAGACCTCAAAGGATTTGATGACGAAACTCCTTCGGCAGCCGATCTGGATGACGATGATGATTTTTAATATTGACGTATTCTTTTTCCTTTTTAGGATTTAGTGGCGGTTTTTTTTCTGTATGTAGAATAAAGTCTATGGATGTGCACTAAAAGCAGCAGGATTTTGCCTGTTGCTTTTTTATTTCAGGACGTTACATGTTTTTATACCAACTGTGAAGAGGATATACGCTAAATATGAAGCCGGATTATTAAAATTATTTCGCTTCTTAATATAAGGCGAGAAGCATCTTCGAGGTTTATTTTGCCTGTCGCTTTTTTTGCCGGGCAAATGGTTAAGAGAAAAATTATCTATCACTGTTGTTAGAGAGCCGTCTAATAATTTTTTCCGTTCCAAAAAAAAGTGGTAGTGTTTGTTCCGACAGAATAGGTCACTACATTTCCGTTGAGTTTATATTTATTGATGATCTCATACGAAACCGTGTATTGTTTTCCGGCCAGAAAAAGTTTTAAGCGCCCGCTGTCATCAATATACGCCACTCCGTCGTTGGCTATCTGGTAGTCCGTCGGTAAATACGTTTCCAGCGTATAAATTTCTCCTTTGTAAAAAACATTGAAGCTGCCGTTATAGCCATATACAACTGTGTTCCCTTTTACTTTAAAAAAATCAGGTTGGAAAGAAAGCAACCGGCGCGTGGCTCCTTCATTAAAAACCCTGAAGTTGCCAAGGTTGTCCACATAGGCCATGATTCCAAAACCTACTTTAAAAGAATCAGGGGCAAAGGTTTCGATTCTCGCCGTATCGCCTTTGTAAAATAAATGAAAGTACTGGTTGTAGTCATCTACATACGCTACAACGTCTCTTCCAGCTTCAAAAGAAATTGGCGGTATATCATCCAACGTAAAAACTTTTCCCCTGTAAAAAACTTTGAAGAAATTTGACTGGTCGATGTACGCAAGCGTATTGCTGCCCGACTTGATTTTTTTCGGAGGTTCAATCAGCGAATTTTCAAGAGGTGTAACAATTCCTTTGTAGTAAACGGAAAAATTATAGTTGCTGTCGTCAAAGAAACCGATCAGGCTGTCGTTGATAGAATACATGCTGCAATAGTAACTCAGGTTCTGTGTCCGTTGTTTTTCAAAAACAGACAGCACTTTCCCGACCCGGTATGCGATTAAGTAATCGGTTGCAAAATAAGTAAGATCACCTGCAAAGGTCTGGTGGAACTTTTGCTCATCTGCGTAAATCTGGAATTCGTTTGTGTTATCAATGTAAGCAATAGCAGCACCACCGACTTTAAAAGATTTTACAGGCAAATATTCAAGCTGGCGGAATATACCGTTATCGAAACTCTGAAAATAATTCCTGTAATCCGTATAAGCAGCTACGTTTTGTGCATGCGATGTACACTGAATAAGAGAGAAAATAAACAACGCAAAAACTTTTCTCATACTGAATTTTTCATTTTTCTTAACAGCAGATGATGCATCCCGAATCAGAAGTTTAAACTTTTTTTGTAAGCTGATGAAAAATGTCTTCAAGCCGTTGCTCTTCTTTTTGCATTGACAAAACAGTCAGTTGATTGCTGACAGCAAAATGAAAAATATCGGCCCGAACATCTGCACCGGAAGCAGTTTTTAATCGCCACGATGTTTCATTTAACGATTCTGCCTTCAATACACCTGAAATTTTTTCCAGTTGGCTTTGCATTGTTATTTTGTCAAACTCAACAAGAACAAAATTTCCTTCCCCCGATTGCTGCTGCAGGATGGTGGTGTTTTCATCCACGACAATTTTTCCTTTGTTGATGATGATTACACGGTTGCAAACCGCTTCCACTTCCTGCATGATGTGGGTTGAAAGGATGACCGTTTTTTCTTTCCCGATTTCTTTAATCAGCGAACGAATCTCACTCAGTTGATTCGGATCAAGTCCCGATGTTGGTTCATCTAATATCAACACTTTCGGATTGTGAATCATTGCCTGTGCAAGTCCCACCCGTTGGCGATATCCTTTTGATAGAGCACCGATTTTTTTCTTCTGCTCAATTGTTAAACCGGTGATTTCAATCATCTCCGCAATGCGTTTTTTCTTTGACTCTTTGAGATGATGAATACCCGCGATGAATTCAAGATATTCTTTTACATACATTTCAAGATATAACGGATTATGCTCGGGCAAATAACCAACATTTTTTCTCACCTCGATAGATTGTTCGGTCACATCAAAACCACACACAGACGCTGATCCGGAAGTCTGGGGGATGAAGCAAGTAATGATTTTCATCATCGTTGATTTGCCGGCACCATTCGGTCCGAGGAAACCAACCACTTGCTTTCCGGGAACTTCAAAAGAAACATCATCCAATGCTTTTTGTGTTCCGTAAAGTTTGGTGATGTGTTCGACTTTAATTGACATGCTTGTTAGGTGGTTCTTAGTTCTTAGTTCTTAGTTCTTAGTTCTTAGTTCTTAGTTCTTAGTTCTTAGTTCTTAGTTCTTAGTTCTTAGTTCTTAGTTCTTAGTTCTTAGAATAAAGTGGAACAAAATAAATGAAATAAAGTGACTTAAGTGTGTTTGTTTTGAAAATGTTGGGCTGAGCAATTGTCCGATTTCTAACTTCCGGCATCTAACTTCCGGCATCTAACATCAATTAACTATTTTCGCAACGCATGAAAGGTCTTGTAGTCAAGTCAACGGGGAGTTTATTCCAGGTGAAACTGGAGAACGGAACAATGGTTCCCTGTCGCATTCGTGGCAACCTGCGCCTGGTAAATTATGAAGCAACCAGTCCGGTTACTGTTGGTGATCATGTGGAAGTTGAATACAAGACAGGTGATGAGGTCGGAATGATTGCTGAATTGTACGACCGGAAAAATTACATCATCCGTAAATCGGTCAAACTTTCCAAACAGATTCAAATCATCGCGGCCAACATCGACCGGGCATTTGTGATCGCAACGCCCGTGTTTCCGAAAACTTCTCTCGGCTTCATCGACCGTTTTCTTGCTACAGCCGAAGCATACAACATCAGCGGCGGAATTATTTTCAACAAATCTGACTTGTATAAAGAGGATGTGTGGAAATTGGTACTTGAATTGAAAGCAATGTATGAAAGCATCGGTTATAAAGTGATGGCCGTTTCTTCGCTCGAGAAAATTTCGATTGAACAATTGAAAGCGGAGTTAACAGGGCGGGTGAATTTATTTTCCGGTCATTCCGGTGTGGGAAAATCATCTTTGATCAATTCGTTAATTCCCGGATTGAATTTAAAAACGTCTTCTATTTCAGAACAACATCTCAAGGGAACTCATACTACTACTTTCGCAGAGATGCATGAAATTCCGGGAGGAGGTTACCTTATTGACACACCGGGCATCCGTGAATTCGGTACCATTGACTTCGATACGTATGAAGTCTCTCATTTCTTTCCTGAGATTTTCAAAACAGGAAGATCGTGTCAGTTCAACAATTGTCTTCATACGAATGAAAAAAACTGTGCGGTAAAAGAAGCGGTACGTGAAGGTTCAATTGCGCTGAGCCGGTATGAAAGTTATCTTAGCATATTGAGCAACCAGGATATTTTCAGGTGATTATTGATGCTGGAATTTGAAAGTAAGAGAGTGAGAAAATAGATTCAATGTAGAATGAAATTTTGAAACATGAATCAACTCAATTGACCAATCAATTAATCAACCTGTGAACTGATAAACGAATAGACGAATGAACCATTGAACGAATAAAACAAATGAAAATAATCATCCAACGTGTAAGTGAAGCATCGGTAAAAATTAATGGATCCATAAAGAGTGAGATAGCAAACGGATTGCTTGTACTACTTGGAATTGAAGAAGAAGATAGCTCAGAAGACATTGAATGGTTGTGCGGAAAAATTTCACGGCTGAGAATTTTTAACGATGAACATGGTGTCATGAATCTTTCATTGATGGAAACCGCTGGAGATGTGTTACTCATCAGCCAGTTTACCTTGCATGCATCAACAAAAAAAGGGAACCGTCCGTCGTACATCAAAGCGGCAAGACCTGATACAGCCATTCCGCTGTATGAGAAATTTATTCTTCAGTTAGAAAAGGAACTGAATAAAAAAATATGCACCGGTGAGTTTGGTGTCGATATGAAAGTGGCGTTGGTAAACGACGGGCCGGTGACGATTGTGATTGATTCGAAGAACAGGGAATAGAGCAGGAAGCAGTAAAGTGGAAATATCAGCAGGCAGTTTGTCTCATCAACTTATAAAAAAAACATGACAATACAGGAAGCGCAAAACACGGTCGACCAGTGGATCAAAACACACGGAGTGCGTTACTTCAGCGAACTCACCAACATGGCGATGCTCACGGAAGAAGTAGGAGAGGTGGCTCGCATCATCGCGCGAAAGTATGGAGAACAGTCGTTCAAAAAATCGGATGAAGAAAAAAATCTTGCTGATGAACTCGCCGACGTGTTGTTTGTTCTTATCTGTCTTGCCAATCAAACAGGAATAGATTTAACAGAAGCGCTCACAAAAAATATAGAAAAGAAAACGGATCGCGATGCGGAAAGACATTCCGGGAATCCAAAACTCAGGTGATTGAATGAGTTCGTTTAATCGATGCAGCGATTACTCTTCGTCATCGCTTCTCGGCTTGCTTTTCTTTTTCGGATCCTCATGAAAAAAGTAGCGGAGATCAATCGTAAGGTAGTTTCCCTGGACTTCAGTGACGATGGTTTCGTCTTTTCCATTCGATTCAAAATATTTTACTTTGGAAACATAGATGTATGAAAAAGGGCGGTGATAAGAGGCGCCAAAATAGAGGTACCCGCTTTTTTCAGTGCGGTATTCCCACCCGATGTTAGCAAGTACAGCCGATTGAAAAAGACTCTTGCGAAATGACCGATGAAAGAAATAGGTATCCGATGACTGTACATCACTGGCATACATGTCGAGCGAATGTCCCATTGAAGCATTCATAAAAAATTTTTCTCCGAGCTGGATGTAGACGAGGAGGCTCAGTGGAATTTCATAACAAATAATCCGAAACTGCGAGTCTCCTTTAAAACTTCCATCAGTAATCCGGAGATCATATTTTCGTTTTACATAGTTGATGCCAGTTTCAAAAGCAAGTAAATCAGTAAAGCCATGGCGGATGATCATGCCTCCGCTGAAACCGGAACTCAACGTGAGATCGAATCGTGCATTATTTTGAATAATTGTTTGTGATCCGGTGTTCACAAAGTTGAGTGGAAAAATCGGCTTTACCTGGAGACCAACTGTTGTCACACCTTTCTGTGCCGAAGCAGTAACGAAACTGGCAAGGAGCAACAGGCAAAAAATAAAAATTTTCTTCATTGAAAATTTCCGGTTATGGAAGTGAATTTCAAAAACGAAAGTTTACCGGATTTATTTCTACTCGTGTCGTTCAATTTTTTTCATCTTATCTAAAAAACTCATCAACGCAATCCAGTATTCTTCGTTGTACGAATTGATACTCCACAATACTTTGGAACCGTGATCGCCGGCGGCAATCGGTATGTATTGAAGTTTAATCATCGATCCCACATCTTTTACAAGATCTGTAACAGCATCGGCTTCTTGCCTGGATGAAGTGACGAAAACAGGTTTGTTTAAACCGTCAATGTGTTTGGCCACAAAATCTTTTTGTTCGAAATATTCGCCCGGGCTGAATGCAGCGACTGCAAAAACCCGATCATTTTCTTTTGCAATTTTTAACACAAGAGAAGCTGAGTAAGAGCTTCCCATCAGGATGATTCTCTTTTTATATTTTTCGTAGAGGTAATCAATGGCGCCGGTGATATCCTGTTCCGCATCCAGGTTGGTTTGTCCCTTTTTTCTGCGGGCAGCTTCCACAGCAGTTTCATTTTTCACTCCGTTGATTTCATTTCCGCAACGCTGATCAATAGCGAGACAGTTGAATCCGAATTTATTCAACTTCAAAGCGGTTTGAATGTATTCACCTCTGCTGTATTCTGCCTGGTGACAAAGCAAGATAACAGGGAGACTGTCGGCAACCGGGTACCAATCTGCGGTGACGTTTAATCCGTCTTTTGCAGGAAAATTAATTTTCAATTGAGCATTTGACTTCAATGGAAAAAGGAATGGCAACAGGAATAAATATCCGGATAAAATTCTTGGTCTCATTTTTTCTTTTTTAAATGGAATCGCAATTTAGGAAGATTAATTCAAATGGAATTTTTCAAAAGATGTGGTGAAGAAAAAGTTATCAAACTATACTTTAATCTTTTTTCTGATTCCTGAAGAACATCCGGTTTGAAATTTTATTCAACTTTATCAGATAGCACATCAACATCGTCTGAAAAGAATTGAACTAAAAGTGCTAATACCTTACACTTTTAATATTGTTTGCAACAACTCTATTCTGTAATCGTTTTAAAAATCATATTTCTATATTAATATGTTTCTATTTGACTTGATATCGTCTTCGAGAAAAAACAAGAAATCCCGATTAAGATTGGTGCCACGTCAGTATCAAAAACTTACATTCAGGAATTCAATTTTTTCTGCCATTACCGCTATCGTTGCCGGAACACTGATTATTATTTTCAACGTTACGGGAAAGAAAGAAGCGCATGGGAGCGAGGGAACTGTAACGATACCGGTAGGTTCATTTATTATCAACATGGGCGTTACGCCTCAAACCATTAACAACGGATTATATCCCTATGGACTTTTGTATGATATGATTATCAATCACAACGTTCCTGTAAAATGGGTAGTTGAACCGACCAAAGTAAAAGATGGAACGGATTTTACTTATAATGCGGTTAATTACAAAGGCGGTACATTTATTATCACGTCAGATTATATCAACTCGACTATCACATCCAGGATCACTTACTGGCAAGGACAAGGTGTCCAGGGAGTTTACACCACAAGTACTGTGAATGTTCCGGTTTATAAAACGATCACTGTTTTTCCGAATGTGACGATTGATAATCTCTCGAGTAAGCAGTCGATCATCATGCAGTATTTTACGGATGCCAGTATCCCATCAAGCGCCTATTCAATAGGAGCTCCATCGGTCTTGAATAATTGCAATGATGTCTGGGTGAATCCTCATGGCGATCCTACGTGGGCGACGCATGGCTCTCTTTATAATTTTCTTACTGTTGCAAAATCCTTTATCTGGTGTGAGTGCCACTCAGTAAGTGTGATGGAGAGTTGCAAGAATACTTCATCACCGTTCGAGCAATTGAATTTTTTAACTACAAACGGATTACAGTGTTATAGTAGTAATAAATGTGTTCCGACTGTCTCTCAAACACATGCCGGAGGTTCGACTGCACCGTATACATACAATTACATTGCAGATCCGCTGATGCAGTTCATGGGAACCATTGACGCGGCGATCAGTGGTGGATCTGAAACCTGGTACATTCCGCAAACAACCAGCAGTGGGCAATGGAGGCCAACTACCCAAAGATTGGTGACAACAGCTGATGGTACTTCTCCTGCCGAAGGGGTTCTTGCTGCTTACGGTCCTGCCTTTGGAGATCCGACTAACGGATGGGTGATGTATGAGGCGGGACATGATGAAAGCGGAAGCGGTGCATCAAGTGTTGCAGCAGAGCGTATGTTTTTCAATTACATTTTGTTTGCCGGTGTTAACAAGCAAATCACGATTAACTCGTATACAATTCCGACTGATCTTTACTCCATTCACAATTATTCGCTTGCGATCTCCCTTTCGGGCGGCTCCTCGCCATATTCGTATGCATGGAGTTCCAATGTAGGAGGCTCTTTCAGCAATGTTGCACTTGCAAACCCGGTATACACAGCACCAGTTATTTCAACTCCTTCAAGCGGAGTATTGACCTGCACAGTAACGGACGTTTGCGGGAGGAAAAATTTTATCTCACAACCGGTGGCACTCAGAACCGGTTTTCCGCTGCCCGTTCAGTTAATGAGTTTTGATGCCAAGCTGAAAAACGATGTCGTGAATCTCATTTGGGAAACAGGCACAGAAATAAACAATGATTACTTTACGATTGAAAGAAGTACCGACGCAGAAAACTTTACACCGATTAAGAAAATAGATGGTGCAGGCAACAGTACAGCCAAATTATATTACTCAGCAACGGATGAAAAACCATTAACGGGCACGAGTTATTATCGTTTAAAGCAAACTGATTACGATGGGAAGTTTGCTTATTCAGCGATTGTGGCTGTTCACGATTTTGGAAACAAGCTGAATGCTGAACACTTGGAAATTGAAAATTATGGTCCGAATCCGGTCTATGATAGTTTTCATATTGATTTTGGAGTTTCCTCAGATTCACAGGTGGAAATTCAATTGCTCAGTGCAGGCGGTAAAGTTGTATATAATGAATCAATCAAGGCTGAGAAGGGATTCAACAGTCATTCATTTACGAACATCAAAGATATTCCGGTTGGTATATATTTCATTCGTTTAAGTTGTAACGATCAGACGCTCATCAGAAAATTGATAAAAGAATAGGCTGATTTTTTTCGTTGTATGATCAACTCTTTTGAATTGTACTCGCTTAATTGATTACAATCGCTTTGTCGTCCATTTCCAGGAAAACAGAAGTTTTCTTTTTGTCCTTAATGATATATCCCTTGTATTATTATACGTCATTAAAACGTTATGCTTGACGTAATTTTTAGGGATGATGAATTTTTAATTGCTTGATTTTTTAATGTTTATGTTTTGATCAACTTGTTATGAATTTTATTTTTATTCCATTTTTCTGACGAAAGTATACCCTGATTTTACCAATCGTCTCGAAAATGGACAAGAGATTGATTCTATTTACCACGTTTTTCCGTCGATGCGCCAAATTTCCATTTGGATTTGTATAAATTTCTTGATTAAAAACGCGAACAATGTAACTTTGCCCTAAGAAATTTAAGGGGCAACGAAAAAACATTAAACAAAAACAAACATGAAAACATTTTACTTGACATTTGTCTCTGAGCTCTGCTGTGCGATATCCTTTCTGGGATTTGAGCAATCTAAACCTTCGCGGTTAGTTAGAGTTCCGATTAGAACCCCAAACCGATTTTTATTTTTTTTCCTGTTTTTTATGTATGTCACAACATTTTCGTCGGCTCAGACAAGAGGTACAATCAATACTATTAATAGAGGTATCACTTCTTCAAGTCAAAGTGCCCCGACAGTAAAACAAGTTCAGTTTAATCAGTTAGAGGGAGTTATCCCTTGCAGTATCAGCGGGAATGCTACCATGTGCACGGGAGTGTTAGTTACCTATCATGGTCCGATCGGAGCAGGATATCAATATTCGTGGTCTATTACCAATGCCGGAGTTTCACTACCGGTAATTTCAGGTTCTACTACTGCTGATACAGTGAATATAAATGCCGGTGGAACACCCGGTAGTTTTGATTTAAATCTTACAGTCACAATTCCCGGAGTTGGATCAAGTCCATGTAAATTGACGATCTCAATTATTGCAGGTGCAACATGCTCTATTAATCCTACTCAAAATGTTTGTCCGGGATCAACAGATAGTTATTCCGCTCCATCTGGAATGGATACTTATTTGTGGTCAGTAACAGGGAGCGGTTCTATCGTTGGTGGAATTAACACGCAACAAACGGTAAACATTCATGCCGGAATTGTTTGTAATGGTTCTTATATGTTGAATTTAACATTTACAAAAAGCGGTTGTTCCTTTACGTGTTCTCAACAAATAATAGTTATTGACAATTCTGCGCCGGCAATTTTGCTTCCTCGGGGTACCGGCAACCTCACACTTTCCTGCACCGCTCCTCAGGTTTTTGCTGTTCCTACTGTTTTTGATTTCTGTGATCCTAATCCGCGTATTATTTTTCAGGATACAATAATTGCCGGTCGTTGTGCAAATTCATATACTCGTCGCAGGACATGGTTTGCAAAGGATACCTGCGGAAATGTGTCAGGTTCTGTTAGTCAAAGTCTTTTCATCAATGATACACAGGGACCAACTATTTCTGAAGCAGGTCCAAACATGAGGATTTATTGTCCGGCTACACCTGTTTTTACTCCACCTACCGCAACTGATAGCTGTGATACTCATCCATCAATTATCCAGCTTTCTGACATCACTGTTCATGGAGCATGTCCTGGAAATTATCAAAGAACAATTGAATGGAAAGCGGAAGATGCCTGTGGTAATAATTCCGTCCATAAGCTCCAGACAATAACGGTCACTGACACAACACCACCGGTGCTGACTTGCCCTCCTTCCCGCCAATTGCAATGTGGTTCACCATCTGATACTGCACATACTGGAAGAGTGGTAGCCATTGATGCTTGTTCAGGATTTTCTATTTCTTATGTTGATGTTGCATTTAATTCCGCAAGTGAGAATGGAAATTGTACAAACATTCCTGGCATTAACCGTATATGGACAGCTATTGATGGTTGTGGAAATCAATCTTCCTGCACTCAGCAAATCACTTTTATTGATACGGTTCCCCCTGTAATTAACTGTCCTAGCGCTGTTCGACTTCAATGTTCGGGAGATACTTCAGTTTCAGCAAATGGGAGAGCGACTGCCACGGATTGCTCTTCATTAATTTCTTTTACATATTCAGACGCATTTGCGGCTCAGGCGAATTGCACGGGTAAAAGGGATATACGTCGTACTTGGACAGCTACAGATGGATGTGGCAATCATTCAAGTTGTGTACAGCTCATTTCATTTGTAGATACCATCCCCCCTGTTATTGTAATTACGCCTTCTTCCTCACTTGGTTGTAACCCGACCGCGACTCAAATATCAGCGGCATTCGGAACGGCAAGTGTAACGGATAATTGCAGCCAGGGTATTACAGCCGTCGGCATTATTCAACCTGAGCAAGGTACCGGATGTACTCATTCAGTAACGAAGAACTGGACTGCAACAGATGGTTGTGGAAACATCGGAACCAACTCACAAACCATCACTTTTACAAGAGATTCTGTTGCTCCGGT
>JAYVZS010000124.1:0-8781 GCA_043783155.1 Bacteroidota bacterium | reverse complement strand
TCGATCGTAGCTGAATCAGACAATACTACGTGAATTCCCTTTTCAAGAAAATATTTTTTTTTCCTTGACCAATCCAACAGCGTTTCATCAAAAGAGGGAATCACAACATTAATTCCGCGACTGATCATTTCGTTTTCAATCACCTTCCAGGCTTCCGGATCCGAATGAACAGGCAACTTAATAAAATCGTCCGCAAGATACTGCCCGGCGCATTCGCTGATATCGGATGCAACAGCAAGCGCACCGGCGTCTTGCACAGATTTAATTAAATAACCTGAAGTCAGGCTACCGGAAGCTTCCAGGAGAATTTTATACTTCACAGGAATTCAATCTATTTCTTTTTAAAAACAATGTGATACCTTGACAAATAATGTTTGCTGATCAGGCTTTCGCGTCTTACCAGGATATTTTCAGCAATTAAAAAATGTTCGCCGAAAACAGTGTCCATCAGCTTCGTGTTAAAATAAAGCTGGATGGTTCCTTTCTCATGTTCAGATGTAACAATTTCTTCACCGCTAAAACCGGCAGGGTGAAGACTGTCATCCCCGCAAACCAGGTCGCAATAAAAAAGTCCTCCCGGTTTTAAAACTCTGGCCGCTTCTTTCGCTGAATTAGTTGAGTTGATCAACGACATACTATCAAGCACACCATGGCTTATTATGAAATCAAAAAAATTATTTTCAAATGGCATGTTCGTAATATCACCCTGCAAAATCCTCTTGTTTACATCCTTAATATTTTTTCTCTTCGCCCAGTCTCTCGCTATTTCAACAGCAGATTCCGAAAGATCTATTCCATACGCATCCGTCTGCATTTCATTCGCATAAATTACATGCCGGCCGACACCACATCCCAAATCAAGAACTTTGGGCAATGTACCGGTTATTTCAACTATTTTTTCAAAACTGTCAAGACCTGTTCTCTTGACTATGTACTTAGAAAAGAATCGAATGACTTCTTCATGCGGATAAAAAACAAAATTATTTTTCCTTTGAAAAGATTCCTCCCACTGTTCTTTTTGATTTTTCATATGCGTAAATTAATTATCAAGATCTTCCCATTTCAATTTTGTATCTTCCATCGAATCTTTTTTTAATTTTTTTCCTATCACCTGGTCCATGAGAGAAGAAGGAATGCCATCACCCGGTCGTTTAATAACCAGGTCATCTTCTCTTATCACATGGCCTTTGGAAAGATCTTTCATGAAGTGAATACTTTTCCGCGCAACATCAATATTTTTCGATTCCGATGGTGAAGGTTTTTTGATGCCGTCACCGAAAGCCATTTCAATATTCCGGATCGCGACCACCATCGCTTTTAATTCATCTGGTTCAAGCGAAGCCCTGTGATCGGGACCTTCCATTGTTTTATTAAGTGTGAAATGTTTTTCAATAATGGTTGCTCCCATCGCTACAGCTGCAATCGGAATTTCAATTCCCAATGTATGATCCGAATAACCAACATCCAGTTTAAACGCGTCGCGCATTGTAATCATAGCGCTCAAATTCACGTCCTGCATGGGAGTCGGGTATTCTGTATTGCAATGAAGGAGGCTGATGTTACTTCTATCAGTACCTGAATCCGTTAATACTTTAACGGCTGTTTCAATTTCACCGAGGTAGCACATGCCGGTAGAAAGAATAAGCTTGTTATTCGGCTTCCCTATTTTTCTTAAGTAAGGAATATTGGTAATCTCACCCGATGGAATTTTAATCGTTTTCAATCCGAGTTGTTGAAGTACATCGATACTCTGCATATCAAACGGGCTCGACATAAACTCCACACCTTTTTTTTTGCAATAGCTCATCAAATCCTTGTGGGCATTCAGATCAAGGTAGAGTTTCCGAACCATGTCAAGCTGAGATTCCCTTTTGCCGGTAGTTTCCTGCTGATACGCCGCCTTTTCGGCATACTTACTCATGACAAGTTCGGGAATGAACGTCTGAAATTTGATCGCATCCACCTTCGCATCAAAAGCGACATCAATCATTTTCTTTGCAAGTTCTAAACTCCCATTGTGGTTCACACCGGCTTCAGCGATGATTAAAACATGTCTCTTATTCATTTCTTTTTTTTCTTCTTTTCTACTGTTTCAGAAACTGTTTTCCAGTCGTTGAATTGAATGGCTCTGTCATCAATCCAAACATCGCCGATTGGTTTTCCCATAATCAGTTGGTGATACTTAATTTTATGTTTCTTCAGCCAAGCCACCGTCATCTCGTATTCCATCCAGGTCCTGGCAGAATAAATAAGTATTGTATGGCCGTCGTTGAACCACTTATTGATACAGTCCTTTGCTCCTTTGTTAATCTTCGCGATGGAACGACTGTATGTTTTTTCTTCGGTGCAAATAGTACCGTCTAAATCAATGATGATTTGCATAGGTAAAAATTTCTCTGTAAGCCCTCAGCATCAAAAGATTCTCCTTGACCTTTATGACTGCCTTATTGGGCAAATGTAGATAATCGTTTAAAATCATCAATGGAATATCTGCCCCTGCTTCGATGCTGGCAATAACTCCGCCGCCAAACCTTGGATTGATTTCTATCAGGAATAATTCTTTCGTTTTAGTTGCTCTTATAAACTGGACATTCACGGGTCCGGTCAATTTTGATTTCTCAAGCAAGGCGCGCGTTACTCGAACAATTTCATCGTCCTTAACAATCATTGACTTGATGACTTCTCCGGAAGACACCTCCACTCTCTTCCTTGGAACCGTGCATAAAATTTTTCCATGAATATCAACGTAACAATCTACCGTGTATTCATCTCCTTCAATACATTTCTGCAAAAGGTAATTTTTTTTGTCAAAATTTTTATCAAAAAACTTCAATGTTGCTTTATCACGAATAAAAAAAATTCCGCTCGATGCAGAACCTTTCACGGGTTTAGCGATCAATGGCAAATGTTTATCGTTCGCCGGAACATTGAATTTGTTTTTGATAAACCATTGGTTGGCGCTTTTCTTATCAAAGAAAGTACGACAAACTTTTTCATCAGAAACAGGAGAAAATAAATTCTTTACAGATTCACTCTTTAATTCCGATGCAACTACAGTTGCAGGATCAACCAACGGAAGTACGATGTGAATATTGTTCTTTTTGATGACAGACTTTAAATGATCAAGGATTTTTTTATCTTTCCATTTCAATCCCTTCACAATTTTTGCAACAGCCAGCAACGGAGCATCTTCCTTGATTTCATAGGTGAAGATGTTCGCTTTTTTTCCCTTTTTTTTTGCTGCGGATATGAACCGCTCGGCGAGGGAAATTTTTTTTCCGCCGCCTAAAAAAAGAATGTTTATGTCCGATTTTTCGCTCATCTTTGAGTGCGCAATATTAACAATTTAATCAAGTAAATTTTTATTGGCACACGATAAACCCTGAACATTCGTTCCCGGTTAGAAACTGTTAAAATTTCTAATCGAAAAAACAGCATGGCCTACACGCCCTTCGACTTCGCTCAGGGTGACTGCGGCGCGGAGTCATGCTGAGCGGAGTCGAAGCATGAGCGGAGTCGAAGCATGAGCGGAGTCGAAGCATGAGCGGAGTCGAAGCATGAGCGAAGAAAATTGCGGCTTTGAAATTTAAGCAGTCTCTAATCCAACCGGAGTCGAAGCATGAGCGAAGAAAATTGCGGCTTTGAAATTTAAGCAGTCTCTAATCCAACCGGATTCGAAGCATGAGCGAAGAAAATTGCGGCTTTGAAATTTAAGCAGTCTCTAAATCCAACCGGAGTCGAAGCATGAGCGAAGAAAATTGCAGCTTTGAAATTTAAGCAGTCTCTAATCCAACCGGATTCGATACGCTAATCCAGCCGTGTAAAACATTCCGTCATCGCTTTTGTGAAAAACTGAATTTGTTGCCAACGGATTGTTATTCCTGTCATAAAGATTATACATCCTGTAAAATGTTTGTCCTGTCTCTGCATACAAAACAACATGATCGGTAAGATAATAGTTGAGATACACTTTCAGCTGGTTGTGACCAAATACATTGTCTCCTTCGCGAACGTAGTTGCCGTGGTTCAACCGGTATGAACTGATTACAGATTGAAACGCTGCTCCAACATATATTTTTTTGCTGTACTTGTATTCTAAATTCATGTTCGCGGGCAAATCACCGAACAGGTTCAAACGAGTGTTGATTTTCCACTCAATTCCCAAAAGCGGAATCATGTAATCGCCGAAGAATTCACGGTTGTAATACATACCGAAATGATACTTAAGATGATCGTTCTTTTTGTAGTTCGCCAGAACAACTCCGCCCATCTGCAGAGCATCTGAGGTATTGCTTTTGAAGTCAGAATTAATTTTTGGAATGAACATCACCATCGTTCTCCATTTGCTTTTCTTCCAGCCGTGTTCATAACCAACCGCGAATGAAGTGCTGTATAGTTTTGTATTCAATGAAGAATTGCCGGAACAGCTGAAATTCATTTCTGTAAAGTCAGCATTGACAAGCACAAGGTCTTTATTCTTGAGTTCCATCGGAAGCAAAATAGTTGCTTCGTAAAGAGAAGAACTCATGTTATTCTTCACGTCATCAGTATAAGATTCCTGCGGGAAATACTGGTATTTTACATTCAGCGGATCAACGAATGGCTGAGCAGAGGAGATAAGAGATGAAATCATCATCACAAACAGGATGAGAATTACCTCGTAACGAATAATAGTTTTCATTTTTTTTTAGTTAAATGCCTTGACCTTCGGCACATTGTCTTACTACTTAACTTGTTGAGGGATGAAAGGTTTTTCACAAATGGCGAAGTTCTTACAGAAAAAATGGAGTGGGTTTACTGTTTAAGGGTGTATGTGTTTATGGATGATTCACAAACGGGCGTGGAAACAAAGTAGGAGTGAGATTAAAAATGTTTGCTTGAATCGTTTACTTTTGACAGGCTAAATTGAACTTTAAAATTCGCTTCAATAATTTCTTCATCCGGATGCTTCTTAGTGCACCTTAGTGTTCTTAGTGTCTCAGTGGTAAAGAAAAATATAACCACTAAGACACTAAGAACACTAAGCTACATTGATAAGAATAAGTGGTCTTGTTAAGTTTATAAATCCTTTAAAAAATAATTTACATGGAAACCAAAGCACCGAAGTCGCTCGATGAATTAAGAAAGATCAGGAAGCCGTTGCGGAATGTGAACATCGAACGAAAGCAACACTTGTCAACTCTGAATAAACTTGCTGTGTGGATTACGGATCATGTCGGCAGCATGGGTTTTTTTATTATTATTTTTATCTGGACGGCTTCGTGGCTCAGCTGGAATATTTTCGCTCCCGAAAGTCTTCGCTTTGATCCTTATCCTGCATTTGTCATGTGGCTGTTTATTTCGAACATGATCCAGATTTTCCTGATGCCATTGATCATGATCGGGCAGAATCTTCAGTCGCAGCATGCTGAAGCGCGCGCCGAAGCCGACTTCGATGTGAACACGAAAGCGGAGATGGAGATTGAAACGATCTTACTTCATCTTGAAAATCAAAATAAAATGATGCTTGAGATTTTGCAGAGTTTAGAAAAAAAATGACTGTAGATGAAATTATATTGTTGTTCTTTTAAACAGCTTAATATAAGTTTCCCTGGCTAAAACATTATCACACAATTCCGGAGAAAAAATTTCTTTGGCGAAACTGATTAAATATTAACTTAACACTATTGTCCGACAAAAAAGATACTCACCTCTTGAAACATATATCGATCGTAGGGATTAGCTCCTCTCCCTCGGAGAGGGGTTGGGGTGAGTTTTGTATGTTGGTGAAAGATTCAATCACATCGATACACTAAGTGTTAATAATCTTGTAAAGTACACTGCTTCATTGCCGGTTGGAATTTCCGAAACGCAACAACCGGTTCGATGTTCGGTGTATCCGAATCCTGTGATGGAAAAGTTGACCATTCAATTTCAGAAACCCATGGAAGGCGTACTCATTGAGGTGTTTGACCTGGTCGGAAAAAAAATCATTGAAGAAAAACAGCATAAAGACGCCAGAATTTCTCAAGTAGATGTATCGATTCTTTCCCCGGGAGTTTATTGTCTTAAAGTTTCGACCGGGAGAGATGTTGTGATGAAAAAGTTTTTGAAGCAATAGAATGAAATGTTAATTTTTTCTTGATTCTTAATTCCCCGTGGCTGATTCCATTTGCAAATCAAGTTGCCTTCATAAACATAATGTATGGTTTTGAAAAGCAGAACTTTGAGTGAAATAGATTCTTTCAGAATGACGCACGACTGTATTCTTGCTGCTTACAGCTTGCTTCTTGCCTCTTGACTCTTTATTCTTGCTTCTCTACTCTTACTTCCTCATTCATAACATAGAACAAAACCAAGTCAGCGATTTGTTAAAATGATTGAACACCGTTGTTGATACTTTGGCAACCAAAACGGAACTTTTTACATAAATAAGAGTAAAAGTTTACAAAATATAAATCTCTTCGTACCGTAATTTTCAAATTTACTTACAGAAAAAAAACTTTGCAAGTGAAAATTTATCGAATAAAAACCAGATTGCCAATAAACAGAAGTTCCGTCAGAAATTTTTTTCTGGCAGTTCTTACGAATGAGAAAATTGTGTTGAAAAGAATGTTTAAAAGTAAAATCAATCGAATGGGTCGCTCTTTTGAGCGAAGAGTAATTTTGTGCGAAACATGAAGCAGCGCTTCGTGTGTCTTATCATTTAACCATTTATCCTGAAACAGAATAAACAAAATAACAATGGAAAATAAATACTTGGGAAACAAAACGTACAAAACCATCAACAAAAAGATTGTCTGCTTTATGACAGGTGTTTTGATGGCTGGGTTTCTTTTTTCCTCTCAGAAATCGTATGCGACACATGCTGCCGGAGCCGATCTTACATATCGCTGGATTAGCAACAGCGGTAATCAAAGCACGTATGAAATCACGGGTACTTTTTACCGTGATTGTGCCGGGGTTGCAGCGCCAAATAATCTGACGATTGTTGCTTCTTCAGTCAGTTGCGGATTTACCGGTAATAATTCAAGACAAGCAATCATAAATCCAATAGGCGGAACGGGGCAGGAGATATCATTTCCTTGTTCATCTGCAGTTACAACCTGTACAAGTTCCGGTAGTCCAAATCCGGGTTTTCAGAAGTATGTTTACAGGGGAACGATTGTACTTCCACAAAGGTGTTCGGATTGGGTGTTCAGTTATTCAGTATGTTGCCGGAATTGTGCGATTACTACGATGACTCAAAACAGCCCTTGTAACTCAAACACTGTTACCACCAATATTTATGTTGAGTCTACTTTAAATAACCTTGCTGTCACAGCGAATAACTCACCTACATTCAATAACGTTCCCGTTGCCTTTCTTTGCCTGGGACAGAGTTTTACTTACAACCATGGAGTTACTGATGCAGATGGTGACTCATTGTACTATGATTTGGTGAATGCGAGAACCAATGCGACTACAAGTATTCCTTATATCAATCCTTTTTCAGGTGTAAATCCACTCTCATCTGCTCCTGCAGTTTCAATCAATCATAATACAGGTGATATAACGATGAATCCAACTGCATTGGAGGTGGGTGTTGTGGCAATCAGAATCAGGGAATATAGAAATGGTGTTTTAATCGGAAGCGTGATCCGCGACATGCAGTTCGTTGTGAAGAGTTGTGGTTCGAACAATTTACCAACGGCTTCAGGAATTAACGGAACGGCAAAATATTCAGCCATTGTTTGTGCTGGAAGTTCTATCTCATTTAACATCAATACGAATGATGCAAACGTTGGTCAGATCGTAAGCATTACCTGGGACGGTGGAATTCCCGGCGCTACTTTTACCAGTGCAGGGTCTCCGCACCCGACCGCAACTTTTACATGGAATACTACACTTGCAAATGCGCGATCGCAACCTTATCAGTTTACCGTAACAGTGAGAGATGATAATTGTCCAACGAACGGATTTCAGTCGTATGCCTTTTCCATTTCTGTCCCATTGATTTCTGTCACATTGGTTCCTTCTTTACACAATGGATTTAATGTTAGTTGTAACGGGGGAAGTAACGGAAGCATCCTGGCTTCTCCTTCGGGTGGAACACCACCCTATACGTATAGTTGGTCAAATGGAGCAACAACGCAAACAGCGTCGGGATTGACTGCCGGTGCATTTACAGTAACAGTAACCGATTCGGCCGGATGTACGAATACAGCAACAGCATCCATCACACTTACGCAACCTCCGGTACTTACTGCTTCCGTTACTTCTCATGTAAATGTTAGCTGTTTCGGAAACAACACTGGTACTGCAACTGCAACACCCGTTGGTGGTGTACCCGGTTATACTTATAGTTGGAACTCGGCACCAGTGCAAACAACCCGCACTGCCACCGGATTAACAAGCGGCACATATACCGTTACGGTAACAGATACAAACGGTTGTACAACCAATGCCAATGTTACGATTACTCAACCGACATTCGCATTGGCTTCAGTTGTCACCACATCGAACAATGTCACTTGTAATGGAAACAGCAACGGAACAATTAATTTAACAGTGACCGGCGGAACACCATCGTATTCTTACTTATGGTCGAACGGAGCAACAACACAGGATTTAGCGGCATTGGATACCGGAACATATTCAGTAGTAGTGACTGATTCACTTGGATGTACTTCTTCAACATCAGCGACGATCAGCCAGCCGGGAGCACTTGTTCCGTTGATCACAAGTGTGTCTGTCGGTGGAGTAAACATCTCCTGTGCCGGTGGAAGCACCGGATCTGCAACTGCATCCGCAACAGGTGGA
>JAYVZS010000123.1:0-52753 GCA_043783155.1 Bacteroidota bacterium | reverse complement strand
CTGGAGTTCAGACGTGTGCTCTCCGATCTTAATCCGACGCCGGGAGGCGGCATATCGGGAACGCAAACGTTTACCATTAACCCAACAGTTCCCCTGGTAAAGAAATTTTTATTTGATGCTACAAAAGCGGAGACTTCCGGAAATGCGGATTGGGTAATTGACGAGGATGTTTCCCCTCAGCGTATTCCCACTCCGCTTCAGTCAACCATTACTTCTACGACAGCAGAAACATATTGGACAGGTGCGCTTTCGAGTTGGGGAATTGCATTGGTGAAAAACGGGAATACAGTTGAAACACTTCCTTCAGGAACTGCCATCAGCTATGGGAATTCATCGAACCCGCAGGACCTATTGAACTACGATGTGTTTGTGGTTGACGAACCAAATATTGTATTCACTGCTTCTGAAAAAACAGCGATCCTGAATTTCGTAAATAATGGCGGGGGTTTATTTATGGTCTCCGATCATACGGTATCTGACAGGAACAATGATGGATGGGATTCACCTGATATCTGGAATGACCTGATGACGAATAACACAGTACAGAATAATCCATTTGGTTTCAGTATTGATCTTACTAATATATCCGACATCAGCAGTAATGTAGGAACGGGCAGCGGCACAACTCCTATTTTGAACGGAACACAGGGAAGCGTTTCTCAACTGCAATTTAATAACGGAGCAACCATTACGATTAATACAGGAGCAAATGCAAATGTGCAGGGGCTGATTTGGCGAAGCACGTCTTCTACGCAAGGAACAACCAATATCATGTGTGCGTCTTCTCTATTTGGAACGGGGAGAGTATTTGTTGTCTCTGATAGTTCTCCAATGGATGACGGAACCGGAGGCGCGGGAAATACACTTTTTCCCGGATGGACAAGTTATTCACATGCGCATCTTTTTATGAATGCCTCGCTGTGGCTGGCCAAACTGCAATAGGAGCTATTAACAATCCCCGTAAGCTCATAGAAACGACGTTCATCAGAGAACAATTTTATTATCTTTTAATCGAAAGAATTCCTCGTAGCTCTGCTACGGGGTAAGATAAATAAAATAAAGTTGTTTGCGAAGCAAACTCCATCAAGATACCTCGAGGCTCTGCCTCGGGGAGATTCATTATACAAAAAAATAATATGAAAAAAATAATTACCGTTGTCATCCTGATTTTATTTTCCGTGAGCAGCAAGGCGCAAACTTTTTCCTGGAGCGGCTTCGTCCCCATCCTTGATTTTCAAACGGACACCGTTCCAATTGTTGTTTCAGGTCTTCCGACGGCGATTGATACCAATTTCGGTGTCGCTCATATTTGTATGAACATTACTCATACATACAAAAATGATCTGACAATTAAAATGGTATCGCCCGCCGGAACAGTTGTCACTCTAATACAAAATACAGGTGGTTCTGCGGATAACTTTTGGGGAACCTGTATGGGTATGGATGGAACTGCATTCTCCAATTCACAAGCTCCTTATACAGGTCTTTTTATTCCCGTCGGAAATATCGCCTCCTATAATAACGGACAAAACCCGAATGGAACATGGCGTTTTATTGTTGCGGATGGAGCCAATGCAGACACCGGCTCTATACACTCTGTCAGCATCGCTTTTGTTAATAATCCTCCCCGCCAGTCAGGCACTACCAGTGGAACTCCGCCACCGGTTGGAACAATTGTATGTCCTACCTGTGTTTGTCCGGGTGGGGCATCGGGCTGTGATTTATTACCAGATATGACAGCATCAGCAAAAGAAATTTTAACGAACCACACAGAAAGTCCGGGCTTTTTATATATATCAAATGCTACTCCTAATATAGGGGCAGGACCTCTGGATATATATGGAATTGATTCCTGTTTCTGCGGCACTAATCATGTTCCATGCGGAACTGTTTGCCCTGATGGATCGGATATCAAACATGTTGTAAAGCAGCGCGTCTATCAGAAAGTTCCTGGAAATGATACGCTGAGTTACTACGACCGTTTTGCAGGAACGATGACCTATCATGCCGCGCATGGTCATATACATGTTGACCACTGGGCCGACTATACACTTCGCACACCAACATCAAATCCTGACGCGAGAACATGGCCGATTGTCGGCACCGGTGTAAAACAAAGTTTTTGTCTTGTGAATCTTGGCACCTGCAGCGGAAACCCCGGCGAATGCGTTGACAACAACGGCAATAATCTTCTTACTGCACCGAATAATGGTATTGGTATTCATACCGGCTGCGGATTAAACCAGGGAATTTATCCCGGCAGTTATGATGTATATAGTGTATCACTGAACGATCCGATTCCTTTGAACGGTGTCTGCAATGGAAATTATTACATCGTTTCTATCACTGACCCGAATAATGTTTTTCTTGAAAGTGATGAAACAAATAACTGGGTGGCAGTGCCGATTACACTAACGCAACAAAATCCCGCTCCCACTGTAACAGCGAACGGGCCTACTTCTTTTTGTCCCGGAGGAAATGTGACACTTACTTCAACTTCTGCCGCTAATTATCTATGGTCAAACGGAGCAACCACACAGGCAATCAATGTAATTGCTGCTGGATCGTATAATGTTTCCACTACATGCGGTTCATCAGTTGCCACCTCAAATATAATTACTGTCACGATTGCTCCGTCCACTCCGGTAATTACCGCCGGTGGTCCCACTACGTTTTGCCCCGGAGGAAGTGTAACACTGACATCAAGTACCGCTGGTAATTATCTTTGGTCAAACGGAGCAACTGTTCAGTCCATTGTTGTTTCAGTTGCAGGAATCTATTCGGTTTCCACTACTTGCGGATCGACGGCTACGTCTCCTCCCATTACTGTTACTTTAATTCCGTTAACATTAACCGCATCAGCAAATCCGTTATCGCTCGTCTGTAATGGTGATCCTGTTCAGTTAACTTCATCCGCGACTTCAGTTGGAACACAAAACGTACAGGTAACATTTACCAATACAACACAGGTTCCTATTCCTGATAACAATATAACAGGAGTTACTTCTTCGATCGCTGTATCAGGTATTACACCTGCCACTCTGAGTTCAACTTCTATTGTTTCAGTAAAATTAAATCTGACACACACCTATGATCAGGATCTCGCTATCTCGTTGATTTCACCTTCCGGGAATACCATCCTGCTCAGCAACAGGAGAGGTGGCAGCGCAGATAATTTCATTAATACCATTTTCTCCATGTCTGCCGCTACTCTGATCAGTGCGGGGGCCGCACCTTTTACAGGATCCTATAAGCCTGATGGAAGTTTCAGTTCCCTGACAGGAAATGTAAATGGAACGTGGTTGCTAAAAGTCCAGGATCTTGCTTCGATTGATACCGGGCGAATTCAAAACTGGAGCATCACCATTAAGAATACAATTGCGGAGGTACTCAGTTATTCCTGGTCGTCTGTTCCATCCGGATATAATTCTTCGTTGCAAAATCCACTTGTGAATCCTGCCGTTACCACCAACTATATAGTAATGGTTAACAGCACAGCAACAGGGTGCATCGCGACAAAATCAGTTCCGGTCACAGTTCCGGGTGTGCTTTCAATCAGCAATTTTTCTCCTTCCGCCGGATCACAGGGAACCACGATCACTCTTAACGGCACCGGTTTCATTGCCGTATCACAGGTTACGATTGCAGGAATTCCCGTTACCGGCTTCACCGTGGTAAATGATAATCAAATTCTCGCTGCGGTTCCGAATGTTGCCGCAACAACGGGTGCTCTGTGTCTGATTACGCCGGCCGGTTGTAGTGTATGCAGTCGAAACAGTTTTACAATTACGATTAGTTCGTTTGTCAATCTTCAACTGAAAGTTTACATTGATAATTTGTATTCCGGTAACGGCCTGATGCATCCCTTGCTTCGGAATATTAACATGAGTAACGACTCCACTGCATGCGATTCGATTACTGTAGAACTCCGTGATTCCATTGCTCCACATTCTTTGTCAGCTTCATCAAAGGGATTATTGCACAGCGATGGAAATAGTTCGGTTATATTCCCATCCGCTATACTCAACCATTCCTATTTCATCGCCATACGTCACCGTAATTCATTAGAAACATGGAGCAAGGCAGCTGTACTGTTTAACAGCATCTTCATGAACTACAACTTCACGAGTCCATAAGCAAAGGTTCTGAGAATTGTCATTGGAATTCGGCCCGAAGTCGAATTTAATCGTGAAGTCGATAGTGCTTACGGATATAGGGTACTCACTATTTTAAAGCACTCACCTCAGAAATAAATTTGTGCAACGTTGCCCTTATTTTGAAATGACTAATTTCTTTTCAAGAACCATGTCATCAGATTTTACTTCAACAAAATAAACTCCGGAAGGAAGTCCTGATAAATTCAGGTAACCGATCGATGAAACATTTTCCTTCTGGTACATACAGTTCCCGATGATGTTATAAATCCTGACCGTGTTTTCTTTTCCTGTATGCATGTCTGCTTTAATAGTTACCCATGAAGTAGCAGGATTCGGGAAAACTTCAAGTCCCTGAATGGCTTTTGCCGGTGTATTAATTCCGGTTGCGCTGGTTACGAAAATTCTTCCTTTCATGCCCATTGAAAAATGAATTCCGCATACGTAATAATACGTCTTTACCTGCGTAACTACCGTCATTCCTCCACCAGTTGGTACCTGGAAACCACCGTTGGACGTGCTTCCATTTGCAAGCCATGTTGTCTGGTTTACTTCAACTGCGCTGTGAAATGAAGGAAGCGTAAAATTAATGGTGTCACCAACAACAGCTGAAATGCTATCAGGGGAAAAGGTAAATCCTGAGTTTGCAATTATATGTGTTGTACAAAATCCTGTGGTGGCTTTAAAAGTAAAGAGAAGAATGAATACTGAAATGTAGATGTTTTTTTTCATGGTGTGGAAGTTAGAGGTTTGTTTTTTTGTGTAAAGTTAACGAAGTTTATCAAAGCAGAACTCAGCTTTAAAACATAGACGCGCGAATGAACGGCATAGTTGCTTATCAGGATCTCTATTCCTGAGCAATCCAAGACTAACCTTTCCGCTTTCCGTTGATTAAAAAGTATCATTCAGAAATTGGTATTTTATTAATACTATTGTCACCATATTATTGAATAGGGAGTAATTCGTTCGGGCTTTGCAGAAATACCGGTTGACAAAGTCTCAGAACATTCCCGAAAACCGGTACAGGCAAACTAAATTTGTAATGAGTAATAACAGAACCTTTTGAAATCAAAAACAACATACTTCCTGTATTTTCTTCTTTTCTTTTATATTTTATGTTCTGAGTATTTATCTGCTCAGAATATTTCCGGAACATGGCAAGGACGACTTTTTTTACTTGGGGAGGAAGTTCGTATTGTTTTTCATATTAAGTATGAATCAGCTGAAGTATTTACCGCGACGATGGAGATTCCTGTGCAGAGAACAAAAGCTTTAAAGGTGGACGAACTGGAGCTAAGCGCTGATACCGGTTTGTATATGTATATGCCTGAAGCCGGAGCGGAATATGATGGTGTCTATAATAAAGCGAGCGGTGTATACTTGGGTTATTATAAGCAGGGCGGTGTTAAGTTCCCACTCAAATTAATCAAAGGTGACGGGGAAGATTTACTTTACAAACGTCCACAAAAGCCGGTAAAGCCTTATCCTTATCATGAAGAAGAAGTGACGATCGTCAATGACAAAGATGGTGATACGCTCGCCGGTACTTTTACAAAACCGAACGGCTCAGGAATTTTTCCTTCTGTCATCCTGATAACAGGAAGCGGTCCGGAAGACAGAGACGAAACTGTCCTTGCGCATAAACCATTTCTGATATTGTCTGATTATCTGACACGAAAAGGTTTTGCAGTGTTGCGTTGTGATGACAGGGGTACCGCAAAATCGACTGGTAGTTTTAAAAGTGCAACTTCTGCTGATTTTGCAAAAGATATAGAAGCTCAATTCAATTATTTGAAATCGAGGAATGATGTCGATAAAAAAAGAATCGGATTGATTGGTCATAGCGAAGGTGGTGTGATTGCACCAATGGTGGCCGCCCGAAACAAGGATGTCGCTTTTATTGTGATGATGGCCGGACCCGGAATTGATATGTTCGATCTGCTGCTTATTCAGGATTCACTTACGTTAGCAGCAGAAGGGAAGAGTGTAGCAGAGATCAGCAAATTGGTAAATACTAACAAAAAACTTTTTACATTGGTGAAAGCAGCGAAAGATTCCGCCACAGCAGCCGACAGCATTGATAGTTATCTTTCAGGTAAAGGTGAATCCGATAATACGATACTCACTGCCATCAGGCAAATGTGCAGTCCGTGGATGCGCTGGTACATTGGTTTTGATCCGCGTATAAACCTCAGTAAACTCCAATGTTCTGTATTGGCTATCAACGGTGAAAAAGATGTGCAGGTTCCTGCGGAAGTTGATATTGCATCGATCGATACAACATTAAAACGGAGCGGCAATAAAAATTATAAAACAGAAATTCTCCCGGGACTCAACCATCTTTTCCAGCATTGTAAAAAATGTTCCTTCTCCGAATATGTAAATATCGAAGAAACGATAGATACTTCTGCACTTGTAGTTATTGGAGACTGGATGGAGAAAAATTTTCTTCCGGGGAAAAAGTGAATAACCATACGATCAACAGGTGAAAAGTTAAAGCACTTCAAGCAGAAGTTGCCTATACAAATCATTGTTTATTCGAAACCTTAAGAGGTAAATGCCTTTTGAAATATTTTTTTCACCCGGAAAAAACGAAATACGGTAGATACCGGCGTCCTGTTTTTGATTCATGAGTGTTGTGATTTTTTCACCCGTTAACCGGTATACTTCCATCAGCACATCGCCTGGTTCATCTACCGAATAGACAATGGTAGTTTTATCATGAAATGGATTCGGAAAGAGGTCAAGCCGATTCCTTTTTTTTATTTCTTCAATGCCAACACCAATAAAATGATAAGGTATTGAAATGACACTGCAACCATTTGAATCAGTAATAGAAACAGAATAATTTCCATCCACAAGAGGAATATATACCCTTTCTGTATCATTGCTTAACGGATTCGCATTCAGAAACCATTGATAGCTGATTGCTGGTGTTGAACTGAGTGAATCAGAATTTTGTGTAATGACAGGAATTTGTGGTAATGGATGAACCGTTACCAGTACCGATGAATTAGCTATGCAATTATTATGATCCGTTACGGTAATAGTATAAGGAGTGGTTGTCTGCGGATTTGCAATAGGAACCGAATCAATTGCCGAAGATAAATCTGTAACAGGATTCCATGAATAGGAATAGGGTAGAGTGCCACCCGATGCGACAGGGAATCCGCCGATCGAAATACTCTCTCCATTGCAGATTGATACATCGGTTCCGGCATTCGCAATCAATGAATCCGGTTGAGTGATTTGAACCAATGCAGTTGAAATACACCCGGACGAATCTGTTATGATAGCAGAATAATTTCCTGCAAATAAATTCGAAGCCGTAGGTGAATTGCCTCCTGAAGGAAACCATGAATAGGAATATCCGGGAACACCACCGCTAACAGAAACAGAAGCCGACCCATTATTCCCGCTATAACAATTCACATTGATCGTTGTATCAACCGTTACCACGAGAGTTGAATTGTCATTTACCGTGACGATGAAATTGCGCGTACAACTATGTGCGTCGGTCACTATAACACTGTACGTTCCTGCATCAAGGCCGGTTGCAGCGGGTGTTGACTGAACAGGAATTGTACTCCAGGCATAGCTATAACCGGGAGTACCGCCGCTAACTGTTATCGATCCGTTTCCATTCGACTGGTTGCAATCTGCATTTGTTGAAGATGTTGTGGCGCTCATAATTCCCGGTTGTGTGATGACCGATGAAGAAGTTATAAAGCAACCATGAACATCCGTCACCGTTACAGTATATGTTCCGGCGACAAGGTTTGACGCTGTTGAAGAAGTTCCTCCTGTCGGCGACCATAAATAGGTATAGCCCGAAGTTCCTCCGCTTGCTGTAACACCTGCAGTTCCGGTAAATCCTCCGTTACAATTTACATTTGTATGAGTTGAAACAGCACTGAGCGCGCTTAACGGTTGGGTGATGATTGTGTTCGTTGAAGCAACACAATTGTGTAAGTCCGTAACGGTAACAGTATATGTTCCTGCGGTAAGATTAGATGCGGTCGCGGCATTTCCACCTGATGGGGTCCATGAGTATGCATATCCAGGTGTTCCGCCGCTTGCAATAGCAGTCGCTGTTCCTGTCGCGCCTCCAAAGCAATTTACATTGATACGGGTGAAGGATATACTTATTGGATTTGGTTGAGTGACGGCAACAGAAGTTGTGGCGTTACATGAAAGAGAATCTGTAACGATAACATTATAAGTGCCTGCCGCCAGGTTGGAAGCGATGGCTGAAGTTCCTCCTGATGGAGACCATAGATATGAATAACTTCCTGTACCGCCGGTTGCAGAGATTGTCGCGGAACCTGTTGATTCCCCGTTACAGTTTGCATTCGTATGTCCGGTTGATAAATTGATTCCACTTACAGGTTGAGTAATGATGGATGAAGAATTTGATACGCAATTATTTGTGTCGGTCACTGTAACTATATATACCCCTGCAGTGAGATTTGATTCGGTCGGAGAACTTCCACCCGATGGCGACCATGAATAGGTGTACCCCGGAGTTCCGCCCGTTGTTGTAACCGTTGCTGAACCGGTAGCACCTCCAAAACAATTTACATTCGTGTGAACCGAAGACAAATTTAGCGGAGTAGCAGGTTCAGTTATGGTTGCAGAAGAAGAAGTTGAGCAGCCGTTTTGATCAGTCACTGTTACAGAATAAGTTCCTGCAGCGAGATTGGCAGCGGTGGGGTTAACTCCTCCGGAAGGTAACCACTGATATGTATAACCAAATGTTCCGCCGCTTGCTGTCACTGTTGCTGTTCCCGTTGATTCTCCTTTGCATTTTACATTTGTTTGTGCAGTGGAGGCACTCAAAGGTGTAATTGGTTGTGTGATCGTTGCCGAACCGATTGCCGAACAACCGGTAGAATCGGTGACAGTTACACTATAACTTCTTGCAGAAAGATTAGATGCTGTAGCTGAATTTCCTCCGGAAGGCAACCACGAGTAAGTGTAAGGTGAAATTCCATTCGCAGGAATTGCAGTCGCAGAACCGTTGCTTCCATTATTACAGCTTACATTGTTATGGGTAGTCGAAACAGAAAGTTGATCTATTGTAACAGCAAGTATTTGTGCAGCACTGTTTCCACAATTGCCTTCCGTCGCAACTGAAAGTGTTCCTGAACCGGAACCGACGGTAACTGTTATTGATTCAGTTGTTGAACTGCCTGACCATCCGGAAGGTAATCCCCATGTGTACCCGATTGCGCCTGAAACTGCCGCGACAGAATATACTTGTGTTGAACCGGAACATACGGTTGTATTTCCTATAATAAGACCGGGCTGAGAAATGGGTGCGCACTCGGAAACCACAAGAGTAGAAGTATTGGTTGCATCACCGCCAGAACTGTTGTCATTGTTGGTGACTAGAAAAGCTCCGTAGAAAGTTACGTCACCGGTTCCGGATGCGGGAGCTGTCCAGTTAAAGGTCCACGTCTTTGAACCGCTTCCGCTTGTTCCACTTGAAGTATGCGTGATGTATTTGTTAGACCCGATCAGTTGAGTTTCAGAACTTGTATTAATCAACGTTCCCAGCAAAATTCCTGAAACGTTCTGCGGAGAAACTTCAAACCCGAATTTAACGTGTCCGCCACCTGTTGCAGTTGAGGTAATTGTATAGACCGTTCCCGGCACATAACCACTCGCAGGAACGTCAGAAGTAATCCATCCCGACTGAACAGCAGCTGATCCTCCATGACAACTTGTACATGACTGATTGCCATCGCCAGGCGAACCTGTTCGTGACGCAGGCGCACCCGCGGTATGTGACGAAACATTGTTATTTAATACATCTGAAAAGATTAAATAAACTGTAAAAAGAAAAATAAATGTGAGTATATAACTTCTGGATTTCATGGCAAATCTTAAAGACTATTTAGCAATAATAACATAAAAAAACATTTGAGGAAATAATATTCTTGTATTGCAGCAACAATAGATTTATATTTTGGATTTTACATTAATTCCATGCATTCTTCTTAAGGAATATTAACTTTTTCATCCGGCTTCTTTGATTAGCTTTGAGGCGCTAAAAAATAATCTATGAGAAAAAAAAATCTCTCTGTTCTGTTGTTCAGTTTAACTGTGTTTGCTTCATGCAATTCATCACAAAATCAGAATTCTACACCGTCGCGCGATGTACTCATCGAAAACATGGATACTTCCGTGAACCCTGCTGTTGATTTTTTTTCCTATGCAAACGGAGGCTGGATTAAGAAAAATCCCATCCCTGAAAGTGAACGCAGATGGGGAATTCAGAACCTCGTTCAGAATGAAACATACGATCGGATGAAAAAGCTAAGTGAAGAAGCTTCTTCAAATAACAAGGCTACTCCCGGAAGCAATGAACAAAAGATCGGTGATTTTTATGCTTCGGGATTGGATTCAGTAAACATTGAATCAAAAGGAATTGCTCCGCTAAAACCGGAGTTGGATGCGATCAATGCGATCAAAGACAAACAAGGTGTTCTTGATGTAATCGCTCACATGCAGATGATTGGTCCGGGCCCGCTGATTGGTCCAAGCATCAGCCAGGATGAAAAGAATAGCAGCGCGATGGCACTTCACTTTTATCAGGGTGGAATCGGTTTGCCGAACCGGGATTATTATTTCAACAACGATCCGCGCACAAAAAATATCCGTGACGAATACGCGAAGCATCTTGTCAATATGTTTAAATTATTGGGTGATGATAATGCGAAAGCAAAAAAAAATGGCGCCGTAATCATGAAACTCGAAACTGCTTTGGCAAAAGCGTCCCGTAAACTCGAAGATCTCCGCGATCCGTATGCGAATTATAACAAGATGAGTGTTTCGGATTTCAATAAACTGACTCCTTCAGTAAATTGGGTTGACCTGTTAGGAAAGATGAATATGCATAATATTGACAGCGTGATTATCGGACAGCCCGAGTTTTATAAAGAAGTGGAGAATAGTCTGAAGACCGTCAGCATTGAAGAATGGAAAACATATTTACGATGGAACCTCGTGAATGCTTTTGCAGGTGAACTGAACGACGCTATCAACAAAGAACATTTTCATTTTTTCGGAACGGTGATGAGTGGTGTGAAAGAACAGCGACCTCGTTGGAAACGTGTTCTTGACAATGAAGAAGGATATCTCGGCGATGCACTTGGTCAGTTGTATGTTCAGAAATATTATTCTCCTGAAACAAAAAAACGTTACCAGCAATTAACGGATAACACACTCGAAGCTTTTAGAGCGCGTATTGAAAAACTTGACTGGATGAGTGAACAGACAAAGAAAAAAGCGCTTGCGAAACTTGCTTCCGTTCATAAGAAAGTCGGCTGCCCCGATAAGTGGAGAGATTATTCTAAGATGAACATCAGCCGCAGCTCGTATGTGGAGAATGCAATACAAGGTAATATGTGGCAGTACAATTATTATCTTCAGAAACTTGGTAAACCTGTTGACAGGGAAGAGTGGGACATGACTCCACAAACTTATAATGCATATTACAATCCGTCCAACAATGAAATTGTTTTACCTGCTGCTCAGTTTATTGTTCCGGGATTTCCGGATTCGTTGATTGATGATGCCATTATTTACGGCTATGATGCAGCGAGTACAATTGGTCATGAAATTACTCATGGTTTTGATGATGAGGGAAGACAATTTGATGCTGATGGAAATCTTTCGCCTTGGTGGACTTCACAAGACTCCGCCCAGTTTACAAAACGCGCACAGTTGATGGTTGATCAGTTCAATAATTATGTTGTACTCGACAGTATGCACCTGAACGGAAAAGCTTCTCTTGGTGAAAACATCGCTGACTTCGGAGGAGTTGTAATCGGCCTTGATGCATTTAAGAAGACTCAGCAATACAAAGACGGTAAGAAGATAAATGGCCTGACTCCTACACAACGTTTTTTTCTTGGCTATGCGTTGGGATGGCTGGGTGAAATTCGTGATGCGGCATTGGCAAACCAGGTGATGACGAATGTTCACGCTCCCGGAAAATTCCGCGTCCTTGGGCCGATGTCAAATGTTCCTGAGTTTTACGAAGCGTTTAATGTAAAACCCGGAGATCCGATGTATCGTGCAGATAGTGTACGGGTGAAGATTTGGTAAGAAGTTGAGAATTGTTTTTGCGATTTAGTTTTTATGTACCTACGTGTTTATGTGTTTAAGAACGGCCATCTTAAATACATAAACACGTAGGCACTTTATATACTCTCACATCTCAAATCTATCCTCTATCTTTACCCCATGATCAGAAAATTGATTTTCACAGTTCTTCTTTTGGGAGCACTTGTAAGCAACGCACAAACGTACCAGGTTTACAAAGGCGACACCATTAACCACCGTGATAAAAACGGTTTGCAACAAGGTGTCTGGAGAAAATACTATACTCCTCCTGCTGATACACTTTTTTCAGACGCAATTTTTAAAAATGGAAAACACATTGGGAAATTCCGCACGTATTACAAATCAGGAAAACTGCAATCTATTCTTACTTACAAAGGCGCCACTGAAATGAGTGATGCACAGGTATTTTTTGAGAATGGGAAATTAAAAGCGAAAGGAAAGTATACCGATAAAAACAAAGACAGTCTCTGGACTTATTTTGATGAGAACGAAAAAATTTCATCAACAGAATTTTATTTGAAAGGAAAGAAGGAAGCGACTTGGAAAGTGTTTTATCCTAACGGAAATGTTTCCAAAGAAGTCATCTACAAAAACGACAAGCAAAACGGTTTTTGCAAAGAGTTTTTTGAAAGCGGAAAAAAGAAGTCGGAAGTGCTCATGAAGAACGGCGAGCCTGAAGGTATCTATATCATTTATCACCCCAATGGAAATGCCTGGATGAAAGGGGTATTTAAGAACGGACTTCGTGAGGGAACCTGGACTATTTCCAAAGAAAACGGAGAAAAAGAACGGGAAGAAATATACAAAGCAGGCAACCTTTTGAATCCCATTCCTGAAAAGGAAGAAAAATTGCCTGAGCCGGAGAAGTAGTATCTTTGCCTATTGGTTTATTGGTTCATTAGTCTATTGGTATGGTGGTACTTAACAAACTGTTTGTACTAATTAACTACTGAACCAATGAACAATTAAACCGGATTACAATAAATCCTAAATCCAAAAATCCCGAATAATTAAATGAGCAAAGGTAGAGTGTTAATGGCAATGAGTGGTGGGATCGACAGTTCTGTGTCGGCGGTCATGCTTCATGAACAAGGTTATGAAGTGGTTGGCATTACGATGAAAACGTGGGACTACGCTTCCAGTGGCGGATCGAAAAAAGAAACCGGTTGCTGCTCGCTTGATTCCATCAACGATGCACGTGCCATCGCGGTCGAAAAAGGATTTCCACATTACATCATCGATATCCGAGAAGAGTTTGGCAATCATGTCATCGATAATTTCGTGGAAGAATATCTTGCAGGACGCACTCCTAATCCTTGCGTGATGTGCAATACGCATATCAAATGGGAAGCATTGTTAAAGCGTGCCGACATGCTGGACTGTGAATTTATTGCCACCGGTCATTACGCAAATGTGCGGGAGGAAAACGGTCGCTATGTTGTTTCCAAAGGTATCGACGACTGGAAAGATCAAAGTTATGTATTGTGGGGTGTCACACAAGAGTGTTTGTCGCGCACCATGTTTCCCGTTGGTAAATTTCATAAACGTGACATCCGGCAAATGGCTTTTGACATGGGATTTACTGAACTCGCGAATAAAAACGAGAGCTATGAAATCTGTTTCATCCCCGACAACGATTATCGTTCATTCCTGAAACGCAATGTTGAGGGCATTGAAGAAAAATTAGCCAACGGAGATTTTGTGACAACCGATGGTAAATTCCTCGGCAAACACAATGGGTATCCGTTTTATACAATCGGGCAGAGGAGAGGTCTTGAAATTGCTTTAGGAGAACCAATGTATGTTACTGAAATTAAACCTGAAACGAATACTGTCATCCTTGGTACTTTTGATGAATTAAAAAGGCAGGAAATGTGGGTAAAAGATGTAAACCTTATCAAGTACGCTTCGTTAGATAGTACTAAAGAAGCTGTTACCCGCATCCGTTATAAAGATAAAGGAATGCATAGCACGTTGTCTCAATCAGGAAAACACATGCAGGTTACTTTTCATTCACCTGTAACGGCTGTTGCTCCAGGACAATCTGCTGTATTCTATGAAGGCGATGATGTGATCGGTGGCGGTTTTATTGCCAAAGAAAAACCAAATGAAATCAACTAAGCTGTCACTTCTAATTGCGTGCATCATCACACTTATTTTTTCATGCAAAAAGGATAGCGTTATTTCTGTGTCACCTTCATTCAATTATTTCCCTACTGAACGCGGAAAGTATGCCGTATACGATGTAGATTCTGCTTACCATGCGGAGAACGACAACAACACCGATGACTCTGTTTATTATTCGCATTACCAGATAAAGGAATTAATCGATTCAACTTTCATTGACGGACAGGGCAGGCCTGCGCAGATCATCAAGCGGTATAAAAGAGACAATGACACCCTTAGCTGGAACCTCGTAAACATCTGGACGCAGGTTCTCACTGCAACTACTGCATACAAAACAGAAGACAACGTCCCATATCATAAATTAAGTTTTCCAATCAGCAGTACTGTTACATGGAATGGGAACGATGCGAATACCCTTGAAGTTGAAATGTATTCATACGATAGTTTTCATTCTCCGATGTCAATAAATGGTCTCAGTTTCGATTCAACGCTTTCAGTGCTTCAGCGTGATGATGATAATTTTGTACAAAGGATTTATGGAAGAGAAGTATATGCCAATCATATCGGGATGATTTATAAGGAGCGTGACAACCTGGGCAAGTTAAACGGTTCTGTTGTGAAAGGAACTGAATATAAATTGCAGATAAGGAGTTATGGAACTGAATAGAACCACTTATTAACTTTCGCTTGTAGGACAAAAGGATATAAATCTTTGAAAACAATGATCCGGAGGAACACTACTCCTTCTCCTTTGGAGAGTGGTTGGATGAGGCAAAATAAAGAATCTCTTACCAATGAATTCACATACGATCACTAACTTTACATGGTGAGATATTATTTCATAACAGCTATTATCGCTTTCGTTTTTTATTCCTGTGAAAAGGAAACGGCAGTGAGTTCATTTAGCAGTGCTAATTATGGGTACTTCCCCCTCGAAGCCGGAAGTTGGATGATCTACAACGTCGATTCTGTTGTTCACTTAACCGATGATGATAACACCAATCAACCGGACACCAGCATTGTTAGCTATCACTTTCAGATCAAAGAAATAGTTGATTCAAGTTTTATTGACGGACAGGGAAATGAAGCTTTCCGTATTTCAAGATACAAACGTTTGAGTGATACGCTGCCATGGTATTTCCTGGAGGTTTGGGTAGCCATGCGTACATCGGCTTCTGCTCAGCGTGTAGAGGACAATGTAAGATTTATAAAACTTGCATTCCCTATTAATTCTCACGCAACATGGAATGGAAATGCATACAACGATCTTTCAGAGGAAGATTATTCGTATTCTGATTTTCATATTTCTTCTACCATTGGCAATATACATTTCGATTCTACCGTTACGGTATTGCAGTTGTATGATGATAACCTGATTCACCGTATCTTTAAACAGGAAAAATATGCGAACCATATTGGCATGGTGTATAAACAAAAAGACAGTCTGAATATCAATGGAATCGGGCTGGTGACAAATGGAATTGAATTCAAAGAAACTATTCAGTCGTACGGACATTAAATTTTTATCATGAAGTTAATCCGGCTCATTGTTTTTCTTTTTCCACTATGGTGTCCGGCCCAGACGACAAAATATTTTGTAAAATTTACAGATAAGAATAACAGTCCGTATTCCATTTCAAATCCATCAGATTTTCTTTCTATCCGTGCTATTACGCGCAGAACGAGGCAAGGAATATCCATTCAGCAGAATGATATTCCTGTTAACCGGAATTACATTGACAGTGTTGAAAGCAAAGGAGCTATTGTATTCACCCGTTCAAAATGGTTTAACGGAGTTACGATCGAAGCGGATTCGGCAACACTTCAAGCTGTGCTGTCGTTACCGTTTGTTCAAAGTTCATCACCTGTCAATCGCATTCGTTCTCATGCACGGGAAGAGCATGAAGAGCGAAATAAATTTGAAGTTCCTTTATATAATTTTAAGAATACTGAACCGAATATTGAATCGGTTAGTTATGGCCAGTCGTACCGGCAGATTCACATCATGAATGGTGACGTGTTGCACGACTCAGGGTATTACGGCGATAACATGATAATCGCTTTATTAGATGCAGGTTTTTATCATGTTGACGTACTGTCTCCCTTCGATAGCATTCGTTTGAACAACAGGATTCTCGATACATGGGATTTTGTTGCAAATGAATCGAGTGTGTACGAAGACTATGATCATGGGATGGAAGTCCTCTCGACGATTGCCGGAAATGTTCCAGGCCATCTTGTTGGAACTGCTCCGCATGCGAGTTTTCTTTTGTTGCGAACGGAAGATGTTTTTACTGAACACCGGATAGAAGAATACAACTGGGATGCAGGAGCGGAGTTTGCTGACAGTGCCGGCGCCGATGTAATATCAACTTCGCTTGGGTATGCTGAAAACTTTACCAACCCTGCAGAAAATCATACGCATGCTGAAATGAATGGCCATACTACTGTTTGTGCAATGGCTGCAAACATTGCATTCTCAAAGGGAATGCTGGTGCTTGCCAGTGCTGGAAATTCCGGTGGCGGTGCCTGGCAATACATTGGTACACCTGCTGATGGAGATGATGTGTTGGCCGTGGGTGGTGTAAATCTTTTGGGTGATTATGCTTCTTTCAGCAGTACCGGTCCTTCCGCTGATGGAGATATTAAACCGAATGTGGCTGCCGTCGGACAAACAACTACGATAGTCATCAGTGACGGATCTGTTACAACGGGGAACGGAACTTCGTTCGCATGTCCTGTGTTAGCCGGTTCTGCTACCTGTCTCTGGCAGGCATTTCCCGATAAAACCAACCGTGAAATATTCAATGCCATTCAACAAAGTGGTTCTCAACATAACGCTCCTGATTCATTACTCGGTTACGGCATTCCTGATTTCCTGATTGCCTATATGATTCTTCGTGGAAGTGATTTGAGCATTACGGAAAGCGACAACCTTGTAAGTATTTATCCGAATCCTTTCAATGATTTTCTTGCAATGAAATTTTATTCGTTAACGGACCAGGAAATTCACGTTGAAGTTTTTGATGCGATCGGAAAAAAGATTTTTGAAACCCAATCAGAATTAGGGGCGAAAATTTTTAATACGATCCCTTTGCCGTTAACAGATTTACAAAAAGGAATTTATTTTTTGAGGTTGACAACAGAGAATGATTCATTTGTAAAAAAGGTGGTGAAGTATTAGTATTGCATCGATAACATAATGCTAAGATTTTACCATTATTCATGTTACGAATCTTGATTCTTGGCTCTTGATTCTATTATCTAACGATATTCTTCGTAAATCTTATCAATCGCTTCCGCTAACTTTCTGTCTTTGTCAGTAACGGTGTTTCCTGCATCGTGTGTGTTAAGTGAGATGTCAACCTTGTTCCACACATTGCTCCAGTTCGGATGGTGGTTCATTTTCTCTGCTGCAAAAGCTACCCGTGTCATGAAAGCAAAAGCATGGACGAAGTCTTTGAATTCAAATGATTGTTGGAGGGAGTTGTTTTTTTCGGTCCACATGGTGAGGAGATTTAAGATGTGAGATGGAAGATTGGGCAGTCGTTGTTTTATTTTGGTTGTTAGTTCTTAGTTCATAGTTGTGTTGTCTCAAGTCTCATATCTAACTTTACTTTACTTCAATATCAAGAATCACAAACGTTCCAGGTTTTACTGATGTACGCGGATGCGGATTTTCTGTTGTTGCAGGAGGTGCCGCTTCGTATTCTGCCGTTGGTAAATAAATGTGATGCGTTTTGGTATCGACAGCAATGGTGCGCGCTCCTTTTTGTGTGGCTATATTTTCCAGTACTTTAAATGTAGTTGGATTTTCTTCCTGTACAACAGTTACTGTTCCATCTCCGTTCGAACTGTAAGCACGTTTCTTAATTGGATCAAAAGCAACTCCGTCAACACGATCGCCGATTGTAAGTGTGGAAACTATTTTTCCGTTTTCTGCATCCATGATTACCATATTCTTATTGTCGCAAACAGAAAACAACCGATGAGACGAATTATCTAATGCAAGTCCGCTTGGTTCTTCTCCGGGAGCGAGAGGCCAGCTTTGTTCGACTTTCAGTGTTGTTGAATTGATGACACAGATTAAACTTTTATCTTCAATATTCACAAATACTTTTCCTTTTCCATCTGTGAGAGAAAATTCCGGCTTGCCTGCCAAAGGAATGGTTTCAATTACTTTTAAAGTAGTTGCATCAATTACAGTCGAGTTAGAGCTTCTCCCGTTGAAAGTAAAAACATGGTGCGTGAACGAATCGTACAGGATAGCATCGGGATTGCTGCCAGTCACTTTTATCTTTGTGATGTAAGCAAGTGTTAGCAGGTTAAATACAGTAACAGACGAATCTTTTCCATTGCTGATAAATCCTTTGTTGAGATCATTTGCGAGTGCAATTCCATGTACTCCTTTTGTATCCGGAATTGCCCCTATAACTTTTCCGGTTTTCACATCCAGTACTTGTACCTGTGTAGCATGCGAAACGAAAAGCCGTCCGGTTGATTCATCCATGGTGAGATAATCCCATCCGCCTTCACCTTCAACATGAAAAGTATTTACAATTTTATAGTTTGATTTTCCAGTCTGGGCGATTGAACGTTCAGACCACAACAAGTTAAACAGCAGGAATAATAACAGGGAGTTTTTCATTGAATAGTTGTTAATTGTTAGTTTGTGTTGTTTTGTCTCATGTCTCATATCTCTCAATGTATCCCCTTCGTGGCCAGCCACCGTTCCGCATCAATCGCAGCCATGCAACCGGTTCCCGCTGCAGTTACTGCCTGTCGGTACACATGATCGGCCACATCACCAGCAGCAAACACGCCTTCAATATTTGTTTTCGTTGAACCGGGAATGGTTTTAATATAGCCTGTTTCATCCATGTCAATCCATCCTTTAAATATTTTTGTATTCGGTTCGTGGCCAATGGCAACAAAGAAACCTGTTACATCCAGTGTCCGTTCTGCATTTGTTTTATTGTTGATAATGCGAACACCATCTACAGTTTTGCCTCCGAGAATTTCTTTCGTCTCGTGATTAAAGAATACTTCGATGTTTGGTGTATTCATCACTCGATGTTGCATCGCTTTACTCGCGCGCATTTCATCTCTGCGTACAATCATGTAAACTTTCTTGCAAAGTTTGGCGAGATAAGTTGCTTCTTCAGCCGCAGTGTCTCCTGCGCCCGTAATGGCAACATCCTGGTTACGGAAAAAAAAACCATCGCATACTGCGCAAGCGGAAACTCCGAATCCGTTCAGTCGTTGTTCGGATTCTAATCCTAACCATTTTGCAGAAGCCCCTGTTGCAATGATAACAGCATCGGCGAGAACGGTATGAGTTTCATCAATGATTACTTGATGCGGCGTCACCGAAAAATCAACGGAAGTCGCATACCCGAAACGAATGTCTGTTCCGAAACGTTCCGCTTGTGTTTTAAAGTCTTCCATCATTTCAGGACCCATTGTTCCTTTCGGGTAGCCGGGATAATTTTCAACTTCCGTGGTGATGGTGAGTTGTCCTCCCGGCTGCAAGCCCTGATACAACACGGGTTTCAGGTCAGCACGCGCTGCATAGATGGCGGCTGTGTAACCGGCAGGTCCCGATCCGATGATCAGGCATTTTACTTTTTCTGGTTCTTGTGACATAATTAATCAATGAAAAATTGGATGCGAAAATACAAATGTTTGTGCTATTTTAAGTTATTAGTTATTAGTTGTTAGTTGTTGGAGATTTTGTTACACAACTTTTTCTCCGAATTAATTACTACCAATTTAGATGGAGTTGAATTTTAAGCAACGCAATTATTCTTCTTCTTCATGATAATGTTTCAAAAGATGTGCTGTTGCCCGTTCACTTTTGTACAGTATACGCAGCAGAGTCGGATAAACGATTAATAACAACGGCAATGCGATGATGAAGCCGCCGATCACCGAAATGGCTAATGGTTGATGCAATTGCGCGCCCGTTCCGATTCCCAGAGCGATCGGCATCAAAGCAATGATAGCTCCTAAAGCAGTCATCAGTTTCGGTCGAAGTCGTGTTGATATGGCAAAGGTAATCGAGTCGTCAACGGAATTTGAACGTACTGTTTTTTCAAATTGAAGAAAAGTAAAAATTGCGTTCTCAGCAATGATACCGATGATCATGATGATTCCTGTGTAGCTGCCAACGTTTAACGCAGTTCCTGTAATTAGCAAGGCAATAAGACTTCCCGAAATTCCAAGAACGGCAATAATCAGAATGAGAACAGCCACCTTGATTTCCTTGAACAGGAAGAGGATTGTTGTGAAAACGAGAAGCGCTGCCGATAAAAGAATAAGCAACAATTCATCGAACGATTGTTGTTGCTCTTTGAATGCTCCGCCATATTCAATGTGATATCCTTGTGGCAAATGAACAGTCGATTTTATTTCGTGTTGAAGATCGTTCATGACATTTCCGAGATCGCGGTTGTTGAGTCGTGCTGTAACAGCAATCATACTTTGCAGATTTTCTCTTTCTATTTCAGCTGTTCCTTCATCAATGCTGATGGCAGCAAATTCCGAAATTGATTTCAGTTTTCCATTTGGAAGAAAAATGGTTCCCTGTTTCAATTTGTCAATTGTCGTTTGTGTTGACGAAGGATAAATCATCCGCAAAGCGGTTTGCTGTTCCTTTTCATAGAGATGCCCGATTACATTTCCTGCTAATTGTGTCTGCAACTGATACTGGAAATCAACGGGCGAGATGTTGTATTGTGCTAACTTTCGATGATCAGGTTCAATGTTAACGGAAGGTCCGGCAATAGTAATTCCGTTGAACACGTCTGCAGTTCCTTTCACTTGAGAAGTGATGTCTGAAACCTGGCGGGCAATGCCGTGCAGCACTTTCTGGTTGTCACCGTAAATTTTTATTTCAATCGGTTTGGTAGAACTCATCAGGTCGCCCAGCATATCTCCGATCACCTGTCCGAAGTCAATCTGCAACACCGGCTGTGTAGCTTCCACTTTTTTCCTGATAACATCAATCACATCATCTGTTGTTCGGTTTCTTTTTTTCTTCAGTTGAACCAAATAGTCTCCGTAATTTGGTTCGGTGATAAAGAAACCCATCTGTGTTCCGGTTCTTCGTGAGTAGCTTTCAATTTCAGGAATAGTTGCCAGAATTTTTTCTACTTCATGCAAAATGCGATCTGTTTCTTCAAGTGAAGTTCCGGGAGGTGATCTGTAATCAAACACAATCGAACCTTCATCCATCTCAGGCAGGAAACCGGTTTCAAGACGTGAAGGAATAAACACTGCGGAACAAAGCAGGAAGATGATAAACAAAAAACTTAGCACCGGCCGGTGAATAAAAAACAAAATCCATTTTCCGGTTTTCTGATGTTTCTCTTGCGAAGGTGTCTCTACTGAATTTTTATTTCCTGAAAATAAAAGATATACTACCGGCAATCCGATCCATGTAATGAGGAATGAGCAGCACAATGTAATGATCATCGTGTTCGCAAGAATTTTGAAATAAGCTCCCGCAACTCCGCTCAATAAAATAAATGGAAAGAAGATGACAATCGTACTGATGGAGGATCCGATCATTGCCGGAAAAAGATAGCGAACCGATTTACTCAGCAACTCGCGGGTAGCAGTTTCCGGATGCTCCTCATGGGTTCGGTGAATTTGCTCAACAACAACAATTGCATCATCGATAATCAATCCGATAGAAGCTGCAATCGCTCCAAGTGTCATAATGTTGAACGTATAGCCCATCACGTACATCACGATGAGTGTGAGCGAAAGCGTAACCGGAATTGTCACTAATATAACCGCGCTCGCTTTTAATGAACGGAGGAAGATGACGGACACGATAATGGCAAGAAGCAAACCGATCCACAGGCTGTCATTCACACTGCTGATTGATTCATTTACAAAATCTGCCTGGATATAATAGGGAGTCAGTTTAACTCCTTTTGGTAAAATAGTTTTATTGAGTTCTTCCACCTTCTTTTCAACTTCTGTGGAGACGTTGATCAGGTTAGAGTTTGCCTGCTTCATCACGGCAACCAGGATGGCATTTTTTCCATTCGCGTTCACACGAACATATTCAGTTTGCTCAGCAACTTTTACCTCCGCAATATCCTGTAAGCGCAGTACACGCTTTCCATCGTTGCTGATAATTAGATTTTGCAATTCATCCAGGTCATCTACGTTGGCATTCGTGACGGTCAGGTACAAACGATTATAATCTGTCAGGTAACCATTGCTGCTTACGAAATTGGTCTGACTCAGCGATGTTGAAATCATCGAAGGAGTTATGTTGAGTGTACTCATTCGTTGTACGTTCAACTCGATGCGATACTCTTTTGTTTTTCCCCCGATTGTCGGAACATCGGCCACTCCTTCAACCTGCGATAAATAAGGACGGACAGTATAATTGGCGATTTGATTCAGTTCAATGTTACTTTTCCCTTTTCCTTCAATTACATAACCCATTACCTGAAGAATGGACGGATTCATTTTCTCAACGGTGATACTGATGGTGGGTGGTAAATCGTTTTTAACCTGGTTAATCGCTGATTCAATTTGTTGTTTACTGAGATCGATGTCTGAATTCCAGTTCATATACGCTGAAATCTCGCAACTCCCCCGGCTTGTTGTACTGCGTACAAGTTTCAGATTCGGTACATGTTTGATCGCATTCTCAAGCGGCTTGGTCACCGTAATCATCATTTTATTGACCGGCTGTAAACCATTGTCAGCAATGATTTTAATTTTAGGAAAAGTGACTTCTGGAAAAAGCGAAGTCTGCATTCGTGAATACACAAACAAGCCGCCTGCCAAAATGATGACAAGTATAACAGCTACCGGATTTTTATGGGAGACGAAAAAATTATTCATCACTTATTGATTGAGGATCATTACAAATGCTGTGTCAGGTAAACCATAGTTGCCCGAATTGAGGATCCTGTCGGTACTTTCAAAAACAGGAGAAACGATTTCGATTTTCCCATCGGTCGTCATACCTTTTACGACGGATATTTTTACAGCGGTACTGTCATTGATTAACTTCATCACCCAAAAATGCTCCAGCGTTTCATCACTAAGCAGCGCACTTCTTGCAATCACTTGTGCATTACTTTTTGAGTTTTTGTTTAATTGAATAATTGCCAGTAAATTTTCGGGTAGTAACCCATGGGCAGATGGTTTGATGATGTAACTTTGCGTTTGCGAAACGATCTCGACCGAAGAAAGTTTTGACGCTACAGTTCCCTTAAGCAAGGCAGAGTCGGGGAGAAGTATGGTACAGGATGTTCCGACTGCGGTATATTTACTCAGCTCGAATGGAACATTCAATAAAAAAACAAAACTGCTTTGATCGGCTAGGATAGCAAGCTGATCGCCATCGTTTACATAATCATTCTGTTGCCTGTCAATTTCAGTTGCAGTTCCGGAAGCGGGCGCTGTTACGGTAATTTCTCCTTTGAAAGTGAATGTGGAATCTTTGCTGTTTAATTTACTCAGTGCTTCGGCTTCTTTCGTCCTGATTGTAAACAACGGCTTTCCGGCTTCAACATAATCACCAACAGTAACAAAAATTTTTTCAATGTAACCCACCACATTCGATTTCACAACGTTCTTTTTCAGATAGGAAGATGTCGCATTGAGGTTGATTGTCTCACTGATCGGTGCGTTGCTTACAGACGTAATGGTTACCGGAGTTTTTGTTTGAATGACTTCAGTGTTACTTTCGGTTTTTCCGCCGTGACAACTTGTGAAGGCCAGCAAAGACGATAAGATGTAGGTTGTTTTTTTCACCTGATGTAATTTAATTCATTAATGATTTGCTGACGGTTAATTTCAGCTTGCCTCAGTGTATTCTTCGTTGCCGTGTAATTGTTTATCGAATTGATAAAGTCGGAGAAGCGAACCAAACCTTTTTCGATTTCTGCTTTATATAAATCAATCAGTTTTTGTTGTTCGTTTATTTGACTTGAAATATCGGCAATCAATTCATCTGCGGATTTCACCTGTTCATTTAATTGCTTTAACCTGAGTTGAAACTGGCTTGTGTAGAAATTCCTGTAGTTTGATCGCGTATTTTCCAAAAGCGAAATTTTATTGTAATCAAGTTTGCGTTGCCTGCCGTCGTAAACAGGAACAGAAAAATTAAGACCGATGCTTGTTCCGAAATTGTTTGGAATATTTTTCGGATTAACAGCATTGAAACCCGCATCAGCAAAAGCATTCAGCTTGGGTTTGTAATTCAGATCAACCAATGTTCTATTGTTGATGTTCTTCAAACTGTCGATGCTGAATTGCATCATAAGTGGAGAATTGTTGATGTCAAAATTATTTTGTGGCCGAAGTTCCGGCTTTGTCAGACCGATAACGGATGTATCCGTAATTCCGCAGAGCAGATTCAATGAATACAAATCATTCTTGTATTGCATCATAGTTTGTTTGATTGCGATTTCCTGCGTTGTGATTGTAATACTTATCGTCATGTAATCCGTCTGAAGATAAATCCCTCTTTCCACCAATTGTTTCAGATTGGTTTGTTCCTCCTTTAAAAGTTTCTGTAAGGAACGGTTAAACTCCAACTGACTGTAATCTGCATAAGCGGTGATGTACAACGACGTTATACTTTTCTTCAAATCAACTTCTGTAATCTTAGCGCTTGTAATCAACGATTGGTTTTGCAGGGAGATATTTTCAAACAGTCCGTTGCGAAAACGTTTCCTGAAAAGAGGTTGATTGATACCAATCAATGCGGAATAATTTCCACCATTGGTGATCGAACTGTCATATCCGAAATTTTTTGCCGCAGGAGAGTATATCGCCTGCGCGCTTGCATTCAATTGAGGTTTCAATCCGGCACGTACTTTCATGCTGTCGAAAATATTCGACTGTATTTGATTCGCGTAATCTTTCAAAAGCGGACTGTTCTCCAGCCCTGAATGTATAAACGACTCCAGCGATTTATTTTGAGCGGAAACATTCCAGGTTAAGAACAGGGAAACAGAAACTACGGAAGAAATTATTTTGAAAACGCGCATATGAGACAAATTAATAAACAAGTCTTCAATGTTGAATTTGATGATGGGGATTTTACCCATTCATTGTTTATCCGAAAGCAAGATTAATAAAATCGCCGGAGAACAAAGCTGCCCTCCGGAGATTTTAATGAACATCATTTTTGTTTAATCTTTGTCACCGTTATCGGCCTCTTTACTTAATACTTCTCCTTTATCATTTAGAAGTACATCGTATTTTACTTTGTCTTTTTTAATTTCGACTTCATAACAATGGCCATGCTGAACGTCTTCCAATTTGCAGGCTTCATGAATTTTGTAATCCGCAAATTGCTTGCTCATCGTTTGCTGAATAGCTTGTGGTAATTCAGAAATTTTAATCTCTGTTTCTGTTTCCATCCACTTGCCGTTCGCATCAAATGTGGATGATTGTTCCGCATTATTTAGTTTGAAATTCGCCTCGTACGAAGTTTTCTTTTCCAGTTCCCATGTAACCTTTTCGGCTTTTGGAAATTTGGCTTTGAAAGAATTTGTGACTGCCGCAGGCACTTTGTCTGCTGTTATTTTTTGAGCGTTTACGGAAACGCTCAGAAAGGCTGCGCAAAGCAGCGTGATGATTTTCATTTTTTTTGTTTTAGAATTTTGGTTAATAAAAAACTGTGCATTGAAGACAACGCAGATATTAATTTAATAAAAGTAACTGCTTAAACTATCGGTGGCCGAAAAGGAGGGGAGAAGTGGCCAGACGGCTTGAATTTTTCTTCCTGTATTGTCTGCTTGACACGAATTGTATATGGAATTGAAAGGGAGGCAAAACGGTGTGGCAGAAAGAAAATAGTTTGTGCCAGCGAGTGATGAAACTGCTGCGGACTGTGTGGCTTTTGCTCGTCACCATTGTCATGGTGGTCAAAAACTCCGTCTATATCAAGGAGGTGATCAGTAAAGAAATCAAGAAGCCCCATGTCTTTGTCTTCTGTTGTTTTGCAATGCCTGTACATATCAGGAAGATCAGCCAATGTCGAAAAATTACCCACGGGTAAAAAGAAAATTCCGAAGAAGTAATAGGCAATGATAAAGGTCGATAGCGTCGTTTTCAAATCACATACATGAACGGCAAATATACGATTTTATTGAAGGAATCTAATGCGCGATCACAGTATCATACGTTAACGCATAACCTCCCCAGATTCCGAGTCCGCCTTCAATGTTGCTTGTAATTGGAGCCGGCGACCCGAAGGGGTTTCCGTTGCTGCCGACTTGCGATTCCTCAGTTCTCCAGAAAAGAAAATGCGCACGGTCAATCGCGCAGAACTTGACAACTATGGTGTCTCCCCGTTTAAAAAAATTCCGTTCGTCATTGTTATCGTCATCTTTTGTTGAGTTTGGAATTGATCCGCGGTTGTAACCAAAGTCAAAACTTTTGCCATTAAAAAATTTATCTTCAAACACTGAGCCGCGTGGAGTAACGAATACTGCGTCTTTCATTTTTCCTCGCTGATCGCCGTATGTATAATGATTAATCCGTCGTGCAAACCAGCGATAATAATTCCCCAGAGTGTCGGGATCTGTGAGATGCGCCCATACAAAGCCCAGCGAGTCGCGATTTCCGTCAACCTTAAACCAGGTACTATCAAGCGGTACGGCTCCGGGAACAGAAGTAATGGCAGTTAGTACGGTTCCATTTGTTACTACACGGAGGTTATAAGTCTTACCGGGTTCTCCGATTATGTGTGTAGACAGGTAAACTCCGTATCCCGGAAGTTGAATTAAAGTATCAGTAATTGTTCCATTACCCACAGTCACAAAAGCACCCTGTATCGTATTCTGTGTTACAGTTTCAAGATTGATTGAGCCAAAAAAGGGAAGGGTATGCGAGAGAATCACGTACGGACTCAGTCCTGTCTCAACATACCCCTCAACCACAACTTTACTGTCAACCTGAGGTATATCAACTGTCACATTTTTTTCGCAGGAAGTGATGCTGAGTAATAAGAAAAAAATGATTCCAACGGATACCTGCCGATTAATTCGACTGATAATCGGTGTAATCTTATTTTTAACATCTGTAATCGATTTAACAATCGGTGAAATCATACTTTAAATTCTTTAAACCACATTTATCAGACTACTAGAAATTAAAATTATACGTTACACTCGGCAACAACGGGAACAGTGAAATTTGTTTTGCCTGTATTGTGATCACATTATTTTCAAACGTATTATCGAAATAAATAATGTATGGATTGTATCGGTTGTAAACATTGAAGATGCTGAAGTTCCAGCTTGATTGGTATCTCTTTTTCTTTTTACCGTACAACGTCGCTGAAATATCCAAACGATGATAGGCAGGCAAACGGTAATTGTTTCGTTGGTTGCCATAGTCTTCCACAACATTTCCGTTAGAAAGAAAATACAGACGCTCCGGGAATGTGTTCAGATTTCCGGTTGCGTATACCCAGGTAGCGCCGAAGGTCCAGCGTTTGTTTAATTCATATACCAGTACAACTGACAAATCATGGCGGCGGTCGAACTTGGCGAAGAATGTATTTCCATTATTCAGATCAGGAAAATTCCGTTTCGTCCATGCAAGTGTGTAACCGATCCATCCGTTGAATTTCCCTTTTGCTTTCTTGATAAAAAACTCGGCACCGTAACTCCACCCTTTTCCAAAAACAAAATTATTATCGACGTTGTCATTTACGGAATTCGAAGGCAGGTAGCCATCTTCATACTCAATCTGGTTTTTCATTTCCTTATAATACACTTCCACCGACGTTTCATATAAATTGTTTTTGAAGTTGCGAAAGTAGCCAAGGGCATACTGAGTTCCGAATTGCGGCTGCACAATCGATGAACTTGGAATCCATGTATCGGTTGGAAGTGAAATGGCAGACAATGAAGCAAGGTGAATGTATTGGTAGTTCTGTGTGAAAGACGCCTTGATGGAAGAAAGATGATTCAACGAATATCGCATTGAAAAACGCGGCTCAAGATGCGTGTAGGTTTGTACGTTTTCTCCTGCTGCGTAAGAAACAGTATCAATGTTTGTTTGCTTAACCGGGTCTTTGATGTAACGATCAAAGGGTCCGACTTGTTTGAAAAATGTAAAACGTAATCCTCCATTCAGCTTCAGCTTTTCACTCACATCAAAATCATCGTTGATGTATAACGCGCCGTCGTGCGCATATTCACGAATAATTTTTCCCACATCAAAAACGACATCTCCCGATTTCGCCGAAGCATTGCTGGGAACAAAAACGTGATAAATATAATCGACACCGAACTTAACTGTGTTACGTACGTCGGGAAGCCAGGTGAGATCGGCTTTTGCGCTATAATCGGTAATGCCTGAAAATAGTTTGAAGCTGAATGCATCCTGTCCGCCCTCAAACTGAAAATTGTAATCCGTATAAATCAACGATGTGTTCATGAACAACTGGTTGTTGAACAGATGATTCCATCTCGCGGTAGCGGTAGCGTTTCCCCAGGGAACCTTAATGTAAAAACTTGACTTCGGACTTTTGTAATTGAATACATCGCGTCCGAAATAACTGCTGAGAAATAACCGGTTCTTGTCCGACAATCGGTAATTCACTTTCGCATTCAGGTCATAGAAATAATATTTATTGCCGTTGATGTCAGAAGTTGAACTCACAAAAGGTTTTCCCATAAACAGATCAACAAAAGTTCTGCGGGCGGAAATGATATAGGAGCTGGTGTCTTTTTTAATAGGTCCCTGGATGGTCAAACGTGAAGCAATAAATCCGATGCCTCCATCTGCCTGGAATTTTCTGTTGTTCCCTTCTTTCATTTGTATGTCGAGGACAGAGGCGAGACGACCGCCATAATTCGCCGGCATGCCGCCTTTGGTAAGCGTAATGTTTTGTACAGCATCAGCATTGAATACAGAAAAAAATCCGAAGAGGTGAGAAGCATTGTATACAGTTGCTTCATCCAGCAAAATTAAATTCTGATCAGGACCCCCACCGCGAACATAAAAGCCGGTGTTCCCTTCGCCGGCCGATTGCACACCCGGTAAAAGCTGAATGGATTTCAACACATCCACTTCACCCATAAAGGAGGGAAGTGTTTTTATTTTTTCAACTTCAAGAGTATTCTTTCCCATCTCGATACTCTGAACATTTCGATCTTCCTTTTCGGCCGTGATGGTTACCTCCTGCGCTTCGATGGGTTTATTTTCCAACGATACATTTTGTCTTACATCTTTATCAAGCTTTATGTTAAACTGCTGTTCGATGTAACCGACAAAAGAAATCACGAGCGTGTAATTTCCTTTTGGCAATGTGATGGAATAAAACCCATACGCATTGGTTGAAGTTCCCTGCAATCCTTCTTTGACAAATACATTGGTGCCGAGTAACGACTCACCGGTTGAAGCTTCCTTTACGTATCCGCTGATTGTAAACCGGTCAGTCGGCAAAGCTGATTTTACCTGGGCAAAAAGAACATGTGTTTGGAAAGATAATGTGAGAAGGAATAAAAATCTTAAAAGTTTAATGCTCATAAAACAAGAATGATATAAACCAATGACGATTGGCTAAGAAGTTTATTTTGCAAAAGTAATAATGTGAATTGATACATCGCAGGAAAATAGATACATCTCCGAAATTTGCATCTCAATTTATGTACGTTGAAGAATTTATAAGCGAAGCAGGTGCCACCTGCCTTCGAAGGTCGACTCTATACCGCTGACTATCGACTTATTTCTTATCTTTGATCCTACAAACTGTTCCTTTAAATAACCAGCTGTTCTATCGCCTTGTTCCGGCATTAATCGGGACTGGGAGGAAAGTCCGGGCAACACAGAGCATCTTGCTTCCTAACAGGAAGGATCCCGCAGTAATGCGGGAGACAGAAAGTGCCACAGAAAATAACCGTCCAGTAGTAATACGGGATAAGGGTGAAAACGTGAGGTAAGAGCTCACGATCATGGTTGGTGACAATTGTGAAGGGCAAACCTCAGGAGTTGAAAGACCAAATAAGTTCCGATTTTAAAACGGCTCGTTTTAATTCGCTTCTGCGGATATCGGAATGGGTAGGTTGATTGATCCCGACAGTGATGACGGGACCAGATAAATGATAGAAACTCCACAGTGATGCGGAGAACAGAACCCGGCTTACAGGTTGGTTATAAAAATATCCCGTCCCAAAATATTACGGGACGGGATGTTTTTGCTTTAACGATTTCCGAAACTCTTCGATCGCTATTATTTTCCTATTTTCGCTCCACTCAAAAATTTAACACGATGAAAAATAAATTCTTTATCCTGCTTGCTGTCTTCAATTTGTTGTTCTTTTCTTTTATTAATGCTCAACAAAAAATGACTCCTGAATTTCTTTGGAAACTCGGACGAGTAAGCGATCCGAAACTTTCACCGGATGGAAAGGAGGTGTTGTATAATGTGCGCGTTTATAATCTGTCGGCGAATAAAGGCAACTTCGATATCTGGAAAGTGAATTTTCAAAACAGCTTAGCAACGCAACTGACAAAGGATTCAACAAATGAAACTTCCGCGAAATGGAGCCGTGATGGAAAAAAGATTTTTTACCTGAATGATAGGGACGGAAGCAGCCAGTTGTGGAGTATGAATGCTGATGGATCGGCCCAGACGAAAGAAAGTAATTTTGATTATGACATCAATGCATACGGGGTTTCTGCGGATGGAGGAATGATCTGGATTGGAAAAGATGTAAAGGTTGACAAGACTGTTAAAGAATTAAATCCTGACTTAAAGAAAACGACCGGAAGAATTTTTGACGACCTGATGTATCGTCATTGGGATACATGGGCTGATGGCACTTATACGCACATTCTCATTGCAAAATTTGACAACGGAAGAATTATATCCCTGCCGGTTGATATCATGAAAAATGAACGATTTGATTCTCCTGTTAAACCGGATGGAGGAGAAGAACAGATTGCCTGGAGCCCTGATGGGAAGCAGATCGCTTATGCATCGAGAAAACTTTTCGGAAAAGAGTATGCCGTTAGCACCAACTCAGATATTTATCTGTACGATCTTTTAACGCATGAAACAAAAAACCTGACCGACGGAATGAATGGGTATGATAAGGATCCTCAATTCAGTCCTGACGGAACGAAAATGATCTGGAAAAGTCAGAAAGAAGCCGGGCATGAAGCGGATCGTGAACGAATATTTATCTATGACTTCACTACAAAAAATAAACGGGAATTGACAGAAGGTTTTGATAACAATGTTGAGTCATTTTCTTTCAACAGCAAAGGAAATTTGATTTACATGATTGTCGGAATCAACGCGACAGAGAATTTATTCAGCTATGATTTGAATCCGAAAGCAAAAATTCCCTTCAGACAAATTACGAATGATGTTGCTGATCACACTGCTTTCTCGGTTGTATTTGACGGGAAGAATGATGTTGTGGTGACTTCAGGAATGACGATGCTGCAACCGACAGAACTTTTTTCTGTTGATCTCAAAACAGGAGCAACAAAGCAAATCACATTCACAAATAAAGATTTGCTAAGTAGTATTAAGTCCGCGAAAATTGAAAAGAGAATGATCAAAGCGACGGATGGAAAAAATATTCTGACCTGGATTATTTATCCTCCCGATTTTGATCCGGCAAAAAAATATCCAACTCTTCTTTATTGTCAGGGCGGGCCGCAAAGTACCGTCAGCCAGTTTTTTTCTTATCGATGGAACTTTCAGTTGATGGCAGCCAATGGATACATTGTGGTAGCTCCAAACAGGCGAGGACTACCTTCCTTCGGCCAGGCGTGGTGTGATGAAATCAGCCGCGACTGGGGCGGACAATGCATGGATGATTACCTAAGTGCGATCGACAGCATGGCAAAAGAACCATTTGTAAACAAAGATAAATTAGGAGCTGTGGGAGCAAGTTTCGGTGGTTTCTCTGTGTATTGGCTGGAAGGTCATCATAACAAAAGATTCAAAGCATTCATCTCACATGATGGAGTCTTCAATCTTGAAAGTATGTATGGCGGCACTGAAGAATTATGGTTCAACGACCATGAATTTGGCGGGCCCTATTGGAAAGGTTCTCCTGATTATGAAAAATTTTCTCCGCATAAGTTTGTGAAGAACTGGGATACTCCGATTCTCATCATCACGAATGAAAAAGATTATCGTGTTCCGTATGAGCAGGGACTGGAAGCATATACAGCAGCGCGTATGCAAAATATTCCGGCGAGATTGCTTACTTTTCCGGATGAAAATCATTGGGTGCTGAAACCACAGAACAGCGTGTTGTGGCAACGTACTTTTTATGAGTGGCTGGATCAGTATTTAAAGTAGGTTTTGGATTTTTAGTATATCTTTTTACAAGTTGTTTTTATTAATTGTCGGTACGGCATCGAACAAATCATTGTGTACAAGACTTGACAGCATGAAAATTTGACTTTCTATTTTTGAATTAGGATTTATAACATTTTTCTCTCTCTTAATAAATTTTTAATAACCATGGCAATTCAACTCACTAAAAATTATCAAAGCATTTTATCGGGTCTGAAAGAAAAAATCAGGCAGGCGCGAATACAGGCGACACTTACAGTTAATACTCAACTGCTGGCTTTGTATTGGGAGGTTGAGGCACTATTGCTCACCATGAAAAATACGAAGGATGGGGCGCAAAGGTGGTTGAAAATTTAGCAAAAGATTTGAAGAAAACATTTCCTGATATGAAAGGCTTGTCTTTGCGCAACCTGCGTTACATGCGGGATTTTGCTTTAGCATATCCTCAATTTTCAATTTTGCAAGCACCACTTGCAAAATTGGAAGGTGATAGAATTTTGCAAGCACCACTTGCAAAATTGAGTTGGTATCATCACATAACACTTTTAGATAAAGTAAAAGATCCGGGAACGAGGTTGTTTTATATTTTGAAAACTGTTCAAAATGGATGGAGCAGGAATGTGATGGTGCATCAGATTGAAAGCGAACTCCACAAGCGTCAGGGCAAGGCCATCACCAATTTTGAAAGTATACTTCCCAAGCAGCAATCGGACTTAGCAAGGGAAACGTTGAGGAATCCGTACCTGTTTGATTTTCTCGGTATGGGTGAAGATATCGAAGAGAAAGATTTGGAAAATGCACTCATCAATCACATTAAGAAATTTACTCTTGAACTTGGGCGTGGTTTTGCCTACGTAGGAAACCAATACAATTTAGTTGTTGATGGCGATGATTATTTTCTGGATCTCCTTTTTTATAATTATCATCTGCATTGTTTTGTGTTGTTTGAATTGAAAGTAGGAGCGTTTAAACCCGAATACGCAGGAAAGTTAAATTTTTATATCAATACAGTTGATGGACAAGTGAAAGGAGCAGACGATAAGCCAACAATCGGAGTGTTATTATGTAAAACTCCCAATAAAACCGTTGTAAAATATTCGTTGAAAGGCATGAATACTCCTGTTGGAGTTGCGGAATATAAACTTCTTCCTAAAAATGTAAAGAGCGAAATGCCAACGATCAGAGAATTTGAACGTGAACTGAATAAAGAAGCAAAAAAATTTCACAAACCAGTTAGTCCGAAATTAAAAAAAGAATGAGAACTGACGCGACCAATGAACAAGAAATCAAAAAAGGAAAAAGCAAGAAACGGTTGGTCAAATAAAACGAGGGGCGTCAGTCTAACATAGTATCATCTCAACTTAAAAACCAGTCAATAAATTGAATTGTGCCCGGAGTGAGACTCGAACTCACAAGGTAATTACACCAACGGCTTCTGAGACCGCAACGTTTGCCAATTTCGCCATCCGGGCAAGAAGAAATTATGAATTATAAATGTTGAATTATAAATGAGGGCTGAAAAATTAATTCAATCACTTCCAATGTATAATTCATCATTCTCAATTGGTAATTCCTAAAAATGTGCCCAGGACGAGAGTCGAACTCGTACGGTTGCCCGCCACCCCCTCAAAGTGGTGCGTCTGCCAATTTCGCCACCTGGGCAAGAGGTGCAAATGTAAAAATTTTGTTGAAGTAGTTGGCAAGTATTAAGGTGAAATCAAAAAGAAAATTTTCAAATAACCCATTCTTAATACTTTGTATTAAGTATTAAATACTTCTATTAATAGTACCGCAACCTGATCACATCTGCAAGGTGTTTCGCATAGCGAATTACCTGGCGGCTGTAGCCGTATTCGTTATCATACCATACATACAGCACAATTGACTTGTTGTCTTTTGAAACGATCGTGGCCGGACTGTCAAAAATAGAAGCACATGGATTGCCAACCAGGTCTGATGATACCAACTCATTTGAAATCGAGTATTGAATTTGCTCCACAAGATCTCCGCGAAGAGCGGCATCCCGCATGATTTCATTCACACTCTCTTTGCTCGTTTCGTTTTTCACTACGAGATTAAGAATGGCGAGCGATACGTCAGGAGTAGGAACACGTACAGCATTCCCGGTAAGTTTTCCTGCAAGCGGAGGAAGCACTTTCGCAACAGCTTTATCAGCACCTGTTTCGGTGATTACCATATTAAGAGGAGCAGAACGTCCTCTTCTGTATTTCTTATGGTAGTTGTCGAGCAGGTTCTGGTCGTTTGTATACGAGTGGATGGTCTCAATATGTCCTTTGTCAATACCGAGCGTTCTTTCTATAACGGCAAGAACGGGAACGATCGCATTTGTTGTACACGAAGCTGCTGAAAATATAGTTTCCTTCTCATGATCGAAAGCGTTTTCATTAATACCATAAACAACATTCGGAACATCACCTTTGCCAGGAGCAGTCAGTAATACTTTGCCGGCACCTTTTGATTTGAGATGGAGCGAAAGGCCTTCGCGGTCACGAACCACTCCCGTATTGTCTATGATCAACGCATCATGAATGCCAAACTTGGTGTAGTCAATCGAACTCATGTCATCAGAAGCAATCATGTGTACAGTATGGCCGTTCACGATCAATGCTTTGTTTTGATAATCTTCGATTACAGTTCCCGGAAAAGTTCCATGAACAGAATCATTGCGCAGCAATTCAGCCCGCTTGTTAATGTCCACATCGCTGTTGTTGCGGGTCACAACGGCTCTTAAACGAAGCTGCTCTCCTTTGCCTGCCTGTGCAACGAGTTCGCGCATCACGAGTCGGCCGATTCTTCCGAATCCATAAAGAACAACATCACACGGAATAATTTTTCTTTTTTCTTTTCCGATGAAGTCACGCATTTTGTCTCCAATGAATTCTTCCGCGCTTTTATAATTTTTTTTCTCTGCGATCCATTCAGTTCCTAATCTTCCGATATCAATCCGCGAAGGAGCAAGGTCCAGTTTGTTCAACTCCTGCACCAGCATCAGTGTATCGAGTGCGTTGATCGGTTTCTTCACAATATCTTTTGCATACTGGTGAAGGCTTAGGATCTCGCTTGCGCTTCTGTCGAACAACTGGTTGCGGAACAACACCAATTCAACTGACTTGTCGTACCACAATGTCCCGGTTAAATGGATCAATGCGATGGCCGCTTTCTCGAGCAGTATCCAATCGGCTAATTCATTTTCGTATTTGTCTTTGTGATTCACTGTGGGTTCTTCTTTAAGTGTGTAGTGTGTCATGATAAGTAGTCATTTTGAATTCAGATTGGCTTTTAAACAAGTTCAGTCCCACAAAATGCAGGACTGAGCTTGTACAAATTAATCAACTATGAATTTTTACTATGTGCATCTTATCCCAAATAAGCTTTCAGCAAACGGCTGCGCGACTTATGACGAAGTCTACGAATGGCTTTCTCTTTAATCTGGCGAACGCGCTCCCGTGTTAAATCAAACTTAGCACCGATTTCTTCCAGTGTAAGACCGTGATTCATGCCGATGCCGAAGAACAAACGGATTACTTCTCTTTCTCTTTCAGTAAGCGTACTAAGCGAACGGTCAATTTCTTTTTGCAGCGATTCATTCATCAGTAAACCATCCGCTCTGGGAGAATCTGAATTCTCTAATACGTCAAGCAAACTGTTGTCTTCACCCTGAACAAAAGGAGCATCCATTGAAACATGTTTTCCACTGACACGCATGGTATCCGTTATTTTTTCAGAAGGAAGTTCCAGCAACTTTGATAACTCTTCAGGTGACGGCTCTCGTTCAAATTCCTGTTCAAGTTTTGAATATGCTTTTGAAATTTTATTGAGAGATCCCACCTGGTTTAAAGGAAGACGGACAATTCTTGATTGTTCAGCAAGCGCCTGGAGAATACTTTGACGAATCCACCAAACTGCATACGAAATGAATTTGAAACCTCGTGTTTCATCAAAGCGCTTTGCAGCTTTAATCAATCCTAAATTTCCTTCATTGATTAAATCCGGTAAGCTCAATCCCTGGTTTTGATATTGCTTGGCAACAGACACCACGAAACGAAGATTTGCTTTCGTCAAACGGTCAAGTGCATTCTGATCTCCTTCTTTTATTTTTCGTGCAAGACGAACTTCTTCTTCTGCTGTGATCAATTCTTCGCGACCGATTTCCTGAAGATATTTTTCGAGCGATTGACTCTCGCGGTTGGTAATGGATTTGGTTATTTTAAGCTGGCGCATCGTGGTTAGTGGTTATTAGATATGTTTAAAAAATTAAAAAATCGAAGAAAAATCCTTCCTTATTATGAGTGCGAAAGTACGGCTTAAAGAAAGGCGAAGCAAGTTTTTCTTAGCAGAAGTTGATAACTGTTAACAACTGTTGATAAAAAAAGGAGAGTCTGTTGAACTCTCCTTTTTTTCATAATTAGTTAGATTTAGATGCCAAATCCATAGTAGGCTTTCATCCCATTCGGATAAACTCCTTCTATCAAAACGCCTCCTTGTTTTGTCTTTAAAGCGTCTTCAAGATCAGCGGTTGTTCGGATTGGTTTCTTGTCCACAGATGTAATGATGAAGCCCTCTCTGATCCCGGAACTCCTGAGTTTTCCGGCCATCATTTTTGAAACCTGTACACCGCTTTCAATGCCAAGTTTAGACTTGGCTTCTTTTGGTACATTTTGAAAAGTTGCGCCTAAAAAATTTAACACCTGGTCAGTTTTTACGACATTTGTATTGCCGTCTTTATTCTTAAGGACCACAGTACACAACCTTTCTTTTCCATCTCTAAGAACCGATACATTTACCTTATCTCCGGGACGGAAACGACCGATCTGTTCTTGTAGCTGAGGTGTGCTATTTACTTCAACATCACCAACTTTTGTGATAATATCTCCTTCTTCAATTCCGGCATTTTTAGCGGCTCCATCATTTGTTAATCCTGCCACATAAACACCCTTGGTTTCTTTCAATCCCTTTTCATCGGCAAGTTTTGAATCAATGTCGCGTATCGAAACTCCGATAAATCCTCTTTGAACGTTTCCAAATTCGACAAGATCATCCACTACCTTTTTTACCAGGTTCACCGGAATGGCAAATGAATAGCCGGTGTAAGATCCTGTATTGGACGCGATCGCGCTGTTAATACCTACTAACTGTCCGTGGGTATTGACCAACGCGCCACCACTATTTCCGGGGTTCACCGCTGCATCGGTTTGAATGAAAGATTCAATCTTATATTGGTCAGGTAGAATACCGATGTTTCGTGCCTTTGCACTTACAATACCGGCTGTTACTGTAGAAGTAAGGTTGAACGGGTTTCCGACCGCTAACACCCATTCTCCGACTTTCACATCATCCGAGTTTCCATACATAATAAAAGGAAGACCTTTCTCATCAATCCTAAGAAGTGCTAAATCAGTTGAAGGATCAGTACCCACAACTTTGGCTGTGAATGTCCTGTTGTCATTCAATGTTACTTCTACTTTGTCAGCGTCATCCACCACATGATTGTTTGTAACGATGTAACCATCATCTGTGATAATCACTCCTGAACCGCTCGCTTCCTGCGGCTGTCTTTGTTGGTTGAAAGGATTTCCGAAAAAATTCTGAAACGGGTCAAAGTTGCCTGACTTCTGATTGTAAAAAGTCTTTACGTGCACGACGGCATGAATACTCATGTCTGCGGCCTTCGTAAAATCGCACGGCGACTCGTTGGAGCTGTTGCTGAAACTAGTAAGTTGTACATTCTGTTTCGGAGCAGAATTCCTCAATGATAAAGATTGTTGCGGATTAAAATAGCGGGAGTAGATAGCCGCTCCTCCAACTCCTCCAATACCTGCAATTATCAGGATGCTGATACTTTTTTTGAATTGACTGAACATAGTTTTATGGTTTTAGGGATTAACTGATTTTGGCTTACTTTTTTCAATTTTTATGCCATCAAATTTCATCCGGACACGGTGAAGTAATTATGAATGGCGCGGTTAATAAACGTTAAGCGATTCGTTAATATTTGTTAATAGTTTTGACATTTTGACAAAAAGCCTGAATAAATTTTGACGGTATTTTTTAACGGTGTCATTTCCCGTTTCAGCAGCGGGGCAGATGTGATTAATCAAGGGTGTTTCTTTTGCATACCGATTTATTTTTTCCTGTACATTTGCGGAAGCAATGAGCAAGTACCACAATAAGGAACTGATTACAGAGATTCAAAACGGTAATGAAGACGTTTTGGTTTACCTCGCCGGGAAGTATTTTCAGCAGGCGGGCAGAGTGATGCGAATGAAAGGTATCAAGGATTCCTCAACACCCGGAATTTTTTCGACGGTACTTGTAAAAGTCTGGCTCGACATTCTCCAACATAAGTTTCCTCCGAGCATCGAGTTTGAAACATTCTTCTTTAATTCACTTCAGGATTTTATCCGGGAGTCAAAAGGAAAAAAACGCAACCAGCTTAAATCAGCGGATGTTTTTTTTGATCAGCAGAAAGAGGTGGTCGGGCAGTGTGTTTCTATTCTCGATGAACATGCAAGAAACCTGGTGCAGGCGCATTATGCGGAGCATTTAAGCTTTGAAAAAATAGCTGTCCGTTTTAATTACAGCAATGCTGTGATCGCGCAGCACGAAGTAAACAAAGCGATGAGCCAGCTGGAAGGTATTGTAAAACTCCGTTTGAATATTGCCCTTAACTGATAATGAACGCTGAGCAATCCGATAAAAATCTTGTTAACCGATATCTGAACGAGGAACTCAGTGGAATTGAGTTGGAGAGTTTTCGTGAACGGATGCTAAACGATGTTCATTTTAAAAATGAAGTGCGTTTTCAGAGCTTGCTTCGATCCGGTATTTTGTTGTCGAAAGAAGAAGATCTGAAGAAAAAAATTCTGGGGAAGATCAAATACAGGAAAGCAAGAATACCTTTCTCCCTGAAACTAATCTTTACTTTTTTAATTGTTACCGGTGTGGGAATTACTCTTTGGTTTTATGTGGGAACGGATTCCTCAGAGCATCCTACCAGGTATTCTTTTTTTCCATTTAGTTCGAAAGAAAAAGATAAGAAAGCGGATAGCAAAACTGTAGATGAAAAAAGTAAGCCGGAAGATAGTCGCTCTGGAACTGATCAACGAAGGCCCTCGGCAACCGGCGATGAACTGACCAGAAACGAAAATACCTCCGAAGGTTCCGGAGGAATAAAACAGGGAGAGCAAAATCAAACCTCTGCTCTTGATTCTGTTTCTCAGGCTATCAATAACGACAACGACATTGTGATTAAGAAAGAACAATTGCTGATCAGCATTTCAATCCCGGTGATTGAAAAACCTGCAGCGAATTCAAAGGCCGTTGAAGCGTCTCAGAATTCTTCTCTTACGCATGACGCTGTTGAGAAGTTAAATCCTTCAGCCGGTGTTCCCGATGAAGAAAAAGCGACTTCCGGTTACCTCGTTGAGTTTTGGATTTCTCCAATCAACTACCACGGGTATAAAATGTCGAAAAATAAACTCATCATTTATGGCATTGAGGAACCGGATGCAGTTAAATTGTATCGATTGAATGACGTGCTGTTCATGAAATATGGAAATGAATTTTTCCGGCTGTTCAACACATTCGAGTACATTCCCTATCAACGAATGAAAGAAACGGATGTTCCTTTAGCAATCAGGCAATGAAACTGAGCTTTTCAAAATACCAGGGAACCGGCAACGATTTTATCATCGCAGATGATCGTGAAAATAAAATTCAATTATCCGGAAAGCAGGTTAAGTGGCTTTGTAACCGGAGGTTTGGTATTGGTGCGGATGGATTGATACTCCTTAGGAATCTCACGGGTTTCGATTTTGAAATGGTCTATTACAACTCCGACGGAAATGAAAGCAGCATGTGTGGCAATGGCGGAAGATGCATTACTGCGTTTGCCGATAAGCTCAATAAGATTACTGACAAGGCGATTTTTTCAGCCATTGATGGAAAACACGAGGCATTGATAACGGGTCATTCACCATTGGTAGTGAAATTAAAAATGGGAGAAGTGAATGCGATGGAAGATCATCCTGATTTTGTTTACCTGAATACCGGTTCACCTCATTTTGTGAAGTTTGTGAATGATGTTTCCGAAGTTGATGTTGTATCCGAAGGAAGGAAGATCAGGAATAGTGAACGTTTCAAAGAAATAGGTACAAATGTTAATTTTGTACAAACAACTGTCGGTGGATTAATTGTAAGAACCTACGAGCGCGGTGTAGAAGATGAAACCCTATCTTGCGGCACCGGTGTTACTGCTTCTGCACTGGCAGCGGTTCAGAAAAATAAAGTAGCCGGTGAGAACAACGTGATTGATATTTTTACTCCCGGAGGGAAACTGAAAGTGTACTTTGAAAGAAATAATGCCGGATTTAAAAATATCTGGTTAGAAGGAGAGGCGAAGTTTGTGTTTGATGGAGAGGTGGAGGTTGGAAATTAGAATCTGGAAGTTAGAAGTTAGAAATTGGAGATTAGAATTGAAGGAGCAAGGCACCCGTGATATACATCAGAAAAAAAATACTCAATACATAGTACTCAGTACATAATCCTTAATACTCAATACATTTTACCCACTATGCAACTAATCGGTGAATTAATTCAGCTCAGGGCGCTTGAGCCATCTGATCTTGATCAACTTTATGAATGGGAGAATGATACTGCTATTTGGTCTGTAAGCGGAACGCTGGCGCCGTTCTCGCGGTTTGTACTGGAACAATATCTTGCCTCTTCTCACCAGGATATTTATTCAAACAAACAACTTCGTTTGATGATTGATCTCACGGTGAATGATGAGGATGCTGATTCTGATTCAGGTGTTGAAACGCGTGGCATCGGCTGCATCGATCTTTTTGATTTTGATCCGAAGAACAGGAAAGCAGGAGTGGGGATCCTGATTGCAGATCGCGCTGATCGTGGAAAAGGATATGCAACTGAAGCATTGAACCTACTCGTTGATTATGGTTTTGATGTGCTCGACTTACACCAGATTTATTCGAACGTTCGTGTCGACAATGAAAACAGTGTTGCGCTTTTTAAGCGTATCGGTTTTGAAATTACCGGATTGAAGCAGGACTGGGTGTTGGACAGCGGCAAATGGTATGATGAGTATACGATGCAATTGATAAAAAAATAGTTGGGAGTTAGTTCTTGGTTTTTAGTTTTTAGTTGTTAGTTCCTGGTTCTTAGTTTTGGTTCATGGTCAGAGGAAAAGCACGTTTCATTTTTTTTATTCCTTTTTTCTTTTCCTGTCACAATTCTTTTAAGGAGGAACAAAAGCCACAGTTCGCAAGTCTTTCCGATTCCACCACGTATGTCGGAATGAATACATGTAAGCAATGTCACTCTGCCATTTACGAAACGTTTATTCAGACTGGCATGGGCAAGTCGTTTGATTTAGCATCACGTCAAAAATCATCCGCAACGTTTAGCGAGCATGCTGTTATCTATGACAAGTTCAGGAATTTTCATTACCAAACGTATTGGAAAAATGATTCACTGTTTGTAAAAGAATTTCGTCTCGAAGGAAGGGACACGACCTATCAGCGGATAGAAAAAATAAGTTACATCGTTGGCTCAGGTCAACATACTAATTCGCACATGATGAATGTGAATGGGTATGTGTACCAGGTTCCCGCAACATTTTACACGCAGAAGAAGACCTGGGATTTACCTCCCGGTTTTGAGAATGGTTACAACAGCCGTTTCAGCCGCAAGATCGAATTGGAGTGCATGAGTTGCCACAATGCATATCCGAAAATCGTATTGGGTTCTGAAAATAAATTTGAGTCCCTTCCGAATGGAATTGATTGCGAACGATGTCACGGTCCGGGTAGCGAACACGTCCGACAAAAGCAACTTGGAAATCTCATTGACACTGCAAAGCAAATTGACTATACCATTGTGAACCCTGCAAAATTACCTGTCGTTTTGCAGATGGATATTTGCCAGCGCTGCCACATCCAGGGAAATGCTGTTCTCAACGAAGGAAAAACGTTTTTTGATTTTCGTCCGGGCATGCATTTGTCGGATGTGATGAATGTATTTATGCCTGTTTACAAAGGGGATGAAGGTGCTCATATCATGGCTTCGCACGCTGAACGGTTGAAAATGAGTAAATGTTTTATCACATCCGTAAATAAAGTTAATCAAATTTCGAAGAACGATTTGAAACCTTACCGCGAAGCGCTGACATGTGTAACATGCCACAACCCGCATGTGAGCGTGAAGGTTACCGGTAGCGAAGTATTCAATAATGCATGTAGAAATTGTCACGGCCCAACTACGAACACCGAACACCAGACTTCCAGCTTATCATGCTCAGCTTCACAGGAAAAACGGGCAACAGCCAATGATAACTGCGTCCGATGTCACATGCCTAAAAATAATACGATAGACATTCCTCATGTGATTACCACGGATCATTTCATCCGCAAACCGATTGATAAACTTGCAATGCAGAAGATCAGGGAATTTGTCGGGCTGGCTTGTATTAATAATCCGCAACCTTCCGGTAAGGTGACGGGAAATGCATTCCTTTCTTATTTTGAGAAATTTAATTCGGATAAATCTTTACTTGATTCCGCTAAAAAATATTTCAGAGATGAAACTGATCAGGATCTGAAAAATAATTTCAGCAGTTTGATCCGGTGGGCGTATTTGAAAAATGATTTCGTCCGTATTATTCAATACGCTGAAAAAGCGGGAGATATTTTTGCGATCGTGAACAAAAAGAATTATTCGAATGAAGACGCCTGGACTTCGTATCGCATTGCCGAATCGTATTCTGCATTGGGAAAGACCGATCGTGCCATCAATTTTTTTCAACGTGCTGTTGATCTTGAGCCGTTTAATTTAGAATTCAGGAACAAACTTGGCATTGCGCAGATGAGCATAGGGCGTCATGAAGATGCCAGAAGAAATTTTCAGTTTATCCTAAACGAAAACCCTGAGTTTACTTCTGCCTGGACGAACCTTGGATATTTGATTCTCTCTATTGATCATGACATACCAAAAGCATCTTCATTTTACGACAAAGCGCTTCAACTGGATCCTGATAACGAACAGGCATTGTTTAACAAAGCAGGTGCTTTTCTTTATCTTGAAAAAAATGACGATGCAAAAAAAATCCTGCAACGCGTTTTGAAAATGAATCCAGAAAATGAGAAGGTGAAGATTTTGTTGAAGTCGTTGTAGAGCGCGTTTAAGTGTTTATGTGTTGAAGTGAATTCGCGCACTTAAACATATAAACACTTTTATTACTTACAGACTTATTTTATCCCGTTCAGCTTTTTCTCCACAGCCCTGATCTCATCTTTCTGTGCACTGATATCTTCCTTCTTTGCTTTCTGCAAGTCTTCGTTTTTTTCTATGTTTCGTTGTTGCCGGCGAATATCAGTTTCAAGGTCTTCCACATCCTTATGTAGATTCTCACCTTTCTTTTCTAATTTTTTCTTTTCCTTTTCAAGGTTCTTTAATTTTTTTTCCGAGAGATCTTTTTCTTCTCCCGTTGAAGTCGATAATGTTCTTGCCACTTCTTTCTGATTCGCTACTTCGCCGGCACGGGCTTCCTGTTCTTTTCGGTTGGCAGCAATTTCGTCTTTGTTTTTATCAATCCTCCTGTTGTCTTCGTTAATTCGTTTATTCGCTTTCTCATTTGCTTTAATCAGATCATCAAGATCATTTTCAAGTTTTGAAAGTTTTTTCTTTTCAGCATCCTGCTCATGATAAACAGCGACTTTATATTGCTGAATCACAAAATCTTTCATGAATTTTTTAATCGCAATTGATTTTTCTTCCGATTTAACCGTCGAAATAAAAACGGAATCATCCTCCGAGAAATAAGCGGTAAGCATTACGCCCTGGTCAGTTTCCAGGAAACGGACATACACGTAAATCGGGTTAGAAGAAATATTTGGAATCGTTGTCCCTCTCATGACGACCTCGCTGTTTGCTTCTTCAATATTATTCTTGCTATCGCGCTTCACATATTTTTTCCATCCTGATGTAACCTCTTTCAGCTTCCCTTGTGGAACATCAGTCACATAGCCATTTTGCGAGCCCTTGCTCATGGTTTTCATCATTTCATCGACGGTGATTTCTTTCTGCGCAAAGACAGCAAGTGAAATAAATTGAAGCAATAAAAGTGTACGGATTATTTTCATTATGATTTTTCAATTTTTTTCGAAGATAGAAATTATAAATAATATGAAAAAAAATTTGAAATGACTATTGTGATTCAATTTGAGCGGCATTTTTTCTTACTGATCTTTCCGCATTTGCGCGAAACAAAATAATGTAGAGGATAGAAATGTTTTTTTTCGGGAATCGAATCTGAGCCACTACAGAAATAAGAGAAGGGTTAAACTGAAAATAAAAAATCCGCTCCACATTTCTGCAGAACGGACTTTCTCAAAACACCACCACTAATATTTTTAATTCAAACTCGGATCTTCAGGGAAGTTGGCGAGTATGGCATATTGACTTCCCATGGTGCGGAGTACCTGTCCCCACAATTCATCGGGATGATCAGAGAATGCAAATTCTTTTTTACAGCTTGATACCAGCCATGTTTTGCCTTTCAGTTCGTCTTCCAATTGTCTCGGTTCCCAGCCACTGTAGCCGGCAAAAAAACGTATATCATGTTTGTTAACTTGATTTGTTTCGATCAGAAGTTTCAGCATTTCGAGATTTCCACCCCAAAAAATGCCGGGAAGAATCCGTTTGCTACCTTCCAAACGAGGGCCTAACGTATGCAGAAAGTGAATGGTATCGGTTTGAACGGGTCCTCCGAAATAAAGCGGGGCTTCGAACGGAGGAAAATCTTCCAGTGCATCATTCAGGCATAGATCCGTTGGCTTATTTAAAATAAATCCTACAGAACCTTCGTCGCCATGTTCACCAAGAAGAATAACTGAACGTTTAAAGTATGAATCGAGCAGGAATGGTTCTGACACCAGTATTTTGCCCACGCCGGGTTCAAGATGTATTAGTTTTCTCATGTTAGTTTTTTAAGTTAAGATTCTAATTGTTCCCTTGGATGAAGTAATTTAATTTGTCGATCAAAAAAGGAATCTTACATGCAGATTGCTTTCTTGTTTTGGATATATCTTTTAACAGAAATGAGCTTCAACAGTTTTTACAGTTTATGTCTAAAACTTACAGATGAGAATGAAACGTAAAAATGCGTCCGCCTTGAACATCATTTACGGCATTATAATCGAAAGGGATTTTAAGATTCACTTTACATGCTGAGTTTCACAGATATGACATTTTTGCAGCCTGTTGAAGTAAGGTACTTTCCGATAAAAATTCTGAATGAAAAAATTGATTTACCTTTCACTTCGAAAATCCTTACAATAAAAAATTGCGTTTTACGACTGTTAATTAAATCCCGGCCGATATGAATGATGTAAATAAAATTATCAAGGGCTTACGAAATGATTTTGAATCGTTGCACCTCGATAAAAAAAAGGTGGATAACAACCCGATTACTCAATTTGAACATTGGATGGAAAATGCATTGGAAGCAAAAGTTCCGGAACCAAACGCGATGACGCTTGCGACAGTAAATAAAAAAGGGCAACCCGATGCAAGAATCGTTTTGCTTCGTTCAGTTGATAAAAACGGTTTCAGTTTTTTTACGAATTATAAAAGCGCGAAGGGAAAAGAGATTTCTGAAAATAGAAAAGTATGCCTTAATTTTTTCTGGGCTGATCTTGCGAGGCAGGTGAGAATATTCGGAACGACTGAAAAACTTTCTGCAAAGGCATCGGACGATTATTTTCAATCCCGTCCTCGGGAAAGCCAGATAGGCGCATGGGCCTCAGAGCAAAGTAAGAAGATTGAAAATCGACAGGTGCTCGAAAAAAAATTTGTTGAATTAGAAAAAAAATTTTTAGATAGAAAAATTCCACGCCCACCTCATTGGGGTGGTTTCCTGGTGAAGCCGGTCACCATCGAATTCTGGCAGGGGAGATCAAACAGGTTGCACGACAGGATTCTTTATGAGAAGGGAAGTAGCGGTAAATGGAAGATCTCCCGACTGTCACCATAATTTTTCTAAATCTTAATCATTCTCAATGCGACAGTGGTTAATTGGTTGCGCTCACTTAAACACATAAATACTCATTTAGCACATTCAGCTTTCTACTTATGTCTATCCGAATAATTATCATCGTCCTTATTTTACTTGCCATCGACTTCTATGTTTTCCAGGGAGTGAAAGTAGTATTGAAATCAAGCTCCATAACTACACAGAAAATTGTTTCCTACGCCTTTTGGTCTGTTACAATCTTATCCGTTTCAATTATTCTTCTTGGATTTTTTACTGATTGGCATTCGTGGAACAAAGCGCTGCGAACATATTCTTTTGCATTCGTTATAATTTTTTACCTGTCTAAACTATTTGTTGTGCTTTTTTTATTGGTAGACGACATACTTCGTTTGTTCAGGTGGACGGGAAGTTATATCAGCGATACTTTTTTTTCTTCTTCAGAAAATATTATCCGTCAGTCGGGATCCGTTTCCCGTTATGATTTTCTGGTCAAACTCGGATTCTTTGTGGGCGCCATTCCATTTGTATCTTTAATCTATGGCATGTTTAAAGGAGCGTATAATTACCAGGTAAGAAATGTGCTATTGAAATTTCCGAATCTCCCGCAGAGTTTTAACGGACTTCGTGTATTGCAGATTTCTGATTTGCATGTGGGAAGTTTCATGGGAACTGATCATCTTTCGAAAGCCGTTGAAATCATCCTTGAACAAAAACCGGATGTCATTTTTTTTACGGGCGACCTGGTGAACGACTTGCATTCTGAAGTGTTAGAGTTCACTGAAGTCTTGAAAAGAATAAAAGCTCCGATGGGTGTTTACTCGATTCTTGGTAACCATGATTACGGTGATTATTCCAGGTGGAACAGTCCCGAAGATAAAAAAGAAAACCTCGACCGGTTAAAAAAGTATCATGGAGAATTGGGATGGAAAATACTTTTGAATGAACATACTTACATTGAACGGTCGGGTGAAAAAATCGGTTTGATCGGAGTCGAAAACTGGAGTCATCGCGCTACATTTAAGAGATATGGCGATATGAATGTAGCTACCGGGAATATGAAACCAGAATCTTTTAATGTACTTCTTTCGCATGATCCGTCGCATTGGAATGCTGAAGTAACTGAAAAATATAAGTATGTGGATCTTACCCTTTCCGGGCATACACACGGTTTTCAGTTTGGTGTCGAGATACCCGGCTTCAAATGGAGTCCTGTGCAGTACATGTATAAAGAGTGGTCGGATCTGTATCAACAGGAACATCAATACCTCTACGTAAATCGCGGATTGGGATTTATCGGTTACCCGGGACGTGTAGGAATTCTTCCTGAGATAACCGTATTTACCCTGAACAAAACGTAGGAAAAAAATTTCATCATGCTTTCAAAAAGTCAAATCAGTTTTGTTACCTCTTTGCATCAGAAGAAATTCAGGAAGCAGGAACAGGTATTTATTGCGGAAGGAGAGAAGGTGATGATAGATCTGCTTGCATCACCTTTTACCGTGCAGAAGATTTTCGCAACAGAATTTTATTTTGAAAAGTACAGGCATTTAAAGATTCCTTCTTCAACGGAATGCATCTCTGTTACAGAAACTGAGCTAAAAAAAATCAGTGTACTTACTACTCCCAATGAAGTACTTTCCATTGTTGAAATTCCTTCTTTCGAAATTCCAGGATCAGAATTGAAGAATTTGTTGACGCTGGTAATGGATAACATAAGTGACCCCGGAAATTTGGGAACAATAATCCGCATTGCGGATTGGTTCGGAATTAAAAATATTATTTGCTCAACCGATACTGCTGATTGCTACAATCCTAAAGTAGTTCAGGCATCCATGGGTTCATTGTTCAGGATAAAAGTCCATTATACGGAGTTGCCTGTTTTCTTGGAAAGAAATAATCAACAGGATAAAATTCCGGTTTATGGAACTACCTTGAATGGGGAAAATATTTATTCTTCAGAACTTTCTGCACATGGTTTTATTCTGATGGGAAGTGAATCAACAGGTATTCGTAAAGAATTAAATAAATACACCAGCCGTTCTTTATTCATTCCTTCTTTTTCTTCCGGTGAAAATCCGGCCGCCCCTGATTCCCTGAATGTAGCTGTGGCCACAGCTATTGTGTGCGCTGAGTTCAGGAGAAGACAGGCATAAAAAAAGTGCAACGCTTTTACATGGCACCTTTTTCCTGATGGAATATTTTCTTAATGAACAATCAAAAGTTTTTTGCTTAATTGCTCATCCCCGGTATTTAACGTATACATATAATATCCCGCCGGCAATTGACGGACATCAACGTTCAGTTGATGCATTCCTGCGTCCAGATTTTTGTTTTCAAGAGTCCCAATTTTGTTCCCGACAAGATCGTAGAGATCAAGTTTTATTTGCTGCGACTTTCCAAGTTCAAAACGAATCATCGTGTAATCGCTTGCAGGATTTGGAAAATTCTGATTTAAGTTGAAACTATTTTTCTTTGTGTTCTGAATTCCGGTGAAAGAATTTTCGGCATCAAAAATTGCCTGCGGATATGAGCCACGCGTTTCTATCCATGCAAAATCAGGGGTAACGAAGAACGGATCCAACACTACTTGCGGATGTGGAGCCGTTAAACTTCCCACCTGGTCGTTATATTGCACAGAAACTGTTTGCCATGCTGTCGGAGAATTAAAATTAATACTCTGGACTTTACACGTCAGTTGATTGTTCGTTGAATCCCAATAGGTCGCAATAAATTGTGTATGCGGTTCGTCGAACGTGATGTCGGGTTCTTTTGTCTGTGTGCCCGTTGCAATATCAAGCCAGCATGGATGCCATGGATTGAAAGTGGGAGATGTAATATCATACGTGTAACCGCCGTCAATATCGTAATTGCCGGAACCATTTAAATTACTCTGCCAGAGAACGACAGCAGATAACCCTGAGCTATCGTTATCTGCATGCGAGTTTTGTACACTGATGGTTGGATTGCTTCCCTTGTTGGTCCAACTTGAATCAAGAGAGTCAAGGTAAACTGAAACCGTAAATATATCTGTAATGTCAGCGTCAGTTCCTGTTACCTTGATATGTCCGTCATGAGCGTCAGGTGAGTGCTCTTCGTACGCGACAAAATATCTTCCATTCGGATGTCCGAAACTTGAATAGCCATAGCTCGCTGAAATTTTTCCAAATAAATTTGAATTTGAAGTGGTATCTACCATCTTCCGGTCTGGGAATATAGTTCCATTTGAAACTGATTGATAAGCAATGATCGAATCATGAGTCGCGCTATGCTTCGAATAAATTGCTTCCACACTAAAGTAAGTTGTGTCATGCGAATCGGAACGATGAACGAAATCATCAATAAGGGCGACATCGTAAATGCTGTCTGTTCCGACGATGTCAATCAAAACTGCATTTGAAACGACTCCGAGCGAGTCGTATTTGTTGACAAAGAAAATATGATTGCCATCAGCAGGGGTATATAAAACACTGCTGAAAAAAATGTTCATGGTGCTGGTATCGTTCCCGCAAACAAGCAGATCGGCTGCATAATAAACAAGGCCGGCATCAAATATAGTTTCAACTGTTTCCCAGTTTTGTCCATGATCTTTTGACACCATGATTGAATATCCGCCGCTGTCAACTCCCTTGTTCATAGTAAAGGCGGCGTAATTCCAGCCGTTGAATGCAGTAGCGATTTTGACATCATGCTGCCACTCGGGTCGTGGAGAAATGACAACATCCGGTCCGAAAGAAAGGATGGAAGGATGGCTTATAGGTCCTGAGCGGCTGTTGTCGCCGGCAAAAAGATTCGCAGCGATCAATGCAGTGATTGAAATAAGCAAAAATACTTTCATGTATTGTTTTTTCATCGAGTTTTGTTTTCAAAGTGATTATTCAGATATCAAATATAGCCAGAAAATACAACTTGAGGAAAATGGGAGGCAAACGATTAAATATTTCACGCTGAGAACGCTGAGGCCGTAGATCCGTCTTTTGGCTGGCAGAGATAACCTAGCAAAAAATATCATTTGAAATTGATCTACGTGTTCTCAACGTGAAACAATTTGATACATAGAATTTTTATGAGGGTTCATAGGAAGTCAGAACTGAATCCTTCGAATATTACTTGCCCTTCAACCTGCAATCAATATTTTACATTGGTCAGCGCAGCGTTCTCCATCAATGGCCGCGGAGACAATTCCTCCTGCATAACCGGCGCCTTCACCGCAGGGAAATAACCCGGCTACCTGCGGATGTTGCAGTGATTCATCATCGCGTGGAATTCGAACTGGTGAAGATGTTCTGGATTCTGTTGCCACCAAGACTGCTTCATTGGTATAATATCCTTTCATTTTTTTACCAAACTCTTTTAGCGCTTCACGCAATGCAGAACTGATTTCGAAAGGAAGTACATCATCCAGTTGAACAGATTTTACTCCGGGTATATAAGAAGTAGGAGGTAAGCTTCCAGAAAATTTTTTGTCGACGAAGTCAACCAATCGTTGCGTTGGAGCTTGCAGATTTTTTCCTCCTTTAATGAAAGCAAGTTGTTCAACGAATTGCTGGTAGCGCAATGCAGCAAGTGCCCCGTCTTTAGAATATTTTTCAAAATCTTTTTCGTTGACTGAAACCACCATTCCTGAATTCGCAAACGGATTGTTTCGTTTGGATGGCGACCAGCCGTTTACAACAATTTCATTTACGTCGGTGGCAGCAGGAGCAATAATTCCACCGGGACACATGCAGAACGAGTATACGCCGCGATCTTTTACCTGGTGAGCGAGACTGTAAGACGCAGGTGGAAGCCAGCCGCTTCTTACTGCGCAATGATATTGAACCGAGTCAATAATGGACTGAGGATGTTCAATGCGAACACCAAGTGCGAAAGGTTTTGCATGAATCAAAATATTCCGGCGATGAAATAATTCATACACGTCGCGTGCCGAATGTCCCGTTGCAAGAATGATGGTGTCGCAAAGAAATTCTACTTCTGTTTTTTCTTCGTCCACTTTTTCCACGAGTGCTCCGGCAATTTTGTTTTCGTGAATGATAAAATCTTTCAACCGTGAATTGAAATGAATTTCGCCGCCTGCTTTTATAATTGTTTCCCGGAAGGCCTGTACAATCTGCGGAAGTTTATTCGTGCCGATGTGCGGATGAGCGTCAATGAGAATATCTTCATCAGCGCCATGCGCGACGAGAATATTTAATATCCTGTTTACATCGCCGCGCTTAGTTGAACGTGTATATAGCTTGCCGTCGGAATATGTTCCGGCACCACCTTCACCGAAACAATAATTTGAATTGGGATTGATGACATGTGCTTTATTGATGACTGCAAGATCTCTTCTTCTGCTTTGAACATCTTTGCCGCGTTCGATGATAACAGGTTTTAAATCCAGTTCAATTAATTTAAGTGCCGCAAACAATCCGGCAGGACCGGCACCGATGATGATAGCAGGTTTCGAATTTGAAACATCTTTATCGAACTGAAAATACTCGGATAAATTTTTTGAAGGTGGCGGATTTTCATTGATAAATACTTCCGCTTTCACCCTGATCTTTACCTGTCTCGACCGTGCGTCAATTGAACGCCTGAGAATTTTTACAAAATGTATATCAGATTCATGAACGGCAAGAAGTGTTGATGCTTTTTGTAACTGAATGGCTTTGTCTGCGGCCTCTTCGGGTAGAAGGACAAGCTCGATTGTTTTGATCATAGTGTTCTTTTACAAATGTATTTAATTGCGAACGAAAACAAGCACAAAGTAAAAATTGTATAAAATAGTTTAATTCAGGGTAATTTTTTTAAAAATCCATCAGTTAAAAGTTTACAATTTTATTCTCCTACTTGCAATCAAGTAAATAGTGTCTGACCGAAAACTACTCAAAAAATTCGTAAGCACTAAGTTTTCAGATTTTTTCTTTAAGAAATTTCTTTAAAGCAGACTGTTATTAACAAATC
>JAYVZS010000122.1:0-3309 GCA_043783155.1 Bacteroidota bacterium | reverse complement strand
AGTAGTTTTATCACCTTCCGAGAAAAAGGAAAGTTCGCCAATTTCAGTTCGCAGACAAACCGCGTGAACCTGTCGGGTATCAAACTCGATATGACGCTCGACATCACTCCCGATGCTGAGATCCAGATCATCTTTGACGAAAAAATCGGCGATAAAATTATCGGCAACGGCTACGGAAATCTTCGCCTCGACATAAATCCTTACGGAGACTTTAACATGTTTGGTACCTATGAAATTCAAAGCGGATCCTATTTGTTTACACTTCAAAATATCATCAACAAAAAATTTACAATTGAAAGAGGCAGTACGATCAGTTGGGGCGGAAATCCGTATGACGCTGATATCGACCTCAGCGCTGGGTACACAACCAGGACATCGACCCTTTCTAAAATTCTTCCTGCTGATTCAACCTACCGGACAAATTTGACAGTTGATTGCAGACTTTATCTTACTAACAAGCTGATGAGCCCCACGATCAAATATGCCATTGATGTGCGTGGTGTGGATGCAAGCGCGGAAAGCCAGATCAAAAGCGTTCTCAATTCAGAAGGAGAAGCGAGTAAACAAATGTTTGGATTGCTTGTGCTGAACCAGTTTCTTCCTCCTTCCGGTAATACTTCTCAGACGTCCAACAACATCAATGCAGGAGCAGGAGCCGGAGCCAATGGTATCGAACTCCTGAAGGATCAGGTGAACAACTGGCTTTCCCAAATCAGCAGTGCTGTTAACATCGGTGTTAATTATCAGGCGCGCGATATTTACAGCAAGGAAGAAGTTCAATTGATGCTTTCAAAAACATTGTTGAATGATCGGTTGCTTATTGAAGGTAACGTTGGAGTGATGAGCAGCGCAGCAACAGATCAGAACACCAGCAACATCGTCGGTGATTTTAATGCTGAATACAAATTGAGTGACGAAGGCAGATTCCGAATCAAAGCATTTAATAAGTCGAACACATCCAGTCTTGTTTACAACTACGCGCCATATACCCAGGGCTTTGGTATTTTTTACAGGGAAGAGTTCAACACATTCCGTGAACTGCTTGAGCGTTACAAACTGATGAAGAAAAAAGAAACTCCGAAGCCACCTGTTTCCGCGAATTAAAAATATTTCTCTTTGCAAACTCACAATGCTTATCAGAACCAACCCCGTCTGCTTTGGAGAGGGCTTGGGGTGAGGTCACAAAACAAAAACTACCAGACCTTACGGGGTTTGGCAGTTTTTTATTTCAGCCTTACGGGGCTGTTAGTTTAAACCATTCGCTTGTTCATAGGTAAGAACACAACAAAAGTACAACGGAAATCTTGCGCGATGTTGAGAGAATCGAGATACTCTTTCATCTGTAATTTTCTTTCGAATAATTGACAGTTGAACTATCAACCAACGGGTTATTTTTAATTATTTCCATTTCTCTCTCTTTACTTTTGATTTTATTACTGTAGGAAAAAGACAGAAAGCATACTTTCATTGGTATTTCAATGTTCGAAAGAAAGAGAAGGGCGGAAAGTTTACTAACTTCGCATTCAAATTTTAGATTATGAATTTGTTGAAAACACCTCTGAATACGATTGAAGAAGCAGTTACTGATATTAAAGCCGGTAAAGTGGTAATTGTGGTAGACGATGCCAACCGCGAAAACGAAGGCGATTTTATTACCGCTGCCGAAAATGCAACACCTGAAGTAATTAATTTCATGGCCACACATGGACGAGGTTTGATCTGTGCTTCTCTCATTGAAGACCGTTGCGAAGAATTGCAATTGGATCTGATGGTAAACAATAATACATCATCACATGAAACTCCTTTTACTGTTTCCGTTGATTTATTAGGTCATGGTACAACAACGGGAATTTCTGCAAGCGATCGTGCGAAGACTGTTCGCGCATTGATTGATCCGAAAACAAAACCATCCGATCTTGGAAGACCCGGACATATTTTTCCTTTACGTGCACGCAAAGGCGGTGTGTTGAGAAGAGCCGGACACACGGAAGCAACGATTGATCTTTCACGTCTTGCCGGTTTTCAACCCGCCGGTGTGTTGGTTGAAATCATGAATGAAGACGGAACGATGGCGCGTGTTCCTGATTTACTCATCATCGCGAAAAAGTTTGATCTTAAAATTGTGAGCATCGAAGACCTGATTGCATATCGTTTGAAACAGGAAAGTCTGATTGAAAAACAAGTGGACGTAAAATTACCTACCAAGATGGGTGATTTTATTCTTCATGCTTATAAGCAACTCACTACCGGGCAGGAACATCTTGCATTGGTAAAAGGTGAATGGAAAAAAGATGAACCGATTTTAGTACGCGTTCATTCGTCTTGTTTAACGGGAGATATTTTTGGTTCTTGTCGTTGCGACTGCGGAGCGCAGCTTCATCGTGCGATGGAGATGATTGAAAAAGCCGGCAAAGGTGTTATCGTTTACATGAACCAGGAAGGAAGAGGAATTGGCTTGCTGAATAAACTGAAAGCTTACAAACTGCAGGAGCAGGGAATGGACACGGTTGAAGCGAACCTGGAACTTGGTTTCGGTATGGATGATCGTGATTACGGAGTGGGAGCACAGATACTTCGTGATCTCGGAGTTTGTAAAATGAAACTGATGACGAACAATCCGAAGAAGCGTGCAGGTTTGATTGGCTACGGACTGGAAATCTCCGAAGTAGTCTCCATCGAAATCAAATCGAATGTTCACAACAAATTATACCTGACGACCAAGAGAGATAAGATGGGGCATACGATCAGGATTGATAATTGAATTCTTCGGTCAAAGGAATGAGGAACGTAACATCCAGATTAAACCTGCAAGATTTTGAGGATAAGCTTCATAATGTTGTTACGATAGGTGACCCATCAATCATGGGAACACCATTGGCTGCAAATGCACTATTTAAAAACTCAGAAAAAAAATTTTACGGATCGTTTGATGATCGGAGTTTTCAATTGACAAAAAACATTTCATTGATATCACCCATTGCGATTCCCTATATCTTAAAAGGAATTTATTCTGTCGAAAAGGATTCAACGACCAAAATATCGTATGAAGTTAAGCCGATATGGTTCGGGTATTTGTGGATACGGCTATTACCACTCATTCTTTTAATTCTAATAAATATTTTATTTATTAGAAACTCAGAACCTCTGCCACTTAGCTTATTTATTGTTGCAAACTCTTTTATTGTATGTATGTTTCTGACTTTATTCTTTGTAATTAGTGTCTGACCGAAAACTACTCAAAAAATTCGTAAGCACTAAGTTTTCAGATTTTTTCTTTAAGAAATTTCTTTAAAGCAGACTGTTATTAAC
>JAYVZS010000121.1:0-22995 GCA_043783155.1 Bacteroidota bacterium | reverse complement strand
CGGCGTTTTTGGCATTCGTGAACCGGCGGAAGATTGTTTTGGGGCAGTTTTCCCTCACCCCGGCCCTCTCCCAAGGGAGAGGGTCGTTGATGGCTTTTTGTCGATGAAACGGTAAGTGTCAAAATAGCCCCGACAGAAGCGGAAAGCCCGCAGCGCGAGGGCATTGCGGGCGGCCGGACTTGTAGCGGATGGCGGGAAGAAAGGTCATTAAAGTTCCACTGTTTCGCTCCAAAATTTTTTTTGCTCGTTTCAGAAAAATCTCTATTTTTGCGCTCCCAAACAAGACAAAGATGATTATTGTACCTATCAAAGAAAATGAGCCGATTGACAAGGCCTTGAAGAAATTTAAGAAGAAATTTGAGCGCACAGGTGTTGTTCGTGAGCTTCGCAGACGCCAGGCGTTTGAAAAACCTTCTGTTGAAAGACGTCAGCAGGTTATTCATGCCCGTTACCTTGAGGGTATGAGACGTGATGGTATCCTTTAATTCTTTTTCACGGAAAGGATTATTTCGTATTTTTACATGAGTAATTGATAACATCGTTATCGTGAAAGTGTTGGTAAAAGAAATTTTGATGGAGAGAAATTGATTCCGCACCGCGGCATTGATTTCTCTCTTTCTTTTTTAACGGGAATATGAGCGTAGAACGTTTTCTTCAGTACATAAAATTCGAAAAACGGTTTTCACCCAACACGGTAGTGGCATACGAAAATGACCTCGACCAGTTTTTCAAATACCAGCAGGTAACGTATGAGATCAGCGATGTTCAGGAAATTAATCACACGATGATTCGTTCCTGGATCGTGAGCATGATGGAAGCTAAAATATCGGCACGGTCAGTGAACCGGAAAATTACGACGCTCAAAACTTTTTACCGGTTTCTTCTTCGCGACGGCATGGTAACCCTGAACCCGATGCTGAAAATTCAATCTCCTAAAACGTCGAAACGATTGCCTGTTTTTGTGGACCAGGGCAAGATGGATTTACTTTTCGACCAGGTTGATTTCGGTGAAGGATATGAAGCGGTGAGGGATAAAATGATACTGGAACTGTTTTACGCCACAGGTATGCGTTTGAGTGAGTTGGTAAACCTGAAGGAAACGGATATTGATCTGAACAACTGCCAGATAAAAGTCTTGGGAAAAAGAAACAAAGAACGCGTAATTCCGTTTACGAATACGCTGAGGCATGTGATTGAGAAGTATCTTAACACAAAGAAGGAAAATTTTTCTCCAAATACAAATCATCTTTTTGTGACAGACAAAGGCAAGCCGGTTTATCAGAAACTTATTTACAGGATCGTGACTGAACGTTTGGGTTCGGTGACAACGCTTGATAAGAAAAGTCCGCACGTGCTTCGACATACGTTCGCTACTCACATGCTGAATCACGGTGCCGATATCAACAGCATCAAAGAAATACTGGGTCATGCGAACCTGAGCGCGACTCAGGTATACACTCACAACACGATTGAAAAATTAAAAAAGGTTTATAAACAAGCTCATCCAAGAGCATAAAATAACGAGGAGGAAATCAGTATGAAAATCAGTGTACAGTCAATCCATTTCGATGCGGACAGTAAATTGCTGGAATTTGTCCAGGAAAAAGTTGACAAACTTGTCACGTTCTATGATCAGATCATCAGCGGAGAAGTTTTTCTGAAACTTGATAAAGCCGACAATACGCAGAACAAAATAGTCCAGATAAAAATTCTGATACCCGGAAACAATATCATTGCGAAAGAGCAATGCAAAACGTTTGAAGAAGCGACGGATCTTTGTGTTGATTCTCTTTCACGCCAGATTAAGAAGCATAAGGAAAAGGTGAAGGGGCTTTAATGTGAGTGGCAGTTGGCAGATGCAGTTGGCAGTTGTGGAACGAAGATTCAAGAATCCAGATATAAGATTCAAGACAGGGTGCATTTCACAGGTTGCAGTTACGAATGAACCAATGAACTATTGAACCATTTCAGGTTGTTGTCAGGGGGAAAGTCGATCAACATGCACAACTTTACTGATAGCGTTTCATCTTTTTTGTAAGAACCACAATATTTTTTCATAAACATCGTATCTGTTAATACGTAAGCAGAGCTTAATACTGTATTTTTGCAGTTGAAAAATCATTTTATGAAAGGAATCCTTTTCTGTGCTGTTTTATTGCTTTTTGTGATCACCTCATTTTCACAAACCACGGGTTCGAAACAGGTGGTGGATAAAGTGGTGATTACCTATAACGACACAATCGCTTTGAGCTTTGTTGTCGATTCTTCTCTATACAAAGAAGGATGGGACACGCTGGCGCAGGCGAAATTCTGGAGAGATGTGATTACAATGACCAGCGACACATGTATCATCAATGTCGCTTCCTGTCGTAAGCCGCTCGATAAAATAGCGCGCTCGATCTGGATGAATCAAACTGAACCTGAAAAAACTAAATACAAAGACAGTATTTGCGGAGCCAATTGTTTTACTGAAGGGACGAATTTATTCGTGACTTCAGGCAAAGCGGAATTTTATGAACTGAAAAAAGTATTACCGGATATCAGCAGGGCGATTCGTGTATTCGAACAAAACAACTGCGATCCGTTTTATGCGCAGGCGATTTTGCTGATTGAAAGTCCGGGAAAAAATAAAGCGAAGTCGTATGTGGGAGCAAACGGTCCGTTCCAGTTGATGAAAAGTGTTGCACGGAAATTTGGTTTGCGTGTTACCAAAACGCGTGATGACAGAACTGATCTTGAAAAAGCAGCGCGTGTAGCGGCGAAATTGTTGAACGGTTCCTGTGTAGCGTACGTAAAACAATACCTTGACGAACGCAGCATTGCCTATCATGAAACGGATTTATGGTTTCGTTTACTTGTGCTTCATGCATATCATGCGGGAGCAGGAAGCGTTCATTGCGTCATCAATCAATTGAATCCTTCGGGTGGAGGAGTTGAATTGTTCAGGCAGATCTGGCAGACGGAATGCGGCCGCTTTAAAAATGAATCACAAAATTATTCGCAGATCGCGTTAGCGTCCATGTCGAATTTTTATGATATCATTAACCAGGATGGTGATACCGTTTATCTTGTGCGCGGAGACAAATATCTGAAAGCTTATAACAGGAAGTCACTTAAGCCATGGCAAGGGTACGAGTACCTGAACAAATGTCTTTCGATTTACGAAAACGATCTTATAGATGGAACGATTCCGTATGATAATTTTTTGAAAAGAACGGCTTTCATTCGTAAAGAATTCTTGTTTATCGCGAAACAGGTAACAGGAGATGCGAATAAAATATCATTGAACTTATTTCCCGCAACGGAAGAACATGTGGATGAACTTGCAACACGTTTGTTGAAACATCAACGGTTCGAAGAAGCGGTCCGCCTTTTGAAAATGAATATTGATATGCATCCTGCCTCTTCAATGGCGTATGTGAGTCTTGCCAAAGCGTATGCTGTTTCCGGAAACAGGCAACTGGCAGCTATTTACAGTAACCGATCATCTGCTTTGAGCAGGAAGGAATCGATGAAAGCAAGCGATTGAGTTTTTAATTGCGGAGTTCGGATTTGAAATTGCGGATTGCTGGTAATTAATAACGGTACAATTCGAAATTTCAAATCCGAACTCCGCAATTTTTTTTCTATTTATTTCTGAAAATATTTCAGCTCAAACTTCTCTCCATCAAACACAGCGTACGAATTGTACCTGATCCAGTCTCCGAGATTAACATAGCGGCTTCTTTTTTCTCCCTCTCCTATAGAGAGGGCCGGGGTGAGGTCAATATCCAGTGGCAAATGCCGGTGGCCGAAAACTAAAAAATCGTACTGTTTTTTTTCTAAGAGTTCTTTCGAATGAATCACCAACCATTCTTTTTCTTCACCAAGAAAAATTTCGTCAACAGTTCCCGTCGCGATGCGGCTTTTTCCGCTCCAGTAATTTCCGATTGCCAATCCTATATCAGGATGCATCCAGCGGAATAACCATTGGCAGAGCTTACTCGCGAACACTTTCTTAATGAATTTGTAACCGTGATCGCCCGGGCCTAATCCATCGCCATGGCCGATGTAAAAAGATTTTCCGTTGTATGTTTTCTCAATTGGTTCCCGGTACAATTTCACATTTAATTCTTTCACGAGATAATCAAATGTCCACATGTCGTGGTTACCCGTGAAGTAATGAATCGTTATTCCCCGATCAGAAAGTTCAGCAAGTTTGCCGAGTAGTCTCACAAACCCGCGGGGAACCACGGTTTTATATTCAAACCAGAAATCAAAGACATCGCCGAGCAGGTACAGTTCTTCACAATCCTCTTCGATCGTTTCAAGCCATTTCACAATTCTCTTCTCGCGTTCCAGGCTCTTCTCATACGATGGAACACCGAGGTGAAAATCAGATGCGAAGTATATTTTTTTTCCTTTTTCCAAAATCAGAGTTCAATTTTTTTAATCAACGTCAGCGGGTTTAATTTATTCAAATGTAATTCAAAACGAATTTTCTGCCCGTAATTGTCAAAGACACCCTTGTCTTCGTTGTATTTTAATTTGATGTTGTCGGAATACCCGAACGGGAAATAAATATCAAAGATATTTTTAATGATGACAAGATCAATTCCAAAATCATACATACCAGGACTGTTTAGTTCATCCGGGTATCCGTCAGGAACTTTGTAAAAGCCAATGTCGGCAAATAATTTTAATGGAAGCACTCCCGGCAAACTTGTTTTTAAATTCATGGCAGCAAGCCAGCTTGCACTTTGGCCTGTGATTTTTGAAGCAAGTTTAAACCCGCCTTGCGTTGCGGTGAATTGCTGGGATAAAATTCCATCGACTTCTGTTCTTCCGAGAAAGACTTCATCAAACAAGTAATCCTGCGGAGCATAATAATTTTCGGATGCACTTTGCCCGCTCATGTTGAGATGATATGCGGTTGGATATTTTGCACCCGAAGTTGCAGCGGCATCTCCGGCATATCCGACAAAGAAGCGCAATTCAAGTCCGTGATTATTTTTCGGATATGCAATCTTCTGGCAATACGTTAATGTCGGAAGAATAAATTCATCGCTTGCTGTCACTTCAATATCTATAGAGTAAGGATTTAATGTGACAGTATTTTTAAAATTATATTTCAACTGGAAGAAGTTTTTTGTTACGTCGGCAATGCGAACCCTATGCGATGATGCTCCCGGGTTTCCGAGTACGACAATGTCGGTTGAGTAATATTCTGTTGTCTCGACATTGGTGAGAACATGTCTGAGTGTTATGCTACTTTTTTCATTTGTGTTGTATTTCCTGTTTAAAAGAAACACCGTAAGTTCATTTGACAATTTCCTGAAGGCGAATGAGTGTGAGAAGTCATATCCGTCCGTTGCTACATTGTATTCAAGGTTATAATAACTGTAAGTGGAAGCGCCCGAACTGATGCTGATCTTATTGATGTAATTGCTGAACGGATAGATGTTGTAAGTGGCTCTTGCTCCGCCTGTAAAAGTTTTGGACCCAAACGCATACATTGGCATCACCACGTATTCAAATTTTTTCTCGGGAATAAAAATGTTGTAGAAAGCTGCACCCGCCATGAACTTGTTGTAATTGTTCCAGCCGATGGTTGGTGAAAAGAACAGTTGTGTATGCGAGGGATCTTCCAGCGCGCCTGCAAATTGAAAACGGAGAGGTTCAATTTTTTTGAAAAGGCCTGTCGTTCGAATCGTATTATTTTTCCTGTGCAACTCCGGTATCTTTTCTTCCGCATCAATTTTGAATGCATCGCAATCATCGCAACTGATATTGATAGTTTGTTTTCCTTTGAAACCTTCTAACCACTGTGTGCGTTGTATTTTACCTTTCTTCAGACTGCTGATGGATAAAGGAGAAGCAACCTCCTTCGCATTCTTTAACGTCAGTGAATAATTGTTTTTATCAGCAGACGTTTTGATGCTTGAAATTTTGTAATCAATTTTTTTTGTCGTCTTAATCATGTTATCAAACAACCAGTCAACATTTTTTTTTGAGGTGTTTGCGAAAATTGTTTTCAAATCTTCCGGTTGAGGATGTTTGAATTTCCATTCGTCAAAATAGTGATGCATACAGGTATCAAAAAGGGAATCGCCCAGATAAGATTTCAGTAAATCGAAACTGAGACATGTTTTATAGTACACATCACCATGGTAATTTTTAAAGGCAACGTATTCCGCATTTGTTTCCGGTGACTGGTCTGTATTATTTCTTGCTCCGGATAAATAATCAACGTACTGAATGTTTCTGTGATTTAATTTATCAAGTCCGAAGTGTTTTGAGATCGCGCCAAGTTTTCCGAATTCTTCTAATTGTTTTTCTTTGTCGTTCTCATATTTAGTGTACACATAACGGGTCTCCAAAAAATTCGTCATGCCTTCGTCCATCCACGGATGCTTGCGTTCATCACTCCCAAGGATTCCATAAAACCAGTTGTGCCCGATCTCATGTGCAATCGTCACTTCAAGTTCAAACGGATCGCCGTAACTCCCGATCGTCGTGATGGTTGGATATTCCATTCCATTGCCTTCGGCATCCGTCACATCCACTGCCGTTACGTTGTTATAGGGATAGTTGCCGATCCATTGCGAAAAATATTGAATGGATGCTTTCATGTATTCAGGTGCCTTCATCCAATAATCGGCTTCCGCGTTTGTAAACATCATCCATGCAGTCACTTTTCTTTTTGAAGAAGGAAGTTCAATCTCTTCTTTTAAAACATGCCAGCGTTTATCGGCAAACCAGGCGAAGTCGTGAACGTTGTCCTGGTGGTAATGAAGTGTTTTCGTTTCCTTCGAAGACGAAGGGAAGCTCATGTCTTTTGAAAATGTGGTGATCGCTTTTGTGTCTTTCGCTTTCTCATTTAACCATTGCAATTCTTTTTCTCCGTCAATGAGATCGCCGGTCGCACCAACTACGTAATTTTGAGGGAGCGTGATGAACACATCAAAGGTTCCGAACTCAGAATAAAATTCACCCTGGTTGATGTACGATAAACAATTCCAGCCATTCTTGTCGAACACGGCCGGTTTCGGATACCATTGGGTAATGAAGAACGATTGCTGAATGCGTCCAAGACGAGAAATAAATGCCGACGGAATCTTCACATGAAAAGGAGTTGTGATAGTAATTTTTTCTCCGGGTTGTAATGGCTTTTCTAATGTGAGTTTACAGATATCAATGGAGTCTGTCATTAATTTCCAGTTAACTTTTTCTCCATTCACCTTAAAATCGAGCGAATCAATAAATCCTCTTCCTTCACTTGAGAATTTGCTAAAGTGGGAATCTCCGTTTTTAAAAAATTCTTTCGCAAGTGCCGTGTTGTCATCTTTGTAAGCATTCGCCCACAAGTGAAGATAGATTTCGTGTAACGCGTCAGGTGAATGATTAGTGTATTCGATACTTTCTGTCGCGCTCAGTTCATACTTCACATCATCCAGCGAAACATGAATTGTGTAACTGACATCCTGCTGAAAATAATTTTGTGCGGAAGAAGGAATGATGAACAATGAAAAAGTCAGAATAAATAAAAGCCGTTTCAAAATTTGCACACCGTTCAATTTGCACATTTACAAATTCAATTAAAGTATTTCAATCAGCTTCTGCTCCAGTTCATCGCTCGTTAAACCTTTGGCAATAATTTTTCCTTCTTTGTCAACGAGCACGGTGAATGGAATGGCTTCTACCTGGTATGCTTTTGCAACTTGTGAATCCCATTTTTTCAATTCACTTCCCTGCGGCCATGTAATTCCATCCCTGTTAATGGCGTCTTTCCAGGAGTTGAGGTTTTCATCAAGTGAAACGCCGAGTATTTCAAAATTTTTATTTTTGAATTTGCGGTACATCTCCACGACATGCGGATTCTCTCTTCTGCATGGCCCGCACCAACTTGCCCAGAAATCGATCAACACCACTTTGCCTTTAAATGAAGAAAGTGAAATTTGCTTTCCGTCGGGCGTGTTGAGTTTGATTTCAGGAGCGTTTGATCCGACCGGAACTTTTTTCATGTCGCCTACCAACGATTCAAAATCTTTCACATACTTGCTGTCAGGCCATGTTTTCACAAGAGAAGCAAGAAGATTTTCATATACCTGCATATCTTTTTGCTGGTCTAAGTATTTCGTGGCAGAGAGAGAGATGATGGAGTGCGGATGTTTCACAATAAAATCTTTTGCGTATGCATCCATGGTTGTTGCAAAATATTTCTGCAGAACTGCTCCGACAGAATCTTTTTTCTCAGGCATGTTGTCGCGCGCGTTCTCATACACTCGGTTCAAAGAATCGGACAACTGGTGTTCCTGTTTTTTTAATTCACGGATCAGTGAACAATCTTCCGAACCACTGACGGTATACGTGTTTTCAAGATTCTTCGCATCGCCGGTGATCTCAATATTTTCCTGGCCGTTTAATAAAAGAAAAACAAGGTTGTTGGGATTGGCGCGCAACGCATAATAATCTTTTTCATTTGCTTTATCATTCAGTTTGAAATTCCCGTTGGCGTCTGTCTTCGAAGAGTCAAGTATATACTCTCCTTTCTCATCAAAGCGTTCAAGATAAACGGTACTGTTCGCGGCATTTGTGAATTTCCCGTTGATAGTTCCTTGTTTTTTTGTTTCCTTTTGATTGCATGCGGCAATCAGTATACTGATTATCGAAATAACCAGCACATTTTTAAAACTTAATTTCATAGTCTTTGATAAAATGGTGTTGCAAGTTAAATAAATCCCGGCAGAAGGATAATGTCTTTCTGCTTCATTTAGTACATGCATTTTTTTGTGCAATTATTGCTTCACGAATTTCTGAAAGATTATTTTTTTCCCTGTTTCAAGTTTTAGAAAATACATTCCGGAGGAAAGGATAGAAACATCAATTGTTTCTGAAGAAGTATTTTTCGGGAGATTAGTGGAAAGAACGTCTTTACCGGCAACATCAAGAATTTTCAGATCAGCATCATCGGATAACTGATAATGTATAACCATTAACTTCTCCACCGGGTTCGGAAACACTGAAATGTTTTCCTGATTCAATTCATAAATACTACTGACTAAAGAATCGTTCGCGTAAACAGGAATCGAAACTGAATTGTTCGCAGGATCATCTGTATTAAAAGAGAGCATCCCGTGAATGGATCCCTGGTTAACGGTTACTAAATTGATGTTGATGCCAAGCGCATCGCCAGCTGCGATTACGGTATCATTTCCTCCTGATTGAAAACTGAGGACTCCCGGATTTGACAAGCTAAAATTTGTGAAATGAACATCCGCGTTTCCATTGTTCACGATTATGTAATGAAAAATGTTTGATGCGCCGGTCTGAACATAACCATAAATGATCGTGTCCTCTGTTAAGTCAATTGAAGCGGAAACAGGAGCAGTCGAAAAAGTTGAGATGGAATGAATCCTTTCAATCAACTGCGGATAATCCACAAATGGATTCCTGTTGTGTTGTACCGTGTTGATGTCATCGTTTCTTTTCTTTTCAATCTGTGTTGGTGGAAAAGTATGATGCCATGTTCGCAATATACTTTCCTGCGGCGCAAAAAAATTGGTGAAGTCCTGGTAGCGCAAAACAAAATACATCATCGCTCGTGCTGTAGCTCCTTTTTGCTGATCGCGCGGCTCAAATAACGTGGTGGTTCCTTTCGATCCGCCAACTGTCCACGTTGGACTTGCTACCACTCCAAACGGATTGTTAGCTCTGTAATTATTCGATGCATCATCAGTAGGGAAGAGATGATGTAAATCGGATTTCATTGGCTCGGCGCTGCTGAAGAATCCCTGCGGAAATGTATGTTCTGTATTGAAACTGAAAGTGGTTTGACAAGCTGTCCGGTTGACATATCCGGTTGCAAGCGTTCCTGTATAAATTCCTTCCAACGTATTTTGCGATGCACCTTGTCCGTTTGTCCGCTGGTTATCTAGCCACATGAACATACTGTCGCGCGAAATGTTGTAACCGAGTGTATCATAACCGACACCGGTAATGACATGAATGGCTGTCTTTAGATTTTCTTCATCCAGGTTTTCTGTTGCGTTGTAGTACGTGTTGGAAAATTTCCCTTGTCCCTTTAAATCAACACTTACAAACCCGCGCTGGGCGTCATTCTCAATTACCATTTCTGAATTGTGAAAGATGTTGTGGAATGGAGAAAACTTTACCCATACGCTCTGTGACAACAAAGAAGGAATGTTGAAGTAGTCTGTATTAACAGAGAAAGCCGGGCTGCTATAGGTCGCATAGAATTTTATTCCGGTAACCTGCACAGCGTGATTGAGGTTATTGAAAATGGTGAGTTGCAAACTATCAGGAGCATTTTCGTATGCATTTCCGAAATTCAGATTGGAAGTGCTTACTGTAAGCGTTTGAGCAATGGTTCTTTCACCAAAAAAAGTAGTCAGAGAAAGAATCAATATGTAACGAAGGGTGATTTTTTTTGCGATGGAGTAATTCATGTTTCAAAGATAGTTTTTCTTTGGTTAATGGTTTCAGTTATGCGTAGTTGGGCAGTATCTCAGTTTGATGTTTGCATGCTTACATTATGCCTGTAGCGAATTACGAATTAATACGAATGTACGAATACTCGAATTGATATTCTCTGCGTGAAATATTACACCACTTAAACTGAGTTGCTACACGTAATTGATCAGCTTCGTTTTTTAAACCTCAAACAATATTTCGCTTTATGCAGGGGCCACTGAAGTAAGGAGAATGTCATCTGAAAGTGCTCCCGGCGTTCTCTGCACTTCGCCCTCAACGTGAAATAATTTTCCGATGAAAAATCTGACGGTACTTGAAAAATATTTACCGGTAACTTAGTTGAAAGTAAATGAACGAAGAGAAGGTAGCGGGTCAATTATATTCTGCATCTCCGAAGGCTTACAAATCATTAACAACACAATCAACAACAAAGCTCCATACGTTACAATTTTGAAGTGATCATAATATATGTCAAACGCACCGAACAAAATAGACGCGTTAAAAAGAAGCGCGATCAATAGTAAGGTAGTGTTAATGAACTTCATTTTTTCTGTATGTTGTTTTTTATGAAATGAAAAATAGAGTAAATACATGACGGAAGGAAAGCAGAAATAAAATGCATAATGTTGCTGATGCGGAAAGAGGAGCGGTACTGCCAGTAAAATATAACTGAGTTCCCAAAATGAATGTAACGGGGAAGGGCTTTTTTTAAATGGCAGTGTTCGTAAAAAATAAATGGTAAGCAGAACAAAGAACAGGCGAACTATGGTCACAATAAAAACTACTTGTTCAACGCCCAGGTCCATAATGTTTCTTCGCAACGGCATCACATGCCAGTCATTCACTTTACTCATCAGCAAAGTTGGAATCAACGTTGTTAGTCCGTGAAAACTTCTTTCATCGGTATCAATCATGTGTTCGCTTTTTGAGGGATTCACGAGCTGCCACCATTCATGAGCAAGGAACATGTTCTGCTGGTGACCAATAACGATTGAGGGAAGAAAAAAATAAACCAACAGGAACAGGACGATCATTCCAGTTGCCGCAAACTGTCTCCTGTAAAGCAGATAAGGAATTAATACAACAGGAAGAATTTTTATGTTGATGCCAAGCGCGATAAAAGCGGCTCCGGCAATTTTTTTTCCACTGAAAAGAAAATTCAATCCTTCCAACGAAAGATAGAGAATCAACAGGGTCGTTTGTCCGTGATGAAAATTATCTCGCAGGAAACGAAGCATAAAAAGAAAGACGAGGAGTGAAAAAATATTTTTTTGTTGTTGAGAAGCAAAGCAGGCTTGCAGAAGGTTGATTAAAACCTTCCACGTTCGGTAAACAAAAAATACATTTAATATTATCCAGGCCATGTGTGCAGCGAACACGGGCACCATCGTAAAAGGTTTCAGCAGAATGGCGAAGAACACACTATAATAGTAGTGATACCACTCGTTGTACTTGATTACGTAGATGTTTTTGAACTGGAAAAGATCTACGGAGCCATGAAGGAAAATGTCGAAGTCATTGGCAGACGACGATTCAATAACTGCTAACGCCAGCAACGCAACGGCGGCACATACCCAAAATAAGATTGTTTTATTTCGGGAATGTTTAAAAAATTCTTTCATCAGTTATTTAGAGTGTGAAAGGCAGAAAAAAACAGTTCATTTCAGAAAGACAATCTCATTTACCATCCGCTTGCCAATACATCAGCAAGATGAAGCACTTTCATTGTTTTGTTTTGTTTTTTCATGTAACCATCGAGGTGCATGAGGCAGGATAGATCGGTAGAAATAATGTAATCCGCTTTCGTAGCTTCTGCATGAATTATTTTTTGTTCTGCCATGCCCACAGCGATGGATTCGTATTTGACAGAAAAAGTTCCACCGAAACCACAGCACGTTTCCACATCTTCCATTTCACGGAGTTCAAGGCCTCTCACCTTGCTTAACAATGTTCTGGGTTCTGATTTTATTTTCAACTCACGTAATGCAGCACACGAATCGTGGTAGGTAGCAACTCCGTCCATCCTGGCTCCCACATCGGTTATATTCAAAACGTTTACAAGAAAATCGCTGAACTCAATTATATTTTTCTGAACGATTTTATATTCGTTGTGCAGTACAGAATTGTGAAACATTTCAGGATAAAAATTCTTCACCATCCCCGCGCATGAAGCGGATGGAGTAACGATATAACGGTCGTTCGGAAAATCACGGATAAATTTTTCACCCACTTCTTTGCACTGATCCCAGAAGCCGGCATTGAAAGCGGGCTGACCGCAACAGGTTTGTTCAGGATTGTAATTTACTCCCACGCCAAGATGCTCGAGTACCTTTACCATGTTCATGGCAGCGTCAGGATAAATCTGATCAACAAAGCAGGGGATGAAGATGTCAACGATCATTGGTTAATTTGATAATGTGCAGATTTGATAATGAGCAGATTCGTGCTAACTACATTTGCACATGTACGCATATTCAAATTTTCGCATTGAGTTTTCCTGTGCGAAGTAACAAAAAGATACCGATAAGGAAAAAGCTTCCAAGAACAAGAATGGAGTTTCGCATACTTCCTGTTACTTCATTGATCAGCCCGAAGACAAACACCCCCAGAAAAGTTCCTATCTTATCGCATACGTCATAGAAACTGAAATAGGATGCATGATCAATTGTTTCAGGTAACAACTTCGAATAGGTTGACCTGGATAATGACTGGATACCACCCATCACCAAACCAACAACAGCGGCTATTACAATAAATAATGTTTGTTCATCTACCCCAAATCGTTTGTCATCAAAAAAGGCGCCGATGGCAACAAAAATCCACACTAAGATTGCAATCGTAAGAGCGCGTATATTGCCGAATTTTTTTGAAAGAGAGGAGAAGAGATAGGCACCGGCAATTGCGACAAACTGAATGATCAGGATGACCATGATGAGTACCGAAGTTTTTAATTTCAGTTCACTGTGACCAAACTGTGCTGCAACATACATGACCGTTTGTGCACCCATGTTGAAAAAGAAAAATGAAGCAAGAAATCTTTTCAGGTGTGAATTGTGCTTTAATTCAAACCAGACTTTTTTTAATTCAAGATACCCGTGAAAAATGTATCTGCCTCCTGTTGGTTTCAGATTATAAACATTGTTCGGTAAATGATTGAATGTGTACTGTGCAAACGCAAACCACCAGATTCCGACGGTGAGAAAAGAAATCCGGGAAGCCGGACCGGAGAAATAATCTTTCGCCATTTGAAGCGTTGCAGTAGCATCGAGTGTTGGAGTTGCCGCCATCAGTTCTTTCACCTTCCCATTTACATCAAAAAAGAATTGAGGAAACTGGATCATGAAGAGGTTGAAAATAAGCAGCAATGAACTCCCGATATAACCCATCGCGAAACCTTTTGCGCTGACGCTGTCCTGGTCAACTGGTTCCGCGATTTCCGGAAGAAACGCATTGTAGAAAACGATACTTCCTGCGTATCCGATGGCAGCGAACATGGCTCCGAATACCCCGATTGCAAGAGTGTCTGTTCCTCTGAAAAAAAATAATGACGCACAGGAAACGGCCCCGAGTGTACTGAAGAAATACATGAATTTTTTCTTGCTGCCGCTGTAATCCGCAATGGAAGAAAGTAACGGATTAATGGCAGCGATAATAAGGAAAGCAATGGAGATTGAATATTCCAGCAATGAATCAGCGTTGTATGTCCTACCCAGAAAGTGAACATTTTTTGATCCGTTCAAAGTAGTAACAGCGGCAAAATAAATAGGAAAAATTGCAGACGTGATGGTGAGTGAATAAGCTGAATTCGCCCAGTCATACATCGCCCAGGCATTAATCAGTTTCTTATTTCCTTTTTGTATCACAGGAGGGGGCTGATAGTTTTCTGTTTTTTGTTTACGGTTTGTCGACAGTCAGGCAAGTTTACGCTTTATAGTTTAGAAGTTCACACTACCCTTTGACAAATAAATAACCAACTCGAAGGTCATCTATCCTAAGCAGGGTTACCCCTTCTCCCCTTGAAGAGGGGGTTGGGGTGAGGTCTCCATCTTCAAAGCGACAAACCGTAAACTTGTAAACTATGAACAGTAAACCTTTATACATGGCTGTGATCCGGGATCGAGAACTGAAAACTTTTTACGGTATCAATAAAACATCTCACGTTGTCTTTTTCGATGTCAGGATACAACCCGTGACCGAGATTGGCAATGTGTCGCTGTGGACCAAATGTCTGCAACATTTTTTCAGTTTCTTTTTTAATCGTTTTGAAATCAGAATAAAGCAAGCACGGATCCATGTTTCCTTGCAGGGTTTTTTTATCGCCGATTAACTTTCGTGATTCAGTAATATTCATGTTCCAATCAAGACCGATTACGTTGCAGTTTAGTTTTCCCATTTCAGCACGGGCAAAGTAGGCGCCTTTCGCGAATACAATGATGGGACGATGGTCGGGAGACGATGGAAGTTGCAAAGCGTCACAGATTTTTGAAATGTACTTCAACGAAAACTCACTGTATTGTTGCGGAGAAAGAATGCCGGCCCACGAATCAAAAATCTGAAGCATGTCTGCACCGGCTTCCACCTGGCCTTTGAGGTAGTTGATCGTACTCTGCGTAATTTTTTCAAGCAGCAGATGCGCCAGCGCGGGTTCTGTATAAAGAAATTTTTTCGCTTTCGAAAAAGTTTTGCTGCCATGTCCTTCAATCATGTACGACAGAATCGTCCACGGCGCTCCTGCAAAACCAATCAGCGGAACACGACCATTGAGTTCTTTCTTGGTGAGACGAATGGCTTCCATCACATAATGCAAATCGCCGGCTTCAGCGATTTTCAATTGTTCAATATCATTTTTAGTATTGATTGTTTTTTCAAACCACGGTCCGCGGCTCTCAACCATTTCATAAGGAAGTCCCATGGCTTCAGGGATCACGAGGATGTCGGAAAAAATAATGGCAGCGTCTACTCCGAGAAGTTCAACCGGTTGAATGGTGACTTCCGTGGCAAGTTCAGGTGTGTCAATCATCATCTTGAAACCACCAGCTCTTTTCCTTACGTCCCTGTATTCAGGTAATATCCGTCCTGCCTGTCGCATGAGCCATACGGGAGTTCGTTCTGTCTTCTCTCCGCGGGCGGCACGTAAAATCAAATCATTCTTTAAATTCATGGTGCGAAAGTAGTGAAGAAAAGGGATATGAGATGTGAGATATGAGAGGGGATTTGTTTTTCCGGGAATCTGTTTTACTTTAGTCGCATGTTTACAGTAGTATCATTTGGAATTGAAGACGAAGCGCTCGCTACCTTGGCTTTCGAAATACGTAGAAAAGTTTTTGTGGACGAACAGCATGTTTCGAGCGAAGAAGAATACGATGAACATGAAAGTACGAGTACGCATTATTTAGTGTACGCTGATAAAATTCCTGTAGCGACGGCACGCTGGCGAAGAACAGATAAGGGAATTAAGCTGGAACGCTTTGCCGTGTTAAAAGAATTCAGAAACTCCGGCGCGGGAACGGCTGTGTTGAATAAAGTACTGCAGGATGTCGTTTCATTGAATGAAAAAATTTATCTGCATTCCCAGATCACCGCCATCAACTTTTATTTAAAGGCAGGATTCATAACGGAAGGCGATGAGTTTGTGGAAGCGAATATCAGACATTATAAGATGAGCTTTGGAAGTGTTTAAGTTTTTGATGTGTTCGGAAAAAAATAGGAGAGTCTCATACTTAAACACTTCAACACATACACTCTCAAACACTTCCTAAAAATAATTCAATATCCCAAAATGTATTTTTCCGTTTCGGCAATAAACCGGGTTGTCGAATTCTTTACCCAGCGCGTAACTCACGCTCATAATACCAAGTTTTGTTTCAAACGTTATTCCTGAACCGAAACCATACGGCGTGTCATGAATATTTTTTTCCCGGCTGTTGTTCCTGTAATAAGCTTCATTAAAGAAAGCGAACAAGTAAGAATTTTGTTCAAGCAGGTAACGGTATTCTAATTTCATGATGCCATAAGAAGAAGCAATGATACTTTCTTCATCAAAACCCCGAAGCGTTTTTAATCCGCCGATCCGGTAAAGTTCATTCGCAAAGATGGAAGGACTGTATTGATAGGCGCCTTTGAAACCAACATCAATTACATGGCGGTCTTTGAGCGGAAAATAAAAATCGAAGGTAAGGTCAGCATGGTATTCTGTTGTTTGTAATTTCAGGCTGTCATACAAGTGGGGATTTGTTTCCACAATATCTTTGTTCTTGCTTATTGTTCGTGTGCCCGTGCTGGCAGTGGTTTCCAGCGAATAGCCACTTCTTGGGTTGAGCCGGTAATCAAGTTTCTCATAATGAAATCCAAGGCCATAAGAAATGCTGCTTACATCTGCGTTGTCTGGGAGCACCATTGCGTATTTAAATGCTGCCGGTGATTCAAGTGTACTTTCTTTGTCATTGATAAATGCTTTGATGTAATTATTTCCAGTCAGCTGATATTGGATGCCAAGATTTTTTGTGACATCCAGGTACGTTGTATCTTTTTTGAAGAGTGCAAGACTGGCATCCACTCCGAAAGGTGTGTTGAATAGAAAGGGATACAGGAAATGTACTTTGAGATCTTGCGACTTTGCCGGAAGTTGTTTCCAGTTCAACTCCATTACTTCACCGCGTGCTAATGCATTTTGAAGTTTCAGGTGAGCCTCACCGGTGAGTGTGTATTTGCCGGTGTTCCCGTTATCAGGAAGAAGCCCAACGACTCCATCAAACTGGCTGGCTTTTTTATTCTCAAGAAACAGTTCAAGCTTCGTTTCTTTTTCAGAAAACAAAACCCGGTTTGGGTTACTCTCTTTCACAAAAGGAAGTTCACGTATGCGGCTGCTAATCCTGTCGATCTGCGCCTCGTTGTAAACTGCTCCCTGTTTGATACCAATGTAATTGTAAATGTAAACCGGGGCAATGGTGGCAGCGCCTTTTACGACAACGCTATCGATGCGTATGAATTTGTTTTTGGTTAGATTCAGTTTTGCGGAAACGGCAGTTCCGTTCATTTCAATACTGTCGAGTTTGATAGAAGCGAAGGGATACCCGTTGTTCTGGCAATTGGTGAGAATTTTTTCCTGGAGTTTTCTCACCTGTTCATATTGAAAAGATTTTCTCTCGTATAATTTTTGCCTGTAACCGCTTCCGCCCATGAAACCCTCGTCAACATTTCCTTTCGAAAGTGTCATCCATTCGTAACGATCGCCAAGGAATAAGTTTACATGACAGGAAACGGAATCATAATGAACGTTGTCGAAACCCGCAGCGAGGTATCCATTGCTGTTCAGCTTAAATAAAATATCCTGCAGTTCACGGTTGAATGAATTGGTATCCCTGATCGCGCTCAGGCGTGATTCGTTGAAAAGTTGTTTTTTTATTTTAGTAAAGTCGTCATTGTGAATGGTGTCAACCAATTGAATGTTAAGTGAGCGGTTGTATTTTGATTGCGAACTGCCATTCAAGGGGATCATTATTCCAACTGCAAAAAGGAAAATCTTATTTAGGTATCCGCTTTTCATATTTCGTTGTTCCACATTTCAGACAGGAAATATATATATATATATATGTTCCAAATACAATTGACTATATATCTTATCCTTTTGAAGCGTTCTTTCTCTTTGCCTGCGCGCCTTGATATACTTCAACACTAATATGTAAAGAATAAAATATTTCACACTGAGTTGTTGTCGGCGTATAATATATAACGTATAATATATAACTTTATTCCAAACTCCAGTCAATTGGTTCCAACCCCTGCTGTCTCAGTAATTCATTTGTCTTTGAAAAATGTTTGCAGCCGAAAAATCCCGTGTGTACAGAAAAGGGTGAGGGATGAGGAGCCTTCAATACAATGTGTTTTGATTCGTCAATCAGCGACTCTTTTGCCTGCGCGTATTTTCCCCACAACAAAAACACGACTCCTTTTTTCTCGTCAGAAATTTTTTTGATCACAGCATCCGTAAATTGTTCCCACCCTTTTCCCTGGTGCGAACCTGCCGTGTTTGCCTGAACGGTTAACGTGGCATTCAGTAATAATACACCTTGCTTCGCCCACTTTTCAAGATTTCCTTTTTGAGGAATCGGAATTCCAAGATCGCTGTTCAGTTCTTTAAACATATTCATGAGCGATGGCGGAGGTTTTACCCCTTCCGGAACTGAGAATGACAAACCGTGTGCCTGCCCGGTTCCGTGGTATGGATCCTGTCCGAGTAAAACTACTTTTACACGTTCGAATGGAGTGAAATCAAAAGAGGAAAAAATTTTCGGACCCGGCGGATAAATCATTTTTCCCTGTTGCTTTTCAGTGACAAGAAATGATTTCAACGTACCGAAATAAGGAGCATGAAATTCATCGGTCAAACGGTTCTTCCAGCTTTCTTCAATACGGGGATTCACTTCATTCATGGCGTAAAATTAGAAATACGTTTTTGATCTCTTTTATCAGAATTGCTTCCTGCAAAAGTAAGAAACTGTTTAAATTTATATTATGAAAATGTTTATGACGTATTTTTGAGCGAGACAACGATGGGGGTTCGATGCCATAGTGGAGCAACTTCGGTAAGAAGCACGGAGGAAGTCGTAGCCAAAAAGACGCCTAAGCAAATTATAAGATAAATTCAAATAATTGGAAATTGTTAATTTGTTGAAAACTTCTTATTTGCGGAATAACTCAGAAGCTATACTTTTGCGGGGCTTTTTAAAAAACACAACATTTTCTAAAAAGTTTCGTTTATAAAAACTCAATCTTAATTTATAGCATGAAAAAAATCATCAGTGCATGTACCCTGCTTGCGATTGTTGCCATCCTTGCATCTTCGTGCAAAACGCATGAAAAATGCCCGGCGTACGGACAGGCGAAAACTCAGAAGACCACAAGAGGGTAATCCCTTATTATCATAAAATTTTTCAGCGAATCGGTCATCGGTTCGCTTTCTTTATTTATGCCGGGTAGAAAAGTTGTTTGTTATAATTTAACACTACTGTCCGACAAAAAAGATACTCACCTCTTGAAACATCTATCGATCGTAGGGATTAGCCCCTCTCCCTCGGAGAGGAGTTGGGGTGAGGTCAATAAGGCAGAAACGAATGGTGACGGCATATCCAAAGCGACAAAAAATATTCACCGGACAATAGTGATAATTTAACACTGTTGTCCGACAAAAAAGATATTCTTCTACTGAAACATCAATCGATCGTAGGGATTAGGGAAAGGCAAAAAAGTAGGAGCGAATGTATTAATGGCACATTCAAAGCGACAAAAAATATTACCCGGATAATAGTTGTACCTGATATAGAATAAGGAGCTATGGATGTAAATCTGTATAACTTGTAACGATTAACGTATAGTTTACATGTCAGTAATTAAAAGTCACAATTTGTTTCAGATCGGGATGAAGGCTCAGGGCTACCGGGCAGGTTCGTGCTGCATGATCAAGAATCGTTTTTTCTTTTTCAGAATATGTTACCGGGGGCATGTCAAATTCAATGTGTATTTCACTGACTCTTCGGGGATTTGAAGCCATCACTTTCGTGATCCTGATTTTTGTTCCGTCAATATTGATGCTATGCGTTCGCGATGCAATTCCCATAATGGTTACCATACAACTCCCCAGAGAAGCGACAAGCAAATCGGTTGGAGAAAATGATTCTCCTTTGCCCTGATTATCAGATGGCGCATCGGTTATTATTTTCACTCCCGACTTCACATGTAAAGCTTCTGTTCTTAATTCGCCTGTGTAAACGGTTCTGATTGTTTCCATGCAGTCAAAGGTAAGCACAACTCATGGTTTTTATCATTTAATGTAGTAGTTTTGCCATTCATTATGCGTGTATTCTTTTTCTTAGTCCTCGTTATTCTTTCGTTTAACTTAAGAGCACAGGATACAACCAAGGTTGTTCAGCCGGTCTTATTGGGTGCAGACGATGATGCCACTATTCTATACAGGCATGAGGCAAGCGGTGGAATTACCATTCATTCAAACGGATGGGGACTTACATTCAAATCAGGGAAACATGTAACGGGTTTTCGCAAGCGTATTCTTGACTTTGAAATTATTTCAATGTCACATCCCAAAGAATACAGAGTAACAAATCCTTATGAAGGAGCTAAGTCATTTATTTATGGTAAGCTGAATGATGTTTTTTTAGTCCGTGCAGGTTGGGGGTACCAGACGATTATTTTTGGAAAAGCAGAACGAAGTGGAGTGGAAGTCCGGTTTAGTTATTACGGAGGCCTTGATCTCGGTATTACCAAACCGGTTTATCTCGATATACTTGAAAATGATCCGGGTAATGATTCTTTAAAATTACCTGTTACAAAACGGTACAATCCCGACGATCCTGAACAAACGATTGATAATATATATGGAGCTTCATCATTCTTTACCGGTTTCGATAAGATGAGCATTTACCCGGGCATGTATGGGAAGTTTGCCATCAGTTTTGAATATGGCGGCTGGCAGCAAAAAATAGCCGCACTGGAAACAGGAGTGATGCTCGATTTTTTTCCTCGTGCAATTCCTATTATCGCTTACAATCCGAAGCCGAATCTGTATTTTAATTTTTACATTACAATCCTGTGGGGCGGAAAATGGTAAGAAGAAAGTGATAGGTTATTAGTAAAGTGTTAAGAGGTATTTTCGAAACTATTCTACCGGTTCCGCTAATTATAAAAAAAAGAATTTAATGAAACTGAGAAAAACATAAATGAGTTGCTGTTTAACTTATAGCGTTTAACGAATAACCTTTACCAAATAAGATCTCAAAAAAATGTCATCAATAATAGATCCAATTGTTGAGCAATCGAAACCCCGTAAACCTGATTGGCTCAGAGTAAAGTTACCGATCGGTGAGAAGTATACAAAAGTGAGGGAGATTGTGTCGGAGCATAAACTTCATACTATTTGCCAGAGTGGTAATTGCCCGAACATGGGTGAGTGCTGGGGAGAAGGAACTGCTACATTCATGATTCTCGGAAATATCTGTACGCGATCATGCGGCTTTTGCAATGTTGCCACAGGTAAGCCCGAAGCCGTTGATCCGTTTGAACCCTTACGTGTTGCGAAGTCGGTGAAACTGATGAATATCAAGCATTGCGTAATTACCTGTGTTGATCGTGATGATCTTGAAGATGGCGGTGCAGATATCTGGGTGAAGACGATCAGGAAGATCCGCGAGCTTAGTCCCGGTACAACCATGGAAACATTAGTAGGAGATTTCCAGGGAAGAATGGAAAATTTTCAAATGGTAATTGATGAGAAACCGGAAGTGCTTTCTCATAATCTTGAAACAGTAAGAAGACTTACCAAACAAGTTCGCGTACAGGCAAAATATGACCGAAGTTTAGACGTTCTGAAAAGAGCGAATAAGAATGGAATGAGAGTAAAGTCCGGGCTTATGCTTGGGTTGGGTGAAGCAAAAGAAGAAGTTCTTGAATCAATGAATGATTTACTTCGGTCGGGTGTTCATATTCTTACGCTTGGGCAATATCTTCAGCCAACGAAAGAGCATTTACCTGTTGCTGAATTTATCCATCCTGATATTTTTGCAGAGTACAAACAAACCGGTTTGGAGATGGGATTTCGATATGTGGAAAGCGGGCCACTGGTTCGTTCAAGCTACCATGCAGAGAAACATCTTTTTTAATCGATGGTTTTACAATTTTTCTTAGTCGAATTTTACCTTTTTGATAACCTTATAACTCTTAATAAACAACAATTCATTTTATGAAAAAAATAAAAGTAGCGATTAATGGTTTTGGCCGCATTGGCCGTATGACTGCGCGTGTATTACTGGCTAAAGAGAATATGGAACTGGTTGCTGTGAACGACCTGACCGACAGTAAAACGCTTGCTCATCTTTTTAAATATGACTCGATTCACCGTGCTTATAAAGGTCAGGTGAAAGAAGAAAATGGTCATCTCAATATTGATGGGCGTATTATTAAAGTGTATGCAGAAAAAGATCCGTCAAAATTACCATGGAAAGATTTGAGTGTGGATGTTGTCCTCGAGTGTACTGGTAAATTTCTGGATGCACAAGGTGCAACGCTTCACCTTAATGCGGGTGCCCGAAAAGTTATTTTGTCAGCACCCTCAAATGGAAAAGACGGAGTAAAAACGTATGTGATCGGTGTGAATGATCATTTGCTGAAACCAGATGAAAAAATTATTTCGAATGCTTCATGCACCACTAACAACGCGGCTCCCATGTTAAAAATATTGGATGAAAACTGGGGAATAGAACTGGCCTATGTAACAACCATACATTCTTATACGGGAGATCAGAATATTCAGGACGGACCGCATCGCGATTTGCGAAGAGCAAGAGCCGCTGCGGTTAGTATTATCCCGACAACAACCGGTGCAGCCAAAGCACTGAATGATGTATTACCGAACCTGAGCGGCAAGATCGGAGGAGCAGGAGTAAGGGTTCCTGTTCCGGATGGTTCCCTCACAGACATCACATGCACATTAAGTAAGAATACTTCGGTCGA
>JAYVZS010000120.1:0-9335 GCA_043783155.1 Bacteroidota bacterium | reverse complement strand
TGATGTCAACACCTTCTCGTTTTACTTCTTCCAGCTTGGTTCCGATTTGCGGATTTGCGAGACCGACCACAATCAATGAATAAGCAATCATGAAAAGGATCAGTTTCAAAACAGGTTTTGAATTTGAAACTTCAGCAGCTAATTGTTTGAATAGAACAGAGTCGCTGAATTTTTTCACCGCTTTCTTTTTTGAATATATCATGACAATGAAAAGCAAGACGGCAACGGGCACAAATGCCAGCCAGTATAAATAGTCAGGGTGTGCGAATCGAAACATGATTTTACGGAAATGATTTTAATATGGTGTATTTCAGAATCACTTCCAGTCCCAGCAACAAAACGGCAAGCAGGATGAGCGGATAAAATTCTTCAGATTTATGGCGATACTCGGTGACATCAATTTTTGTTTTTTCAAGTTGATCAATGTCTGTATAAATTTCTTTCAGCTTGTTTGTGCTTGTCGCACGGAAATATTTTCCTCCCGTTTCATCAGCAATTTGTTTGAGGATACCTTCATCAATCTGAACTTCCATATTCTGGTATTGAATTCCGAATGGAGTTTTGTACGGATAAGGAGCCATGCCCTGTGTTCCGATACCAACCGTGTAAACACGGACGCCGAATGTCTTCGCGATTTCACCGGCTGTTACAGGAGCGATGGATCCGAGATTGTTGACACCATCAGTGAGCAGAATGACGACTTTACTTTTTGCTTTGCTGTTGCGAATACGGTTTACGGCAGTGGCAAGTCCTTCTCCAATAGCTGTTCCGTCGACAAGCATACCGCTTTGAATTCCTTGGAAAAGATTTTTCAGAACAGCATGATCGGTAGTCATCGGGCATTGTGTAAAACTTTCTCCACTGAAAACAACGAGGCCGATGCGGTCGTTCGGGCGACCGTCAATAAAATCATCAGCAACTTTTTTCGCGGCTTCGATGCGGTTAGGTTTTAAATCTTCGGCCAGCATGCTGGAAGAAATGTCGAGCGCGATCATGATATCAATTCCTTCTGTCGTTACATTTTGTCCGCTGGAACTTGACTGAGGACGAGCGAGAGCGATGATAATAGAAGCGATGGCAAGAAGTTTCAGGATGAACGGAAGTAAACGCATCCGTTGACGGAACGTAGGAATGTAGCCGATGAAATTATCGAAGGAAGAAAAACGAACATCCGTTTTCTTTTTCTTTGAATAAAAAATAAAAGCGACGACAAGAAGAGGTAGTAGCAGTAAGAGCCAGAGAAGATAAGGTTGAGCGAAAGTAAAATGAGGGATCGTCATATTGCCGCCTCCTTTTCATTTTCTGCTGTCGCTTTGAAATCGTCCTGTGTAACGGGCTTGGTGAGCATTACAAAACTAAAGGCATTGCTGATCAACTGTTCATTCTCATTCGCAATCGGCTGAACTTTCGCGAACTTCACCATGTCAGCGAGTTGGAGAATGTATTTCAGTTTTTCTTTTGCTTCATCATTCACAAGATCTCCCCAGAAATGTTTAAGTGTTTCATCCGTTGTAAATTCCATTGCATTTATCGAGAAGCGATGTTCTATATACGTACGAATCGTATCAGAAACATTGCTGTGATATTTTTTAAAGTAACCTTGCTGCCATAATTTTTCAGATTCGGTTTGCTTCAATGCTTCCAAAGCGATTTCATGAGCAGGTCTTAACGGAACTTTACGCTTAAAGACTGCGGTGCTCTTCTTGTTTTTCTTAGTCAGGTAAATGATGAATCCCACAAGTAGGAGGATAACGAGCGCTCCGATGATATAGGGTAACACTTCCATCAACGTAAGCGGAACATCAAGGGTTGACTTGATATCTTTGATTGCTTTCGTTGTATCAACCGGAATTGTTTTTACAGTAAGCAACTGTGCTTCGGTTGTAAGACTATCGGTTTCCGCTTTTCCAGGTTGCTGAAAATAAAAGGTAATCGGTTCGATCACATAATAACCGGAATCAAAACACGTGAGGGTTAACTTTTGCTGAAGCGTACTTAATTTTCCGTCGGCTGATTTAATCGTATCAATCTTTGAACGACTGACTACTTCAAGTTTATGAATCGTATCAGGAATTCCGGGAAAAAATATTTTTGTTCCTGAAGGGGCCGTCATGCTTAGATTTAATCCGAACTGTTCTCCGATTTTTATTTGATTGGTGTCGGCTTTGGCGGCAACAGTGACTTGCTGCGCATTGGAGATAGAGGTAAGAAAAAAGAAGCAAGAAACAAGAAGGAGGAAGGAATAACGGGTGGGGGAAAAGGAATAATGAATAAGTAATAAGGAATAACGGGCTGCGCTCTTCCTCAATGACAATATCTGTTCCTTCAATATCAACATAAAACTTACAAAAAATATTTTATTCAATCTATTCATCACTCTTCGATCTTCTTTTTTAAATCCTAAATTTTCTCACTTTCTCAAATCTCACTTCCTCCCTCGCTTCTTAAACAAATTCATCAACGGTGTTACATACGACTGGTCGGCACGTAGAATCGCTTTGTCAACGCCGCTCTTTGCAAAACTGTCTGCCAGTTTTTTCTGCCGCAGGTCCCAGCGTTTTTTATAATTCATCCTCACCTGCTCGCTGTTGGTATCGATGTTCAGGACTTCCCCGGTTTCTGCATGACGGAAGCGAACCATGCCTACATTCGGTAATTCGGTTTCACGCTCATCATAAATCTGAAGCGCAACGAGGTCATGTTTTTTATTCGCAATCTTCAGCGCGTCTTCAAAGTTTGTGTTCTTAGGAGAAGCGTCTTCCATGAAATCGGAAATCACAAAACAGATACTTCTTTTCTTGATAACATTGGTCAGGTATCGCAACGCATTGCTGATGTCAGTTTTTTTATTTTGCGGCTGAAATTCTATCAACTCACGAATGATCCGCAGTATATGTGACTTTCCTTTTTTAGGAGGAATAAATTTTTCAATCTTATCCGAGAAGAAAATAATTCCGGTCTTGTCGTTGTTTTGAATAGCAGAGAAGGCAAGCACGGCGCACAATTCAGTAACGAGATCTTTCTTGAATTGTCCTTTCGTACCGAATTCTTCGGAGCCACTCACATCCACAAGCAGAATCACAGTGAGTTCCCGTTCTTCTTCAAACACTTTTACAAACGGGTGATTGAAACGAGCCGTCACATTCCAGTCGATCGCACGTATGTCGTCGCCGGCCATGTACTCGCGCACTTCGCTGAAAGCCATACCGCGCCCTTTGAAGGCACTATGATACTCTCCGGAAAAAATATGACTGGAGAGTCCTCGTGTCTTGATTTCAATCTTGCGGACTTTTTTTAAGAGCTCTGTTGTTTCCATTTTTTGTTATTGCGGATTTCGGATTTAAAATTTCGAATTGCATTCAACCTGCAATCCGCAATTTAAAATTCGCAATTCGAAATCTCTTAAGGTACTTCCACTGCATTCAATATCTCCGTCACAATCGTCTCTGTCGTTACATTCTCAGCTTCCGCCTCATACGTTAAGCCGATACGATGACGCATTACATCATGACATATAGCGCGAACATCTTCCGGAATCACATATCCTCTGCGTTTAATGAACGCATACGCTTTCGATGCCAGCGCGAGGTTGATACTTGCACGCGGCGAGCCACCGTAACTGATCAGTTGAGTGAGGCGATCAAGATTATAATCTTTCGGGGTACGCGTCGCGAATACAATGTCAACAATATACTTTTCGATTTTTTCATCCATGTACACCTGTCGGGCGAGGTTGCGCGACTTGATAATATCTTCAGTCTTGATGATCGCATTCACTGTTGGAAATGTTTCGGCGATGTTCTGACGGATGATCAGCTTTTCATCTTCCTTAGTCGGATAACCAATTACAATTTTCAACATGAAACGATCTACCTGCGCTTCCGGAAGGGGGTAGGTGCCTTCCTGCTCAATCGGGTTTTGGGTTGCGAGAACGAGAAACGGTTCATCGAGTTTAAAAGTTTGCTCGCCGATCGTGATCTGTCTTTCCTGCATGGCTTCCAGCAAAGCGCTCTGCACTTTTGCCGGGGCGCGGTTGATTTCATCCGCAAGAATAAAGTTCGAGAAGATAGGTCCTTTACGAACGGTAAATTCTTCCCGCTTCTGATTGTAAATCATTGTACCGACTAAATCGGCAGGAAGCAGGTCGGGAGTAAACTGGATGCGGTTGAACTTCGCCTGCACACTCATCGCCAGCGATTTGATGGCAAGCGTTTTTGCCAGTCCGGGAACACCTTCCAGAAGAATATGTCCGTTCGACAGAAGCCCGATGAGCAAGCGCTCCACCATGTATTTCTGCCCGACAATTACTTTACTCAGTTCCATCATCAACAGGTCCACAAAGGCACTCTCACGCTGGATGCGTTCGTTGATTTCTTTAATGTCAGTCATCATCGTTTAATTTTTAAATTTTAGTGTTCGTATGTAAACTTTCCCCTCGAATGGCGAAAGTAATGTTTCAGACAAAACTATTGAATCCATCAACACAAACTCAACAGCGGAAATATCAGTTTAAACTGAGGTGCAAGTTTACTTAAAAAAAAATGAAAAGTGTATGAATGATCTCGTTAAAAAATGTTAAGAAAATAATAATGGTTCTTTGTTTTTAATTATTCCGTACAACTTTTTTCTTTGTTATTCTTTTCCAATAGTGTCCGGTTATTACTCAAAGATAATCAGTTGATTACAAGTTTGTGCTGATGAGTTAGTTTTTTTATTCTCTTGAAACGCTTGTCTGATGGGCGTTTTCTCGAATAAACTGACAGATCGGATTTGTAGAATTGTGTAGATTGATTTTTCCATGTGCATTTTCTTTTTTATGATTGCTACAGTGAGGTAAATACTAATAGCAATCCAACCTACGAATTGGCCCGGTAACAGGAAGTATTTGCGATAGCTTGCCGGTAAGCACAAATGAAATTTTTAAAAATGATTTTCAATCGAAACTCACTGTTTATCCAAATCCATCTAAACAAATTTTTTATTTCCAGATAAATGATGTAAACGATCAGATAAAAACAATTGAAATTTCTGATGTCACAGAGAGATCTGTTCGAATGGTTAATAAAAATAATTTCGAAGCGGGCCTTTCGTATATTCAATCCGGGCTTTACTTTTATTCAGTGATAAATTAAGCAGGGAAAATCTTTAATAGGAAGCTGATTAAAAATTAGTTTTTGTCTATTGGGTTGAACTCTCGTAGTACTATGTATACTGGAAATAAAAAAAACCATCCGCTTCAGCAAGATGGTTTCATTAATCACATAAACACAAAACAAAATTCAGATAGACTTAGATTATTTTTTTGCCGGCATTTTTTCATGCTCCATTTTCTCACCCATCATCTTGTTTTTCTTAATGAGCGATTGGTCCATTTTCGTCATCATCGTTCCGTCAGTACATTTGCCGGCTTCGGCAGTCGCGTGAGCTTCAGCACCCGGACAAAAATACATTCCTTCTTTTACCATCGCTGTTTTGTGATGCGGACAACTTCCCGGATTGGCAGCAGAGAAATCGCATTGGGTACACCAGTACTTTTTTTCTGCGACCATTTTTTTCTCCATTGGAGCTTTCTGATCTTTAGGAGCACTCATTTTGTCCTGAGCTGTTACGGCAAACGTAAACAGTCCGGCTGCTAGTAATGTGAACAATTTTTTCATGGTTTTGGTTTTTTAGATTGTGAAAATAATTCATCAAAGTTAAAGAACAATTGCTGATATTTTGCAGTTGTGCTTTTACATAGTTATGAACAACTGTTGATTAAGCAAGGAGTATTTAGTTCGCCTGCCTGCCGGAGAGGCAGAGAGTTCGGAGAAAAAGTCAATGAGCAAGATCCCGAGACCGATAGTTTGGCATTGCAAATTTACTGAAAACGAATTGCGATATTAGTGCATTTGTGAGACATTTTTTCACACTAAGGCACTAAGATCGCAAAGCAGAATCCCGATTAATACTACATTTGAAGCGTGAGACGATCTCTTATCATAAAGCATACTTCATATATTGTCGGCTTCATTATCATCATGAACCTGTTTGAGGGTTCCATGCTCTGTCTTCTTGCAATCGGCGATGGCGACAAAGATTTTTACAAGGGGGATGAAAAGAATTGGAGCGAGTATGTACTTGAATTGATCAAAGTTCCGGTTGGTGTTTCACAATCTTCAAAAGAAAATTTTCAGAAGATGAATGACCACGAAATCATCTATCACCATAAGCTGTATGATGTGGTGAAGCAATTCGTGAAAGGGAATTTGCAATATTATTATTGTGTGAATGATTCCAAAGAAGAAATTGTCCTGGAGCGGATAAAACAATGCATGGAATCGCATCTTGATTATTTTGGTTCAACCAATCATCCGACTCCTGTCCGGATAAAATTATTCACAGTGAAAAACTTTTCAATTGGTGAGAGCAAAAAAAATCTTCCCCTAATGAATTTTATTTTTAGTTTTTTAATTGAGGGAAAAACGCAGAATGTTTTACCTAAAAAACTCAACCCTCCTCCCGAGATTTTATTTTCCTGATATTTTTTTAGTTTGTTATTCGAGGAAAGACTATTAATCTTCTTAACAATCTGCAATATTGCTCAGAAACCCCTCTTTTAGCCTGTCCCGACGAATGGAGGGAGAGAGGGGTTGGGGTGAGGTAAAAATTTACAAATCAATCTTCTCAAAATGAAAATAATAATACTCAATATAATGTTCTTATTAATCGCGACTTCAGGGTATTCTCAACATACCATCAGCGGACTTGTTTCCGATAAGAGCGATACCAGGAAACTGATTGAAGGTGTTTCAGTGTTTATTCCTGAGTTTCAGAAATTCGATGTCACCAAAGAAGGAGGAACCTATATCATACGTGGTATCGGATCGGGAATAATGACCATTCAATTTACACATGTAGGATATAAAAGCATAGTGAAAACTGTGAGCACGAAAGACAGCGCCACAGTTGTAAGTATTGAAATGGAACCTTCTAACCTCGAGCTGGAAGAAGTAACAGTGACCTCTAACAGTACAAAACTTCCAAAAGATATTCCGTATCCTGTCACCGTTACGTCGCGTGATGAACTGAACAGAATGGGAAATGTAAACCTGCTAACATCATTGACAGCGCAGCCCGGCATTGATAAAATTTCCATCGGTAACGGAATTTCAAAACCAGTTATTCGTGGTTTATCATTCAGCAGAATTTTATTATATCAGAACGGTACACGAATTGAAAATCAACCATGGGACGATCGTCACGATTTAGGTATTAATGAAAACGGAGTCGATAAAGTGGAAGTCATCAAAGGTCCTGCAGCGCTTATCTATGGTGCGGATGCATTGGGTGGTGCGTTGATTTTCATTGATGAAAAACCTCCGATTGCCGGAACAAAAAGCGGGAGTGTCAATTTTGGTTTCTTCAGCAACACGCTTGGTTTAAATTTAGATGCCGGACTCAAAGGTGCGAACAACAATGGTTTGTTTTGGTCGGTACGCGGCGGCGGACAATCGCATACAAGTTATGTGCAAGGTACCGGATTGGAATTTCAGAAAAATACGGAAGCGCAAGCATTCGCGGCCAACAGTAAATTTCAATCGATGAATGGAAGAGCAATGATCGGTATCAGCAAAAAATGGGGTGTCAGTAAACTCACTTATTCGTATCAGAATCAACAAATCGGAATTATAGAACTGGATACTAATACTGTGCTGACTGCAACGGAAAAAGACGCTGAACAACGCGATCGTGGAATGGAAGCTCCTTACCAGGATGTAACATCAAACATCATTACTTCTGAGAATACAATGATAACGGGTAATACAAAATGGAATCTGAATGTTGGCTATCAGCACAACGACAGAAAAGAATTTGAACCGCTTCCCGCCAAACAAAAGAGACTTGCTATCGGTTTAAATTTAAGCACGATCACATACGATTTGAAATGGACTTCGGATGCTGAAAAAAAATTCGGATGGACCGTTGGAACACAGGGAATGTTTCAGAATAATAAAAACGCCGGAGAAGAACTGCTGGTTCCGAATGCTGATGTAAATGACATTGCCGGTTATGCATTGCTGCGTTACGACATCGGCAAATGGAATTTTCTTGCCGGCGGACGATTTGATCTCCGCAGTATAGAAGTGAACAGCAACAAAGGCGGAGCGATTGATACCGCTGATACCCGTCCTGAAATCGATTTCAAAAAAAATTACCATCCTGTGAATGGTTCGATCGGGATGGCTTTTAAACCTTCCAATGAAATTACACTGAAGGGAAATTTTGCTTCCGGTTTCAGTGCGCCGAATTATGCCGAGCTGGGAACGTATGGTCGTCACGAAGGAACGTACCGCTTTGAAATCGGCAATCAGAAATTAGATGTTGAACAAAATTACGAGGGTGATCTCGGAATAACATTTGAAACAAAATCGGTTTCGATTAATTTGTCCGGTTACTACAATTACATCAACAACTACATCTACATCGGCAATCACGGAGACAGTATTGATGAACTTCCTGTGTATAACATCAGGCAAAATGATGCGAACATCAAAGGCATGGAAGCGTCTGTTGACATTCATCCGGCTAATCTGAAATGGATTGATTTCACCACTTCATTTGGAATAACGCAAGGTGAATTGAAAAAAGGCGGGAACCTTCCATGGATTCCCGCTAAGAAATTAGTAACGGAATTGAAGTTTAAGGGAACTAAATTCGATTACATTCGTAATCCTTTCATCAGTATTGTGGTAAGCAATTATTTCGAACAAACTGATGTCGCGGAATATGAATTGCCGACCGGATCGTATACATTACTTGACCTGCATGTTGGAGGAACATTTTCATTGGGCAATCAACTGATGGATTTTACATTGTCGGGAATGAATCTTCTAAACGAAGGATATTTCAATCACCTCTCGCTCATCAAATCAATCGGGATAAAAGAGATGGGACGGAACATCGCATTGCAATTGAGAATTCCGTTTGGGTTCAAAGTGAAAGCAAAGCCGCAGGTCAAATCTTAAGGAACTTTAACATGTGTTGAGCCAGTGAATCTGTTATCTTTACCGGCTCAATTCATGTCATCTTAAATCTAATATATATAAACGAATGATCCATCCCCTCAAAAGAAAAACTTCATTTTTTATTTCATCACTTTTTATTTTTGGTTCGCTTGCTTGTCATGCGCAGATGATGGCGCCGGACAAACTCGATCAGGTCATGCAGATTATCAAAGGTGCTTATGTTGACACGGTGGATGAAAAAAAAGTTACCGATGACGCGATTCGGAGTATGCTAAAAGATCTCGATCCGCATTCCACGTATATTCCACCTGAAGAAATGCGCGCGAT
>JAYVZS010000119.1:0-23288 GCA_043783155.1 Bacteroidota bacterium | reverse complement strand
AATCAAAGAAGTGATCATGGCTTTAAGCGCAACCATGGAAGGCGACACGACCGTTTTTTATCTCTACAAAAAAATGCTTCAGTTCGGATGCGGCGATTTAAAATTTTCTACGATAGCTCGCGGAGTTTCTATCGGCGATGAATTGGAGTATGCGGATGAGGCAACGTTGGGAAGGTCCATTGTGAATAGGACTCCGTATGAAAATAGTTTGGTGAGGTAATTTCCGAATTTCACTTTCTCGAATACTTACTCAACCTGACTGCCAGTTAAAAAGCAGTATGTTTGTAACTACCAATTAAATAAATTGCGAATGGATTTCGGCATTCTTTTTAAGAAATTTCAAGAACACAATATTCGTTATGTCGTATGTGGTGGTCTTGCCGTAAACCTGCACGGCATACCACGTATGACTGCAGATATTGACATCATCCTTGATTTGACGGAACCGAATTTGTTATCCTTTGAAAAATGCACCTCCGATCTCAACTACAATTTAAGTGTTCCTGTAAAACTAACTGAATTGTCAGATGAACTTTCAAGACGTAAACTGATTCAATCAAAAAATTTAGTTGCTCTCTCATTTTATAATTTCGATAAAAATTTTCTTGCTCTTGACCTACTGATTGATTTTCCGATTCCATTTGAAGAATTATGGAATAGCAGGGCAATCAGAAAGGAAGGAGATCTCGAAGTCTGTCTTGTTTCTATTGATCACCTGATAAAATTGAAAGAATACTCAAACCGGGCTCAGGATAAGCAGGATATTTATTATTTATCTAAAATAAAAAATGGAACCAGAACATAAGCCCAAAGGATTCGAATTTTATTACACTGTTTCAGATGAGCAAATTCGTGAACATAGCAGGAGAAGCATGAATGAAATTTTCAACTGGCTTGAATCAACCTTCCGTTTTGTAAGTAAATTGCAAACCAACGAAGAGCGGGACCGGGCAATCAAAATAAAAAAAGGCGAGTTTTAATTTTAACAACTCTCAAGAAAACTTCTGTTGAAACTTTCCATCATCATCGTCAATTACAACGTCAAGTATTTTCTTGAACAATGCCTTCACTCTGTCATGAAAGCATGTGTGAAAGTGGATGCTGAAATTTTTGTCGTCGACAACAATTCTGTTGACGGTTCAGTGGAAATGGTTCAGAAAAAATTTTCTTCCGTACAAGTTATTGTGAACAAAGAGAACAAAGGATTTTCAAAAGCGAACAACCAGGCCATTCAGCTTTCAACAGGCGAATATGTATTGCTGCTAAATCCCGATACGGTAGTAGAAGAAGATACATTCGAAAAAATTATCCGCTTCATGGATGCTCATCCTGATGCCGGCGGATTGGGTGTGAAGATGATTGACGGCAGCGGAAAATTTTTGCCGGAATCAAAACGCGGATTACCTACGCCGATGGTGGCATTTTACAAAATGTTCGGACTTTCAAAATTATTTCCACGATCAAAAACATTCGGTAAATACCACCTCTCCTATCTCGACCATGATAAAACCAGTGAAGTAGATGTTCTTGCAGGTGCGTTTATGCTGATCCGGAAATCGATATTGGATAAGATCGGTTTGCTCGATGAAACTTTTTTCATGTACGGCGAAGACATTGATCTTTCTTATCGCATCACTCAATCCGGTTTCAAAAATTATTATTTCCCGGAAACACGCATCATTCATTACAAAGGGGAAAGCACAAAGAAAAGCAGCGTGAATTATGTTTTTGTGTTTTACAATGCGATGATCATTTTCGCGCAGAAGCATTTTTCAAAAAAGAACGCTTCCCTTTTTTCTTTCATCATCCGGATGGCAATTTATTTAAGAGCCGCCACTGCCATCACCAGCCGGTTTATTAGACGGATGTTTCTCCCCGTACTCGATGCCGTCATTCTTTTTGCCGGCATGTATTTCCTGAAAGAATACTGGAGTGAAAATATGTTCGTGAATTATCCAGGGGAATTTATATTACTTGCCGTTCCCGGTTACATTTTCATCTGGATCGTTTCGATTTATTTCAGCGGCGGTTACGATCAACCGATTAAATTGCCAAAGATCATCCGCGGAATTTTCAGCGGGACCATTTTAATTTTAGTGGTGTATGCGTTATTACCGGAAATGTATCGCTTTTCTCGTGCGTTGATTTTATTGGGTGCCGTTTGGGCAAGTATCTCGATGATTGTCGCGCGACTCATCATCAATCTTTTCAAGTGGAAAGATTTTATGCTGGAAAGCAACACCCGAAAACGCTTGCTGATAGCGGGCGATGAAGAAGAAGGGAGCCGCGTGCTGTCACTCTTAAAAATTTCCGGATCCACACACAATTTTATCGGCTTCGTAAAACCAGGCGAGGATGCAACGTCTAACAATTCCGGAAAACTGCTTCCCGAATTTGAAAAATATGTGCTTGGCTCCGTTGACAAGTTCAAAGAGATCATGGAAGTGTATGCGATTGACGAAGTGATTTTTTGCGCGAAGGATATTTCATCAAACAGAATTATCAATTACATGTCGGTTGCCACACCGAAGGAAGTGGAATATAAAATCGCTCCGCCTGAAAGTCTTTTTATTATCGGCAGCAGTTCGATTGACAATCCGGGTGAGTTGTACGTAATAGACATCAACAGCATTTCAAAGAGTGTTAACAAACGTAACAAAAGACTAATTGATATTTTGCTCAGTATATTTTTTCTGATTGCAAGTCCCGTGCTTATCTTCCTTCAAAGAAATCCAATCGGATATTTGAAAAACATCTTCCTTGTATTTGCAGGCAAAATTTCATGGGTCGGTTATTATGATCAGGTGAATGTGGCGAACAACGGTTTGCCGAAAATCAGGAAAGGGGTTTTGAATCCACTCGACATGATCGGTGGTAAAAAATTAGATGAATCCACCATTCATCGCCTCAACTCTTTATATGCCAAGGATTATCTTGTGAATACGGATTTGAATATCATCCGGAAAGGGTGGAGAAATTCAGGCAGGCAATAAAAAGTCGCCTGGATTTTATGACCATGATTTAACGTACACATGCTTCGACTACGCTCAGGGCGACAGTGTGCGTTGGTCATGCTGAGTGTAGTCGAAGCACGCGTTTAGCCATCCTGTATTCTCATTTCCAATCTAAACTTCAAACAATTTCGATTTCAGGATACCTGTTTTTGAAAAAAAGTACTGAAAAGAAACGCGTAGAATACCCAACCCATATTGAACACTCCGGCTGAAATTAATGGAAGAAGCTTCTTTAAAATATTTCGTCGGGCAGGTAATTTCAGCGATCTCGAATCCTTTGTATAAAATCTGCGCGGCCATTTCATTGTCAAAAATAAAATCATCTGAATTTTTTCCGAACGGGATACTTTCTATAACATCTCTGCTGAACGCCCTATAGCCGGTATGATATTCCGAAAGTTTTTGACCCATCATAATATTCTGAAAAGCGGTTAAAATTCGATTGGAAAAATATTTATACAACGGCATTCCTCCCTTCAATGCTCCTTTTCCAAGAATGCGCGATCCAAAAACGACCGGGTATAAACCGTTGGCAATAATACCTGACATAGAAGGGATGAGAAGAGGAGTATATTGGTAATCGGGATGAAGCATGATGATAATATCGGCGCCCAGTTCAAGCGCTTTCGAATAACAGGTTTTCTGATTGCCTCCATATCCTTTATTTACCTCATGGCGGATGATGTGTTTAATTCCGATTTCTTTTGCGACTCGAATGGTATCATCATTACTGGCATCATCCACAAGTACGACCTCGTCAACGACGTCGAATGGAATTTCACTGTAGGTAGTTCTCAGGGTTAACGCCGCATTGTAAGCAGGTAGCACCACGACCACTTTTTTATTTTTAATCATACAAAAATCTCATTAGTAAAAAACAACTTTGCTGTTCGTAAAAGTATTCATTCAAATTCAAATAATTATCAAATTTAATTTTTTGCTAAAAGTAAAAAATGTATTCCGGAAATAGTGTAGTTTTAGGGCGACTCTATATCATTACTGAGACTGCGGTCATGGTTAATTTTGATCGTTCGGAACGAATCAACTAATATCCTGTAACAACTAACCTGATATGGCAAGACAGCAGAAAAAGAAAAATGTAATTGTCAAAAAGAATTTTGTTCTTCAAAAGATCGATTATCGCTGGCCGGCATTAATGGCCATCATCGCTTTTGCACTATACGCCAACACCCTTCATCATGGCTATGTACTTGACGATTCGGTAGCGATTGTCAGGAATCAATTTGTACAAAAAGGTTTTGATGGAATTGGCGATATTCTTAAAGTAGACTTGTGGCATTTTTCGAATCTAACACTTGGTTATTACCGTCCGCTTTCGCTTATCACCTTTGCTGTTGAACATGAGTTATTCGGTAACAATCCTCACATCAGTCATTTGATAAATGTCTTACTATACGCGCTCACCGGTTTTATGCTTAGTTTATTGCTCATGGAATTATTCTCCGGTTCCCGCAAAATATTTCCCTTCCTTATTTGTGTGTTGTTCATCGCACATCCTATTCATACCGAAGTGGTGGCGAACCTGAAGAGCAGGGATGAATTGTTAAGCTTTTTAGGAGTTATCAGTGTTTTATTTTTGATGCTTCGACAGGAAGGTAAACGAAGTAAAATATATTTAATCAGCAGCATACTTATTTATTACCTCGCCATGCTTTCGAAAGAAACTGCAATTACAGGGGCGGTCTTGTTACCGGCAAGCTTCTATTTTTTCAGACAAAAAAGTATTTATGAATCCATTAAAAAAACGATTCCTTTTATATTGGTAGTGCTTATATTTTACATTCAGAAAAATATAATATTGGGAACGATCCCTGCAGGTGTCTTCAATGAACTGAATAATTATCCCTATGCGCATTCAAAATTTTCAAGCAGCATGGTTCTTTTTGTTTACATGATCCGGCTTCTTTTCTTTCCGCACCCGCTGATGTACGACTACTCTTATAATCAAATTCCTTCCGCAAGTTGGTCAGATCCGTTCACAATAATCGGGTTTCTTCTTTTCGCCGGTCTCTTGTTTCTGACACTTCGTGGTTTTCTAAAAAAGAAGGTTTGGGGATTTGCGCTTGTCTTTTTCTTCGCAACACTTCTGCCCGCGCTGGCATTCGTCTGGTTGCGGGGTGGTATCATGGCAGAACGATTTTTATATTCTGCCTCACTCGGCTTTTGCATTGCATTCGTTTACTTCTTAGCAAAATTTTTCAAGATGGATTTCCGCGATGCAAATTCGAAACCATCGCCGGTAGTATCTGCCAAACCTGGACAAGCAACCGAAACCGTTTCAACTTTCTCAACTAAAAAATTGATTTCAATTGTCGCACTTGTTGGGTTGGTTTCGATAGCATATTCGTTTAAAACGATTGACCGCAACAAAGCATGGAAGGATAACATGACGTTGTTTTCAAATGATGTTGTCCATGCAACTAACAGCACTCAGAACAACAGGCATTATGGAAATGAATTACTGAATTTAGCCATTGCAGAAAAAGACTCTGCCAAAAGATTTGAATCTGCTTATAAATCATTTTACTACCTGAATAAAGCGATCACAATTAATCCACGCTTTGGGGAAGCCCTGGGTGATCTCGGAAGGTTTTACAATGAAATAAAATTTATTCCGGATTCAGCAATTTACTATTACAAAATGTGCATCCGTTCAACTCCGGGAGCAGCAATCACTTATAGTAACTTAGGGTTGGTCTATCTGGACATTCAGAAATATGAATTGGCTTCCTATTATTTTAACAGGGCAATTGAAATAAATCCAACATTCCAGGATGCCAAACAGCATGCTGCTGATCTGAAAGCAGCAAGCGGTCTTGATGTACATATTTATCCCGGTGGAGAAGATCCTAAATACGATTCTCCGGAATTTGGTTTGCCAATGAAAATTTCGAATTAAATTTATTTTTTGTGATGACTTCTATGCGAAATTCAAAATCTCAAATCTCAAATTTGCCACCTTTCGTTCATGATATTTTTTACCTTTGTCAGCTCATAACTTAAAGTCTAAATTTAAAACTCAGATGATCCAGATGATCATGCCCAAGATGGGCGAAAGTGTTGCAGAAGCCACTATTTTAAAGTGGCTGAAAAAAGAAGGCGACAAAATTGAAGCCGATGAAGCGGTTCTCGAAATCGCTACCGATAAAGTGGATTCTGAAGTTCCGTCTCCTTCCGCAGGCATTCTATCAAAGAGAATGTTTGAAGAAGGACAGGTGGTTAAAGTCGGTGAAGTAATCGCTTTGATCACCGCCGAAAATGAAACGACTGCGAATGTTCCTGCCGTTGTTACGGTTCCATCTGCTTCCGCACATTCCATTCCTTCATCAAATGGAAAATCAGAAAAACTTTCTTCACTGCTTTCTTCTGCTGCAACTGCTTCTTCACATACATCAAAATCTTCTTCCGACAAATTTTACTCACCGCTTGTACGCAACATCGCAAAACAGGAAGGGATCAGTTTCTCTGAACTCGATACATTGAAAGGTTCCGGAATGAATGATCGCGTTACTAAAAATGATTTACTGCAACACATCGAAAAAAGAAAATCAGGATCAGCAATTCCTTCTCAACCATTCATTCAGCAACAACCTGCTACCATGAGTTCTGCTCCTGCTGTATCAATCAGTGGAAATGTTGAGATCATTGAAATGGATCGCATGCGCAAACTTATCGCCGATCACATGGTAATGAGCAAACATACTTCTCCGCATGTTACTTCTTTTGTGGAAGCGGATGTAACGAACCTCGTGAAGTGGAGAGACAAAGTAAAAGATACTTTTGAAAAACGTGAGAAAGAAAAAATCACCTTCACTCCTATTTTCATTGAAGCCGTTGTGAAAGCCATCAAGGATTTCCCGATGATCAACGTCTCGGTTGACGGAACAAGGATCATTGTGAAGAAAGACATCAACATCGGGATGGCCACTGCATTGCCGTCAGGAAACCTGATTGTACCTGTCATCAAAAAAGCAGATTATCTGAACCTGACCGGCATTACAAAAATGGTGAATGATCTTGCTTCGCGTGCGCGGATCGGAAAACTAAAACCGGAAGAAATTCAGGACGGAACATTTACGATCACCAACGTCGGTTCGTTCGGCAATGTAATGGGTACACCGATCATCAACCAGCCGCAAGTAGCCATTCTTGCTGTCGGCGCGATCCGTAAAAAGCCCGCTGTCATTGAAACACCGGAAGGCGATACCATCGGCATCAGACAAATGATGTTCCTTTCGTTGTCATACGATCACCGGGTTGTTGACGGTTCGTTGGGCGGAAGTTTCATCCGTCGCATCGCTGATTACTTAGAACAATTTGATGCGAACAGGATTATATGAACAATAAATTCATGTTTTTCCCCTCTCATAACACAGCATTAAATTGAAAACACAACTTCTCTTCTTATCCCTTCGGAAAAAAATCAGAGCCACCATTTTTTTGCTTGCGTTCTCCGGCATCGTTCATGCGCAAAAAACAAAAACGCATACGATGACCACTGATGAAGCCAAATTAGTGAAGAAAGATGCCGCGACCTTATTCAATACTGAAAACTACAACACCGCCTTGAAAGGGTACGAAGAGCTTGTAAAAGTTGATCCAAAGAATCCTGAATTTAATTATCGCCTTGGCTACTGTTATCTTTTTACCAATGTAAACAAGGCAAAAGCGATTGAGTATTTTGAAGCGTCGCCGACTGTAAAAACTACGCACAAAGAAGCCGCTTACTTTTTCGGCCTCGCCTGCATGTATGCGGAACGATGGGATGACGCGATCAAATTTTTCAACGAATACAAAACGACTTCACATTCAAAGCAGCTGAAAGATCTTCCTGACGCTGACCGGCAAATTGAAATGTGCAACAATGCAAAAGAACTTACTGCGCACCCGTTGAATGTTACATTTGCAAATGCAGGGAAAGCGATTAACACAACTTATGAAGATTACAATCCGTTTATTTCTGCGGATGGAAAAACATTGCTTTTCACGTCCCGGCGAAAGGGCAATCTCGGAGGCTTCATTGAAGATCTCGGGATCTTTTCAGCAGATGTCTATTTCTCCATGTGGAAAGATACTGCCTGGATGAAAGCGAAAAGCGCCGGTGCAGCCATCAATACTGAATGGGATGAAGAATCTGTCGGGCTCTCCGCAGACGGAGCTATGGCGCTGATTTTTTTCGATAACATAGAGGCATCAAGTGATGTGGCAGTTGCCGCGCTGAAAGGTAAAAACTGGCAGAAGGCCATCCTGCTTGGTCCGCCCATAAATACAAAAGAATTTGAAACAGCGGCAAGCATGACGTTAGACGGCTCAACTATATATTTCGCAAGCGAACGAAAAGATACAAAAGGAGGAAGTGATCTTTATATGTCGAAGCGAAAAGATAACAACGAATGGGGGCCTGCAGTAAATCTCGGCCCCACCATCAATACAAAGTACGATGAAGACGCACCTTATATTTCGATGGATGGAAAAACACTATACTTCAGTTCCAAAGGTCATAATAGCATGGGAGGTTATGATATATTTCGTTCTACCTATAACGATGCAACCGGAAACTGGAATGAACCCGTGAACATCGGTTACCCTTTGAACACAGCCGATGACAATCTTTTCTTTTCAATGACCGGCGATCAGCGACATGCATATATTGCTGCAATTCGTCCCGAAGGATTCGGTGATAAAGATATTTACCAGGTTACTTACAACGACACAACGGATCACCCTTTTCTTGCATTCATTTCAGGGATCGTTGCATCGGAGACAAATGCAAAAATTGAAATTACAAAAGCAACACTTACAATCAGAGCCGGCGATGCCGTTGCGATGACTTACAAACCATTTTCGCCCGGTAACGAATTTGTGTTTGCCGCTAAACCCGGTGAATACACACTTAAAATCGAGGGCTATAATTTCCAACCCTATTCTGAGAACATAACAATCTCAAACGAATACCCGTTGAAAAATATCGTCAAAAAAATAATCGTCAAAACAGGAAAGTAAATTTTCCATAAACACTTAAATACTTCAACACTTTTGCATTTTCTTTAATTCACCTGCTCACCCATTCTCCAACTCACTAACACTTTTCCTATGTCCCAGCTAAAACTCTCCCGCCCTATCGTATTCCTTGATCTTGAAACAACAGGAGTGAATGTTGGCGCCGACAGAATTGTAGAAATTTCTCTTTTGAAAATACATCCGAACGGAAACCGCGAAGCGAAAACAATGCGCATTAATCCGACTATTCCTATTCCACCGGAAGTCACAAAAATTCATCACATTTCTGATGAAGATGTAAAAGGCTCACCGAAGTTCAGTGATGTGGCGCGAGAGATAAATGCATTTATCGGTGGTTGCGATTTAGCCGGTTACAACTCAAACAAGTTTGATATTCCGCTACTTATTGAAGAATTCACCCGCGTGGATATTCATCTTGATTTGTTGCAGCGTAAACTGATTGATGTGCAGAATATTTTTCATAAGATGGAACAGCGAACGCTTTCTGCCGCTTACAAATTTTATTGTGATAAGAGTCTTGAAAACGCTCACAGCGCGGAAGCAGATACGCTTGCTACATACGAAGTGCTGGTTGCTCAACTTGAAAAATATGAGGAACTGCAGAACGATGTTGACTTTCTTTCTCAGTTCAGTTCTATTACCAAAAATGTTGATCTTGCCGGAAGAATTGTCTTCAACGAAAAAGGCGAAGAGACTTTTAACTTCGGTAAGTATAAAGGAAAACTCGTTTCTGAAATTTTCCGCACCGATACATCTTATTACGACTGGATGATGAAAGGAGATTTCGCTACGAACACGAAAAATGTAATTACACAGATTCGGTTGAAGAATTTTAATAAAGTTTGATACCGCAGGTTAGATGTTGAGCGTTAGAAAATGGAAATCGCATTCTACTATCATTCCTCAGAATTCTAAATTCCACTTCCACTTTCTAACTCCCAGTTTCCAGTGTCCAACTTCCAACATCCAATTTTTAACACATGAAATTTATCTGCATCGGCCGCAACTACGTTGAACATGCGCAGGAACTGAAGAATGAAGTTCCAACCGAACCTGTTTTTTTTCTGAAGCCCGATACCGCTTTGCTTCCGAAGCAACGTGCGTTTTATATTCCGGATTTCTCAAGCGACATTCATCATGAAGTGGAACTGGTGTTGAAAGTCTGCAAAGAAGGGAAACACATTGCCGAAGAATTCGCGAACAAATATTACGATGCGATCACAGTCGGAATTGATTTTACCGCGCGCGACATTCAGCAGAAACAAAAAGAAAAAGGATTGCCATGGGAACCTGCGAAAGCATTTGATCACTCTGCTCCTGTCGGTGAATTTATTTCTCTTTCTGAATTGCCGGATCAGAATAAAATTAATTTTCATCTCGACATCAATGGCAAAACCGTTCAGCAAGGAACGAATGAACTGATGATCTTTTCTTTCGCTCAAGTTATTTCCTACGTTTCGAAATTCATTACATTAAAAAAAGGCGATTTGATTTTTACAGGAACACCCAAAGGTGTCGGACAGGTGAAAGCGGGAGATACATTAGAAGCTTTTCTGGAGACTAAAAAGTTGCTAACTGTTGAAATCAGGTAACACCGATTCTCACAATGAAAAGACAGCTTCTTAGTATACTCAGATTTTTAGCTAAGTTCGCTCTGCTATTCGACAGCTTATGCTTTCCTATTTTTCCACTGAACAACTACGTCCTCTTATTCCTGCAGTAGTATTGCTTTCGGGAGCGATACTCTTCAATCAATACCGGAACGAAAAGATCAGCATCCTTTTACTTTTCTCCGGTACTTTATTCCTGGGAATTTTTATCGCACTGCTTGATCCGTTCCTGGTTTTATGGGATGAGCAATTTCACGCATTGGTTGCAAAAAATATGATGCAGCATCCATTCAAGCCAATGCTGTATATGAATCCAGTGATTGACTACAACTTTCGTAATTGGACACTTAATCATGTGTGGCTTCATAAACAACCTTTGTTTCTCTGGCAAATGGCTTTGTCGATGAAATTATTTGGTATCAATATTTTAGGGTTGCGTTTTGCAAGTGCTTTGCTTCACGCTATTATTCCAATTTTTATTTATAGGATCGGTAAAATAACTGTCAGCTCAAACACCGGTTTCTATGGTGCCTTATTTTTTGCAGTTGCTTATTTCCCGCTGGAACTTGTTGCAGGTCGTTTTTCCACTGATCACAACGATGTCGCTTTTATCTTTTACATCACCGGAAGTTTCTGGGCTTTCGTGGAATACCTGCGTTCGGAAAATAAAAAATATTTGGTTTTGATCGGAATCTTTTCGGGAGCAGCAGTGCTCGTAAAATGGCTGACCGGCTTGGTTGTCTTTGCACCGTGGTTCATCGTAATTCTTTCCGACCATGCCAGGAGAAATAATTTTCGCAACTATCTTGCAGTAGCTGTAAGTTTTCTATTCGCTGCTCTTGTTTTCTTACCCTGGCAAATTTATATTCTGAATACTTTTCCTCATGAAAGCCACTATGAATTTTCACAATACACCCAACACATTTATTCATCCCTGGAAGGTCATACCGGTGAGTGGTGGTATCATTTTGATGCTGTGAGAACGATATACGGGAGAGGCAGCTTGATCCCGATCATCCTGATTACTGCTTCCGCAACTTATTGTTTAAGAGTAAAAGAAAAAGCTTATAGGATATTTTTTATCAGCGCAATTCTCATCATCTATGCATGGTTTTCATTGGCATCTACCAAAATGATTTCCTACAGTGCCATTGTCTCTCCATTGGTGTTCCTCTCAATCGGATCACTGGCAGACATTATCTTAGAGAAATTAAAACAGCTGTTGAAAGAAATGAAAAACAGTTACGCGCTGCTTTCTAATTTTCTTTTAGTTCTTATATCCCTCTTGTTTCTAAACACGAGCCGTATTGAAAATAATCATACCATGAAGAAACCACTCGATAATTTTAATCGTGAGCTATCATTGAGACAACAAAATAAAATACAGAAACTCGCCGCTGAAATACCCGATTCTTCCTATGTAATTTTTAATTGCGATAAGTTTCTAAACATCCCAATCATGTTTTTTACCGGCCATATTGCATACGATTTTTTACCAGGAGAAGATCAGCTTCTCAATCTTCGGAACGAAGGGTATAAAATTGCTGTTATGAATGCTGATAGTTTGCCTTCCTATATCAGGCGAAGTGATGCGCTGATATTGAAATACTAATTTACTTTAAATAAAATTCTCATTTGTTGATTTACCTGACAAAAGAAAATAACAAGAAAACAATTAACCTGGCTTTATTTATTTCAGGCCTGTTACTCCTTACTTATACTTCAACAAGAGCATGTCTGCTTTCCTTTACATGGGATGAGAGCTATTCTTATATGGAATTCGTTCGGAATGGTTTTAGCTTTTTTTCACAATACGATCATCTCTCCGCCAACAATCATTTACTCAATACCTGGTTAATGGAATTGAGTTCGAAACTTTTGGGTATTTCCGAATTCACTTTACGAATCCCCAACCTTCTCGGGCATTTATTATTCCTTGTTTTCTCTGCCAGGTTAGTTAACAAACTGTCATCAAATTTTTTCATCATAGGATCTTTTATTATTTTAAATACGAATCCATTTCTTTTAGATTTTTTTTCATTGGCAAGAGGTTACGGCATTTCAATGGGACTCCTGATGGGAAGTCTTTATTTTGCTTATGAGTTTATAGAAGGTAAAAAACTTTTTATTTGCGCTCTCTATTCGGTATTATTCGCAGCCACTGCGCTACTTACTAACTTATCCATACTCAACTACTTTTTAATAATCACCACTCTGTTTCTCTCAATTTACATTCTTAGAATGGTGAAGGATGCACGAATCAATAAGAAGAATGGATTATTCAAACCAATTAGCGAATCCCTTTTACTTTTATTACCGCTCTCCGTTCTCTTTTTAATCATTCCCCTTATAATGAATTTAAAGGAGGCTCATGCTTTGTTCTATGGTGGCGCAGATGGTTTTTGGAAAGACACCGTCTTTTCTCTTATCAACGAAACTATGTATAATCATGTGTTTATGAGTAAACTTAGAAATGGAATGCAGATAGGCGTTATAGCTGTCCTGGCAACTACTATAATTTTCATTTTTTTAAAACTAAGAAAGGATAAAAATGATTTCAAAAATTCATATCTTATTTTTATCACACTCACAATCTTTTTGTGTTTTGTCGCTAATTATCTTCAGAATAAGTGGATGGGGATCCTCTTCCCGAAAGAGCGAACGGCGCTTTTCTACTTCCCGCTCTTCATTATATTGATGATCTTTCTCTTTAAAGCGCTGCCTGTCAAATCAGAAAAAATATTTACTGGTATCATTTTATTTTTTTGCCTGAATTTTATTGTCAATGCCAATCTGCACTTTGTAATTCAGTGGAAAGGAGAGGCGGATACAAAAGACATGTTGAAATATTTAATAAAGCAAAAACGGGAGGTTTCACCTGAACAAAAATCAATTACAGTTTGCTTGCCAATGCAATTTGTGACCGATATCAGTTTTTATAAAAATCTTTATCAGATAGACTGGCTTGATCAAAAGTTTATAGAAGAGTCTTGCCTGCCCGTTTACGACTACTTTTTTGTGGAGAAAAATAAGTTACAAAACCTTCGGCAATTCCCTTATAAAATAATGAAAGAATATCCTGAATCGAATATGGTTTTACTTGCACGCGTTTATTGATAAAAATCGAAATCTAATTTTGTTTTCGGTAATGCACACACTCCAACACGATTTACACCGAATGCTTTTTATTAATCAGTAAATTTTCTGATGTCCATTCAATTCGTTTCTCAAAAGAAACCTGTCTCACTTTACAATCGCGAATCATACACACCGTGCAGGATGAAGGCAGGCAGGGATCTGTATGAATAAAAAATTCAACACGGTTTTTGAAATGAAGGTTGATGATATCTTCCAGTCCTTTTACATCGGTGTGTGTTGTTCGAAGATCATCATACCAGGGCAATGTTAAATGAGCATCCACATGAAGCATGGAACCGTACTTCACCACACGCAGGTTATGAATGTCAATCCATTTTTGTTTTCGTTCTTTATTCAGGACGGAGACAATTTCATCCACAATGGTAAAATCAGTTTCATCCATTAAACCCGCCAACGCGTTTCGAATAAGTTTTACACCGACCACAATGATATACCCGCCAAGCAGAATGGCCAGCACACTGTCAATCCAATACAGGCCGGTAAAATAAATGATTATCAATCCGGCGAGAAGACCGGCGGAAGACCAGGTATCAGCAAGCAAATGCTGTCCGTCAGCAACCAATGTCTGGGAGCGCATCTGATCTCCCTTCTTCACAAGAAATTTTCCGATCAATAAGTTGATCACTCCGGTAGAAGCAGTAATGCTGATTCCAACTATTAACTGATCGATTTCATGTGGATGAATGAGAGCCAAAACAGCTTTTACAATGACAGCTCCGCCGGCAAAAAATATCAGTCCGCCTTCAAAACCCACTGCAAGAAATTCAATCTTCCCATGTCCATACGGATGGTTTTCATCTTTAGGTCGCGCGGAATAAATCAACGAGAACAAACCGAAAGCAGCCGCCACTACATTGATAATTGATTCCAATGCATCTGTTAAAACCGCATTCGAATGTGTGACGTACCAGGCAAGAAATTTTGCCAGTGTAAGCAAAGCGCCTGCAACGAGCACCCATCTCATCGTCCTGATTTTGTAACTCGCTTCCTCTCTGAGATTTTCAAATGTCATGATGCAGGTAATTAAAGAAATTCAACTTCCGTTGCACCATATCCGAATTTTTCTGTGGGAGCTTCGCGGTAACGAATACTCGGATACTTCTTCAATTGCTCCCTGATCGCGCTCTTCAACACGCCCTGACCCACTCCGTGAATAAACACAATCTTATTCAGCTTATTCAATACTGCCTGATCCATCTCGAAAAGAAAAAAGTTAAGCTGGTAGGAAATAATCTGGGCATTACTCATTTCGGAATAATCCTTTATGAGTTCTTCAATGTGAAGGTCTACCACTTTTTCTTTGGAAAGCAAAACAAATTTCGACGGTCGCAATTTCCCTTTTGTGTTCTTTGAAAAAACTTCTGTGCGCGCTTTATCTTCATTGTCTTTTTGCTGATAACGTTCAAGTAACTTTTTTACATTCACATCCCGCTCCTGGTTGATCACATAAAGCGGCATCATCAATACCTGGTCTTCCGTGCCTTTCAACGCTTCCCAGTAGTCCGGTTCGAGAAAATCAGAAGAAGAAATGATGAGGTGTTTTTCCACTGCCGGTCTCGGAACAAAATCCTGATCACCGAAGAAAAGCATTTCGATGATGAAGCCGTCGAATTTATGTAATTCATCCTGAGAAAACGTTCCGATAAATTGTTCTGTGCGCGATTTCATCAGCCCGGCCGCGACACCGGTACGGATATCAGCTTTCTTCTTCGACAACGAAAACACAATTGAATAGCTACAGTTGTTCACGAGTGTCAATTCAATATCGGTGGTAAGCGGCGAATGTTCTTCCTTTAAAACAATGGCGGCATAAATGGTTTCATCATTTTTTAAAGAAGGAACAATAGGCGGCCGAAAAGGTTTCTTTGCCTTCGGAATTTCATCGCGTGTCGATTTGCTTACAACATCTTCTCTGGAAATCTGATCAGGATCCTCCACCACTTTGTCTTCCATGGTGAATTCAACCTTTACAAGATGTTGCTCCGCTGCTGTTTGCGTGAATCCTTCCACAGTCGTGATTTCAACACGATTGTTGCTGAGAATTTTCGACACTTCGCCTTCAATGGCTTCATTCAGAAAACGTACTTTATCACCTACACTCAGCCGCATTTTATTTATTCTGTTCTAATCTGTTTTAAAATTACCACTGAGCTACTAAGGACACTTAGAAACACTAAGACTTAGTGAAGCTTCGTGGTTTTAGAATCTCAGTGGTTAAACTTATTTTCATCGAATAGTTTACAAATGACTTTGTTATCAATCAAAAGTAATCAAAAATAGAACGCATAGAATTTTGTTTTGTGACCATTATTAAATTCAATAGCGGGCGCAGGAAGACGAATGAAGTTAATCACTTTAAACATGCCGGATAAAAATCGCGACCGCGTTTTTATTCTTGACAAATCAAAATCAAGCGATAGATAATACTGCCGATACCTGTCGAACACAGGAATTACTTTTCCATTTACCACAACAGGATTGGAATATCCGCCCAACAATCCTTCGGCGCCATAACCAAAAGCGAAACTCAACCAGCGTGGAAATTTTGATTCCTGTTTCATGAATGAATGTGGATTTACAGTAAGCCAGTACGTAAGGCCATTGTAATCCTTCAGAATATTTTCAGGCAAATTAGATCCGAGCTCATTCGGACGATACTTCGCGTATTCACTTTGATGAAAAGAATATTTCAACTGAAACCGTTGTTCATTCCATGCCAGTTGCTGACTAATAAACACGGAGCTGCCGATTGCATTTGCGGCCATATCAGTTACAGAAAATCCCCATTGAGATGAGAAACCATCAAATACTTCAAGAGTCGTTTGAAATGCCAAACCGATTCCGGCTCCGTACCAGATCGATTTCTTTCGTTCCATTCCTGCCCATAGCATCGCCCTGAACCCCACCTTCCCAATGGTATAGGAATCAAGCATGTGCCCGCCTTTATCCATCTGCAGCCATTCACCTTCGTCATTAAAAAAATGAAAAGACGATTGGGGATAATTTTTGTACCACTGTGTATACAACCAATACATGCTGACAGGATACAAGCCAACGGCTGTATAGGAAACTAACCTGACACGGCTTTTATCCAGTGTTGGTGACGGCTGAAAAAATCCCAACGAGTCGTTCGAGATTTTTTCGAGAAGATTGATTTGATTTTCTGAACGGTTTTTCCTCTCTTCTGCTCTTTCTTCTGAAAATACATGGCTACTGAAAAAAAAGGTAAAGAAAATACCCGCTGATAAAAATGAAAGTGTTTCTGAGTGAACCCTCTTTATGAACTTCTTGTAAATCTTCGTGTTCTTTGTGTTTATCTGCCGGCCGGCCGGCAGGAATTCCTTGACAAAAAGGAGACACATAAAAAAAACGGAAAGGGCACAAAAATCAAACTGATTCATCACCCTAAATATTACAAATCGATTGACTCATTCTAAGGTTTAAGTTGATTGAAATTAGGGTAGAAAGTTAGTGAAAATTGGAGGGTAGAAGTTGGAAAGTTAGAAGTTGGAAATTTGTCGCATTAAGATCGTCAATATTCGTCTTTACAAATAATATATAAAATATTGATAGTAAATATTTTAAAATATATTTACTAAAGTATTTTACCGATCATTATTTCAACAGCGTTTCTTCCGCTGCCTTCAAAATTGAGAAAGCATTTTCACGTGAAGAAGATTCAGCGTATGTTCTCAGAACAGGCTCTGTTCCCGACGCACGAATCAAAAGCCACTCACGGTTTTCATCATCAAAAAAATACTTGTAGCCATCGAGATCTTCCACACGCTTTACAACATACTTTCCGAAATTTTTGTAGACACCATGAGCGGTGTTCGACACAATTTTATTTTTCACGTCTTCGGTTAAATTCAGATCTGATCGTTCGAACGCGAAAGCACCAACGATGTCGTCCACTTCTTTCATCAACTCAGTCAATGTCTTTCCGCTCTTTGCCATGAACTCCCAGATTACCAATCCCATCCAGATTCCGTCGCGCTCGGGAAGGTGCCCTTTGATGGCAATACCTCCGCTCTCTTCTCCGCCAAGCAAGACATCTTCGTGAATCATGATTTCGCAAATGTATTTGAAACCGATCTTCACTGTCTCACATTCGAGACCGTAGTACTTACACAATTTTTCAACCTTGGGTGTTGTACTGAAAGCGGTACACACCTTTCCACTCATTCCCTTATACTTATGGAGATAATGAATGAGCAGAAGAATGATGTGATGCGAGTCCACAAAATTTCCTTCGTTATCATACAAACCAATCCGATCGGCATCGCCGTCTGTCACTAATCCGCAATCAATCTTGCCACTTTTCTTAATCAGTTCCGAAAACTCGATCAGGTTTTTATGAATCGGCTCCGGTGCTTGTCCGTGAAAACCGGGATTATCATCACAATGCAGCATCGTAATATCAGGAAACAAACGCTTGATTACATTCTGACCGGAACCATACATGGCATCGTAGGCGAAATTCATGGATGACTTCCTGATGGCATCAAGGTCAAAATTTTTCTCCACGTGTTTTACATAATCCGTTTCGAGATCAACCATTTGAATCAAACCTTTTTCAGTCAATTCTTTCAAAGAAATTTTCTCGGTATCCACCGTCAATTTTTCTTTGATGATGTCTTCGATTTCCTGAACATTGGAAGGAGTCAATGGTCCGCCATACGAACCTTTCAGCTTAAATCCGTTGTATGAAGGCGGGTTGTGGCTTGCGGTAATGATAATCCCCACATCACATTTATACATGAGCGTTCCCATCGAAATCATGGGAGTGGAAACAAATCCATCCGCTAAAAAAATTTTCACTCCTTTTACTCCCATTACTTTGGCAACCGTTTCTGCAAACAGTTTACCTCCGAAACGGCAATCGTGACCGACAGTTACCGATGGATTTTTTTTTTGTTTCAACAGCCAGTCAGCTGTTGCTTCCGCGACACGAGTAACATTTTCAACAGTAAAATCTTTTGCGATGATGGCACGCCAGCCGTCTGTTCCGAATTTAATTTTGCTCATTACTTAGATATGAGATGTGAGAATTGAGATAATGGATTGAGATGCGAAAATAGAATTCCTTTTCGATTCTGAAAAAATTAATCACGACCGGATACCACGTTTATCGAGGGCTTTCTGAAATCTGCGCGCATTCAGCAAATGCTGATCGTAGGTAACGGCGAAACTATGATGTCCGGAGAAATCATCTTTCGCGCAGAAGTACATGTAATTATGCTTTGAATAATTGAGCGTAGCGTTTAATGAGGCAATGGTAGGGAGACAAATCGGTCCGGGTGGCAAACCTGCATACATATAAGTATTGTAAGGAGAATCAATTTGCTTGTAAGCGCTTAACACCCGGTTCACGGAATAATCTCCCAAAGCAAAAACCAGCGTGGGATCAGCTTCCAGCTTCCATCCTTTTTTAACACGATTGATGTACACTCCTGCAATCATACTTTTCTCATCATCCCTTCTTGTTTCCTGCTGAACGATGGATGCAATAACGGAAACCTGAACGGATGTAAAACCAATGTCTTTCGCCTTCCGCTTCAAACTATCTGTCCAGAACTTATCGTATTCCTTTTTCATCTTCTTCAGGAATTGATCGGCAGATGTGTTCCAGTAAAATTCGTATGTATCGGGAATAAAAAACGCGAGAATATTATCCGGTGTTAAGCCAAGCTGCTTCGTATAATCAGGATCATTCATCAGGTTTAAAATAGCTGATGACGAAGCTTCGATCTGCTCTGAAACCCTTTGCGCAAGCTGATCCTTCGTACGAATATTATTGAACACCAACTCAACAGGTGTTTGCTTTCCCGATCTCAACAACGTGATGAGCGACTTGTTACTCATGTTCGGCTTCAACAGGTATTTTCCGGGCTTTACAGACTCATCAGAATATTTCATCTGCTCTGCAGCCCAGCGAAAAGATTTAAGATTGATCAAAAGATTCTGATCCGTCAATGTTTTCACGACATCGTCAAAACCATCCTTCGTCTTTATATAAAGGTAATGCGGATGTTTCCAGTCGGTGATGACGACATTCGGTTTATAAATTTCACGGTACAACAGAAAACCTCCCGTCAATGCCGCAAGGGCGAGCGCGACCACGATGGACCAGATGATCTTAGTTAACACACTCTTTTTTTTCTTCTTCGGCATACGAATAATTAGTCAGGAGAATTTAGTTCGGAGATAGCAGTCACGTAAGTTCAAGACTTCCTTTCTAATTATCCCTTGTTTCCCGGTGCGAAAGTAACAGAAATGGAAGATATATTGAAGATAGATTAACACTTCGTTCATCATTACGAAACATTCACTCTTTTATTTTACAGAAAAATTAACTCATGAAAATTCATCTGTACAATTACAGTCTGCCGATCGTATTCAGCTACTGCGACGACGTATTGAAGAAAATGAATTACCGTATTCATTATACGGATTACAAAAGAGGAATGATCAGCGCTATGAAAGGTGAAGGGTTAAGCTCCCTTTCTTCTCTGCTCGATCTGAAATTTACAAACGACAAATTTTCGGTTGGCATTACTGTTATTTCAAGCACGCTTTCAAATATCTTCGGTAACATTTATGAAGATCAGGAAAGTGAACAGGTTTTTATCGAAAACCTCTTTGAGAAATTAGAAGCAAAGAAGATTGGAATTCAGTTTCAAAGGTCAAAGGAGAATTTGATTGAAGCACTTGCTTCCTGAAGTAATAAGGAAGAATGAATGAGTAATAAATGTGACCGATAAGAACAATCGGATACACCTCATCACTTAGTCACTTCATTACTTAAACACGTCAATACTTAAAAACTAAAACACCTAAACACTCTCGAACTACTTCGCCTTCTTCAGCGTAAAAGCAAACGTAGTTCCAATACCGAATGTACTTCGCACATTGATGGTCTGCTGATGCGCTTCAATGATGTGTTTCACGATGGCGAGACCAAGGCCCGTTCCTCCCGCTTCTCTCGACCTGCTTTTATCAACGCGGTAAAACCGTTCGAACAATCGGGGCACATGCTGCGGTTCCACACCTATTCCGTCATCTGTTACTTCCACGAGAATATTTTCGTCCATGTCGTAAAAGCCCAGCAACGTAGTTCCGTTCTCTTTTCCATACTTGATTGAATTCACAATCAGGTTAACCAACACCTGGCGGATACGTTCCTTATCAGCAAATACATAAAATGCTTTTTCGCTTCCTTCTTTAAAACCAATTCTTATTTTTTTCTCAGCCGTTTGCATTTCTAACGATTCAAATACATCCTCCACCAGCTCATGAATATCGAACACACGTTGTTCGAGTGTCATTTCACCGGCTTCTAATTTGCTGATAGATTCAAGATCCTCCACAATCAGGCACAAGCGGTCGACCGATTTGGAAGCACGCTGCAAATAATGAATGTTGACTTCCTTATCATCGATGCCACCTTCCAACAACGTATGAATATAACCCTGTATATTGAAGATCGGAGTTTTTAGTTCATGGGAAACGTTGCCAAGAAATTCCTTTCTGAAATTTTCCATCCGTCTCAACTCGGTAATTTCATCGCTCCTGTTTTGCTGCCAGTCGAGCACCTCTTTGTTTACGCTGGTAAGGATATCGTCGCCGAGATTTATTCTGCCGGCAGATTTTTCTTTCGAGCTTCTGAAATTGGAAATAGTCTTATAGATCAGCTTGATCTTCCTGTAAATAAATTTTTCAAGAAGAAAATAGAAAATAATAAACGTGGTGATGAAAGCAATCACAGAAACCACGAGCAACGAAATCCAGTTCTTCTGAAAGTACGGAGAAAGGTTGGTGATGTACTCGGCAAGAAATACAATGCCGGCTGATACCAGTGCGGCGATGAGAGCAAGGGTGCGAGGAGTGGGATTTTTCAAATATATTGTTGCGAATTACCGGGGGTTTAAAGAAGCTACTTGTAGCGAATTAAGAAGTTAGTACGAATGTACGAATACCCGAAAGTGATACCTGTAGCGAATTACGAATTTAGTGCGAATGTACGAATACAAGAAAAAGATTGCAGCGAGGGTTAACAGAAAAACGCATCATTATCAAATCATTTCATCATCAAATTATCAAATTAAAAATCAAATTTATAACCAATGCCCTTCACTGTTTTAATGTGTTCTTCGCCTAACTTTTCTCTGAGTTTCCGGATATGAACATCTATGGTTCGGTCGCCAACGATGATATCGCTTCCCCAGACGCGTTCGAGGATTTCGTCGCGGGTGAAAACTTTTCCGGGTTTGGAAGCCAGCAGTGAAAGTAGTTCGAACTCTTTTCTAGGCAACGCAATTTTATTACCTGCCTGGTACACCATGTATTTTTCGCGGTCGATCTGTAAATCGCCGACATTGGTGACTTTCGATTTATCGGAACCTTCATTTCCGTGGTATCGCCTGAACAATGCATTGATGCGGCTGATCAGAACTTTCGGTTTAATCGGCTTGGTGATGTAATCATCCGCTCCTACATCGAAGCCGGCAATCTGCGAATAGTCTTCGTTGCGCGCGGTAAGAAAAGCGATCATCGTGTTTTTGAATTGCGGAATCTCGCGCAGTGCTCGACAGGTTTCAATTCCATCCATCTCCGGCATCATAATATCAAGAACGATCAGGTCGGGACTGGTTTGTTTTGCTTTGACGATCGCTTCTTTCCCGTTGTTCGCCTTGTGAACGTCATAATTTTCTTTCTTTAAATTGTATTCCATGAACTCAAGAATATCGGGTTCATCATCCACCAACAGTATTTTTAAACGTTCATTCTTCATTTCAAATTTTTCATGAAAGTAGGTTCAGTATGTAAACTTAATGTTAAGCAAAAATAAAGAAAAGTTTACCCTATCCTGTCATTAGTATTGCGAATGTACGAATATGAATCTCTAAATCCCTTCCTCTAATCCGGTAATGGCTATTCGTGAAACCCTTTGTGAACTTTGAGAAAACCTTCGTGTTCTTTATACTAAAATTAAATTTAACCGCAAAGAACGTTAAGTTTAAAACGCAAAGTTCACAAAGAATTATTCCATAAAGAATTTTAACCTTTTTGTAATTTCAAAAGTTGGTAAGAAAAAGCACTCAAGATCAACCAAATATTTTGTTGTCTTTTAATGAATCGGTGAATACCTGATCAAACTAAAATCTACCATCACCCATAAAAAAACGGGCATCCTATCGAACGCCCGATTTCAACACTAAATTTTTTATTACGCTACCAGCTTAAACGATTTGTAAATATCCTGCATGCTCGATTGAGAATCGGCAAGTGCATGCGGCAACTGAACTTTTATTTCTTTCAGCAAATTTTCAATGTCTTCGAATGTGTTGTTGCGGTTGAGCGGAATGCGAAGACCTGTGTTGTTATACGACACGCTTGGGAAAACAGAAATGTTAAAGAAATATCCCTGGTTCATCATTCGTCTCACCATGTTATACCCGAC
>JAYVZS010000118.1:0-23401 GCA_043783155.1 Bacteroidota bacterium | reverse complement strand
TTTGCAAATACTCCTGCGTTAAGTGTTGTTGAACCACCTGCACAGAAAGAAAGACTGCCGCTGATCGACGGTGTCGGTAATGGATTTACAATGGTAGTCGCGGAGGCGGAACCTGAACAACCATTGGCATCTGTAACGGTAACTGTAAAAGTGCCGGCTGTAGTAACTAAGATTGATTGAGTCGTTGCACCGGTCGACCAAACATAACCGGAAGATAGCCCTGCAGTAAGTGTTGTTGAACTACCCTGGCAAAATGAAAGCGCACCGGTAATTACTGCTGTCGGATTAGGATTAATGATTGTTGTAACTGTTGCAGAATCTTTACAGCCATTTGCATTTGTAACCGTTACCTTAAAAGTACCTGCTGTAGTTACCGATATGGTTTGTGTTGTTGCTGATGTCGACCAAAGATAGCTTGAAAATCCTGCTCCGGCATTAAGAGTCGTTGAACTACCAGAGCAGAAAGAAGCACTTCCTGTAATCGAGGCTGTGGGTTTAGCTTTTACCGTCAGATATGTTGTTATCGCGCTGTCGCACCCTGCGAAATTGGTTATATGCGTTGTAACTATCGTGTCATTAAAAAGTGCAACTCCACCCGGAGGAGTATAACTAAAACCCTGACAAATAGAAGTATGAACCGTATCAACAGTGTTCGTACATCCGGAAGAAGCAGTTATTGTATAAGGCTGAAAAATATTTTCGCAGTTTACAGAATCAATTAGTTCAACAGAATAGTTACCGATCGTTAAACCGGTAAAAGTAAAACTTGGCCCAACGTGACTATAAGAAGTAGTAGGCGTATCAATGTTTGCAACGATAATCGTTATCGGCCCGGTTCCACCTGATACAGTTGCAGCAATTGATCCGTTAGGACATGTAGCACATGTGGCATTCGTAGGTGTTACAGAATTAGCTATGAGCTGAGGCGGATCGGTTATAACAACAGTGTTTGTAACAGTAGACCCGGCAGCAGTAACACATCCGTTTTGATCGGTTACATTATAAGAATAAGAACCTGAGCCAAGAGCAGAAACAACATCGAATGTTCCGTTTGCAAAATTGGAACCTGAAGTATATTTATAAGCACCTGAACCTCCAAAACCGGTAACCTTAATAACTGCATTTGTACCGCCAAAGCAGACAAGCGGAGTAATCAATACAGCAGTTGCAGTTACAGGTGCCAAAGGACCATTAACAAAAACAAAAATAGTTGCAGTACAAACAACAGTTCCTCCACCGACAGCTGTTAAATTTGTCCCTCTTTCAACCAATATTGAATAAACTCCGCGAGAAAGTCCTGTAAATGTCCGACTGGAAGAAGTGCTGGAATTACTTACAGCCGTAACAGTTGCAGAACCGCCATTGATTGAATACCTGATATTACCACTCGTGAGGGAAGTGTATGTATTAGTAAGAGGGATACTTCCGCTTCCCAAACCATAACAAAGACTATTGACCACAGTACCCACAGTAGCTGTAACGAAAGAAGTACAACCAGGCACTTGTGGATTTTGAGTACAAAGTATAGTTGGAACAGTATTAAAATCATAGAATTTTCCCTGAGGGGTGGCGTCCAATCCCGCAGTAGGACATAGTTGAGGATAATAAGAGATTTTTGTTGGCAAAACAGGTGTGGTGGCAAAATTGAAATCGATGTTTGGTCTTGTACCGGTCACCCATTGGGTAGGTGAGCCACTAAGAGTCAACTGAAAAGTTCCAAAGCGGATACCCGGAGAGGTACACGATCCTGTATCTGGAATAATGGTACCATTTCCGCAACCCGGATTAGCACGAGCTGTAATATTCATTCTGTCGATACCGACAGCAACCGAATTGGTCCAGCTAATCTGGCCCGCAACTGTTGGCGCCTGATTAGCGGTGAACATGGATGAGTTGGCTACTAAACTCGGTGTAACAGTACCGCTGCCTCTCATAGCACTGTTAAAGCCAAGACCAAACTGGAGATTGGCAATTTCCATCACTCCCGGGCCTGTCTTCTTCAACCAAATTTCAAACTGATATGTTTTCGCAGTCGGATACGATTCATTTGTAATGTAAACATCAAATGTCGGCGACTGAGGATAAGCCACCTTTGCTGCCAAAATAAATAGCAAAATCATTAAACCTCTGATTGATACCGTCGCTTTTGAGCAGATAGAATTTTGTTTCATATTTTATTGTTGCTGATGCTGTAAATGTAAGTATGAATAGTTCCTTCTTAAGTTAAATTATTTGAAACTTCGGTAAAGAGGGTTAAACGTTCTTATTACTTGGGCAAATTAATGAATATAAGCGACGGGCGAATATTCAGAAAGAAGTTTTTAACGGATGATTGACTTTAATTTCCGGCTGATTTGACCTTCATCCTTTACAAACCTGCCTTTCAGGAAAATAAGAAACTGAATTCTATGATAGATTAAAAATCGTTAGAAAAAACTGAATGAATAAATTTTAATCATCCGTAAAGTAAAAACTTAAAATCGCCTTTCTCAGCACTTATTTTCAACTCTTATTTCTACGAACCTGATTAATTTCCACTTCCTGAGGCTCGATACGAACGATTATTATCATATAGAACCCTAAGCGCAAGTATAGAAAAATTAAACTACAGAATAAGCGATTACTTAAGTTTTTTGGTAAACGGATTTAAAACTTGGTAAACAAAATTCTACCTTTAATTTAACAGAGCAAAAATAAATCAGCATCCAAAATCTACAAATTGCCTGTCGTTAAAAAATTACTCCTACTTACCCCACTCCTTGTCTTCAAGCATCGGAACAAAGCGAAAATTTTTTAGTTCCTGTTTTTCAAAATCGGAATCAGAATTCTTCGTAATCTTTGTCATGATCTGCACTTCATTCGCACCCACCGGTATAACCAAAATACCTCCGGTTTTCAACTGATCAATTAAATCGGTGGGAATAAAAGGTGCGCCACAAGTAACCAGAATTTTATCGAACGGAGCAAATGACGGAAGCCCTTTGTATCCGTCACCATAAAATATTTTGGGAGCGTAACCGATTTGAGGAAAAAACACTTTGGCTTTATCGAATAGTTCTTTCTGGCGTTCAATCGAAAACACTTTTGCCCCAAGTTCAAGTAACACACAGGTCTGGTAGCCACTTCCGGTGCCGATCTCCAGCACTTTATCGCCCTTTTTAATCTGAAGCAAAGATGTTTGGTAAGCAACCGTGTATGGCTGCGAAATGGTTTGCCCCGCTCCTATCTTAAAGGCAATATCTTCATACGCCTGATTTAGAAAAGCTTTATCAAGAAAATGATGACGTGGAACACGCATCATGGCATCCAGCACACTTTCATTGTCAATCCCCTTTAGCCGAACAACATCGATGAGTTTTTTCCTCATCCCCTGGTGTTTAAAATTATCTTCCATCATATCTTTTATCTTTCACAAGCGGATTGCAAATAAATCAACAAGAACGGATCAACAATCACCCATCATCATGAAAATATCAACATTAAAAAGTAACAAACAATTTCATCTTCTACTTTTAACATTTCAAATTCAACCCACTTACCTCAAAAAATTTACTTTTCCATAAATTCGATTTCATTATATTACCGGATGAAAGAAGTAATATGCCAATCATCTTATTTTATAGTTCAAATGAATCATGTATGTTTGCAAAAATAGCTTAATAATGTTGAAGATTGGTGTTCTTGGCGCAGGTCATCTCGGAAAAATTCACATCCGTTTACTGAAAGAAATTTCATCGGCACAGTTAGTCGGTTTTTATGATCACAATGCCGATGCAGCTGCACTTGTAGAAAATGAATTCGGCGTAAAAAAATTTCAGTCGTTCGATGAATTATTAAATGAATGTGATGCTGTCGACATTGTTGTTCCAACCGTTGCTCATTATGAGAATGCCGTAAAAGCGATTAAGCGATCGAAACATATTTTTGTTGAGAAGCCCCTTAGCAATACCGTTTCGGAAGGTAAAAAACTTCTGTCACTCGTAAATGAAGCAAATGTAAAAGGACAGGTTGGGCATGTGGAGCGATTCAATCCCGCCTTTCTTGCCGCAAAAGATTATTTTAATCAACCAATGTTCATTGAAACACATCGTCTTGCGGAATTTAATCCGCGCGGCACGGATGTTTCTGTTGTTCACGACCTCATGATTCATGACATAGACATTGTACTGAGTGTTGTGAAATCCGCCGTAAAAAAAGTGAGCGCGAGCGGGGTTGCAGTCGTGAGCGATACACCTGACATTGCTAATGCCCGCATCGAATTTGATAACGGATGTGTTGCCAACCTGACGTCGAGCAGAATTTCGATGAAGAATATGCGAAAGAGCCGGTTCTTCCAGCGTGATGCTTACATCTCCGTTGATTTTCTGAAAAAGAAAACTGAAATTGTGCGTTTAAAAAACCTTACCGGTGAACCCGGACCACTGGATGTCACCATTGATCTCGGACATGGCAAAGGAATCAAACAAATCTATTTCGATCAGCCGAAAGTGGAAGAAACCAATGCCATCAAAATGGAACTTGAACTTTTTATCAATTCCATTTTGCACAATACGACACCAGCTGTTTCCGTTGAAGATGGATACCATGCTCTGCATGTTGCTCACCAGGTAATGGAAAAACTAAATTCATCATTAAATGTGCTGGCTTAAGCTGAGAGTAATGAATAAATACGTTCGACTGAATTATTTTTTTTTACACACAAAGATTAAAATTCCTGTGATCATGATTGCCTGTTCACTCCAGATTATTTCATGTAACCTGATCAATTCTTCGGAGCCCATCCCCGCTTATGTGCATATTGATTCTATCTCCTTTTCATCGATCGACCCATTGCATCAAGGCAGCGGTTCACATAAAATCACAGATGCCTGGGTGTATGTTGACGGCAACATCGTTGGTACATTTGAATTACCTGCAACATTTCCGGTTCTGTCTTCAGGATCACACAAAATAACCATACGGCCGGGAATACTGATAAATGGAATTGCAGCAACACGAACCAATTATCCGTTCTATACCGGTTTTGATACCGTAGTGAATTTCGTATCTGATAAAACAAATACCGTTTTTCCGCACTCTGTCTACCTCACTTTTCCAGCCGCTTTTTGCAGTCAACTGGAAGATTTTGATCAGACCGGAACAACACTTGTAAAAACTTCAAACAGCGACACTACAATCAACCAGGTTCTTGATCCGTTTTGTTTTGAAGGACAAAGCGGGAAAGTATATTTAGATGCATCGCACACTTTTTTTGAATGCGCATCGAAAGACTCATTTCCATTACCGCTGTCTGTACCCGTTTACATGGAACTTGATTACCGAAGCGACAATGAATTTACAATCGGGATGATCACCTATACATTTTCGCATATTTATGTGGATAATATTGTTACCTTCAAAGCTACTGATCACTGGAAAAAAGAATATGTGAATCTCGGGCCCACGGTGAATGCAACGGCAAATGCATTCGGATATAAAATATTTATTAAAGCGACTAAAAGCGCCGCACTTACCAATGCTACGCTTTATTTCGACAATATTAAAGTAATACACTGATGAATAAAAGAATACAAACGCTTCAATGCATTTTTGCTGATTGGCTTGCCGCTTCTCTTGCATGGGGTTTGTTTTATGTGTACAGGAAATTGGTTATCGAATCTTCCCTTTACGGACATGAAGTTTTGAAATTCGATGACCGGTTTTATCTTGGGGTACTACTGATTCCATTTTTCTGGATCATCGTTTATTCATTGATCGGAACATACAAGAACATCTACCGCAAATCGAGATTACGAGAGCTTGGTCAGACACTTTATATTTCTGTGATCGGTGTGCTCATTATCTTTTTCACTCTTTTGCTGGACGATAAAATCATTAATTACAAAACATATTATCATACTTTTTTCACTTTGCTCTCGCTGCATTTTCTCATCACCGCCACATTCCGTTTTATACTTTCGACACGCATTATCAACATGATTCATACACGCAAAATCGGATTCAACTCCATTCTTATCGGGAGTAATCAGAAAGCGGTTACACTGCTTACACAGATGCAAACTGAATTTCATTCTGAAGGAAACAAATTCATCGGCTTCGTAAACGTAGAAGGAAACAACGATCACCTGCTTGCAAAACATCTTCCGCATCTTGGCGGTATCACGGATTTATTCAACATCATTAAAAAACATAAAGTTGAAGAAGCATTTATCGCGCTCGAATCGTCGGAACATGAGAATATTGGAAAAGTTATTTACGAACTTGAAGACACCCCCGTTATCGTAAAAATTATTCCAGATATGTACGACATCCTTTCAGGTTCGGTGAAGATGAATGCGATTTTTGGCGCTCCTGTCATTGAAATTTCTCCTGACCTCATGCCCGAATGGCAATTGTCGCTGAAACGGATGTTTGATATTTTCATTTCAATTTTTGTGCTGACTGTTTTTTCACCGTTGTATCTTTTCACCTCGCTTGGAGTATTGCTGTCATCAAAAGGAAGATTATTCTACAGTCACGAACGAATTGGATTGCATGGGAAACCATTCCGCATCTACAAATTCCGTTCGATGTATGAGAATGCTGAATCAAACGGTCCGATGCTTTCAAGTAAGTACGACGTACGCATTACTCCATTCGGAAAATGGATGCGTAAAGTTCGGCTTGATGAGATTCCTCAATTTTACAATGTACTCATCGGAGATATGTCCATCGTCGGGCCACGGCCTGAGCGACAATATTTCATAGATCAGATCATGGAGACGGCTCCTCATTACCGGCATCTTCACAAAGTGCGTCCCGGCATCACTTCCTGGGGACAGGTGAAATTCGGATATGCAGAAAATGTTGAACAGATGGTTCAACGGTTAAAGTACGATCTCATTTACATCGAAAATATTTCACTCGCACTCGATTTCAAAATCATGATTTATACCGTGATGATTATTTTGAAACGAAAAGGAAAATAATAAAATATTTAGGATTTCTGAATTTTGAGATCGGGGATTTGACGTAACAAATAATTGAGACAATATAATTAATCAGACAAAAATGAACATCTCAGTAATAGGTGCCGGAACCATGGGCAACGGAATCGCGCATGTGTTCGCACAGAACGGATTTAAAGTTTCTTTGATTGACGTATCGGAGGATGCACTTTCAAAAGCAATCAACACCATTTCGAAAAACCTCGATCGCATGGTGGCGAAAGAAAAGATAACCGCTTCACAAAAAGAAAACACCCTGAAAAATATCACCACGTTTACTTCGATGGCAGATGGCGTGAAAAATACCGGGCTCGTAGTTGAAGCCGCAACAGAAAATATTGATCTCAAATGTAAAATTTTTCGTGAGCTCGACCAGGTCTGCGATCCGAAAACGATTCTTGCCACCAACACATCTTCCATTTCAATCACAAAAATAGCAGCACAAACAAAACGACCTGCACTTGTTATCGGCATGCACTTTATGAACCCGGTTCCTGTCATGAAATTAGTTGAAGTAATTCGCGGGTATGCAACATCCGATGAAGTGACGAACACCGTTCTTGAACTCACGAAAAAGTTAGGCAAGATTCCGACTGAAGTAAATGATTATCCCGGTTTTGTCGCCAACAGAATTTTAATGCCGATGCTCAACGAAGCCATTTATACTTTGTTTGAAGGTATTGCCGGCGTGGAAGAAATTGACAATGTGATGAAACTTGGAATGGCTCACCCGATGGGACCTTTACAACTTGCCGACTTTATCGGGCTGGATGTTTGTCTTTCCATTCTTCGCGTCATGCAAGATGGTTTTGGTAATCCGAAATACGCACCTTGCCCGTTGCTTGTAAATATGGTAACGGCCGGCCATCTCGGAGTAAAAAGCGGAAATGGTTTTTATACCTACTCGAAAGAAAATAAGGAGTTGGTTGTGGCTGCAGGATTTCGAAAATAAACAGTTCCTGGTTGTTAGTTCTTAGTTGTTAGTTGGGGACCAATCGAATTATGAAGTTGTGATTTAGTCGCCTGTAACGAAGAACTAACAACCAACAACTATTTAAAACTAAAATGTAATTTGTCCGCTCTCAATTTGCTGAACAATAGTCTCAATTGTTTTGTCTTTACCCTGCGGTTCATAGTTGTCTTTTAAATCATGTCCGAAAAGTTTTGCAAGACTTTGTGAGAAGAAGGCATTGAGCGACCCGCGTAATTCTTTCAGCAATTCGTATGAAGTACTTCCTGTTTCACGGTCGATCAGTTTAATGAGAATGTCACCCTGGCTGATGCTTAAATTTTTTATCTGCTGTTCAAAATCTTCTTTCATTTGCTTTTCAGTCTCCCGGATGAATTTTCGTTTTTCCTTTTCACTGCTAAGTGCAGACGCGTGCTCGTTCATTTCATTTAATTTGACGGCAGCAAGTTTCGCAAACGGATAGACTTTAATTACATTGAACCGAAGCCGGTAATAGGCCTGTAAGTTTTTCAACATCTCAGCATCGGTAAAATCAACTACCGTTACGATTGGAAGATTCACGACTGGGAAAGTATCTTCGCCGATGATGATAGCAGGAAGCCGGTATTTCCCAACCTTCATTGAATCCTGTGAAAAAGCCTTTGAAAAAGAAATGGCGTACAAAAAAATCAATACGAAGAACAGCTTGAGGTTTTTCAACATGGTACCCGCTTAGCGAAACATGTGCCGAAATATTGTTGTCGATAAAACATAAAGTTATTCCCGGAATTCAGCACGTTTAATTTTCCATTGGGAGCCATTTCCGTTCGAAGAATTTGAGGGTGCAATTGCAGAAATCTTTTTTTCATTCAGAAGTTGAACTGCAAGTATACCTGCGATCTCGCTTTCAAAAATATCATCTGCCTTCAGCATTTCCGATTTAAAATATTTATTGACAAAATTTGTATCGAAATTTCCGGAAACAAATGCGTCGTGTTCCATCACCAACCGGCAGAAACCAAGCGTCGTTGAAACTCCTGTAATGTGGTATTCATCGATCGCCCGGATCATTCGTTCAATCGCTTCCCTCCTGTCCTTGCCGTACACAATCAATTTGGCGATCATCGGATCGTAATAAATAGGAATCTCCATGCCTTCTTCAAAACCATCATCCACGCGCACTCCCGGGCCCTGCGGAATTTTATACGTCGTTAACGTTCCGATATCGGGAAGAAAATTATTCATGGGATCTTCCGCGCACACACGAATTTCAATCGCATGACCGGTGATCTTCATGTCTTCCTGTTTGAAAGATAATTTTTCTCCGCGCGCGATTTTTATCTGCTCTTTTACCAAATCAAGCCCGGTGATAAATTCAGTAACGGGATGCTCCACCTGTAACCGCGTATTCATTTCCAGGAAATAAAAATTATTTTTTCCATCAAGCAAAAACTCAACGGTTCCTGCCCCCACATACTTACACGCTTTCGCGACCTGAACTGCACATGCTCCGATCTCATCGCGAAGCTTAGTAGTTAGAACACACGAAGGAGCTTCTTCCACCAGCTTCTGGTGACGACGTTGAATACTGCATTCACGTTCAAACAGGTGAACAACATTTCCATGCGTATCACCCAATATTTGTATTTCAATATGTCGCGGCGAGGCCACATAGCGTTCAATAAAAACAGATCCGTCGCCGAAAGAAGAGATGGCTTCACTCACGGCAAGTTTCATCTGCTCTTCAAACTCGCTTACGTTTTGAACAACGCGCATTCCTTTTCCACCGCCACCGGCTGACGCTTTGATCAGGATCGGGAAACCTATTTTTTGCGCGACCGTTTTCGCTTCCTTGATATCATCAATTGCTTTTGCCGTTCCGGGAACAAGCGGAATGTTGTGTTGCTCGGCCGTTGCTTTCGCGGCGAGTTTACTTCCCATCATGCGCATCGAATCACCGGAAGGGCCAATGAAAATTAAACCAGCAGCTTTTACACAGTCTGAAAAATCAGCATTCTCAGAAAGAAAACCATAACCCGGATGAATGGCATCTGCCTTTGTTTTCGTCGCTGCATCAAGAATCTTATCCATCACAAGATAGGATTGATTCGAAGGAGCGGGACCGATGAAAACGGCTTCATCCGCATACCGGACATGCAATGCGTTGCGGTCGGCTTCTGAATAAACGGCTACCGTTTTAATTCCCATTTCACGCGCGCTGCGCATTACACGCAAGGCAATCTCTCCGCGGTTGGCGATCAGTATTTTTTTCATAGACGAAACGATCTGGATTACAAAAGTAGCAACTCCTTTGAATCAGAGAATAGGTTTGAAATAGTTTTTTTCACCACAGAGACACGAAGGCACAAAGAAAAAACTTCGTGACTTCGTGTCTTTGTGGTGATTCCCTATCTCTTTTGAACCTGGTAACCGATCAAACGGTAAATAAGTTTTGCCAGTGTATATTCAGAAAGAATTTGTCCTTCGATAGGCGCACATTCTACTATATCAAAACCAATGACATTCTTCTGTTCAAAAACTTTTTTCAGGAAAGTCAGTGTTTCCACCCAGAACAACCCATTCGGTTCAGCAGTTCCGACAGCAGGAATTACGGCAGGATCAAAACCATCTGCATCAATGGTAAGGTAAACATTTTCAGAGAGTGTCGCAATGGCTTCATCCATCCAATTTGGATTTTTCCGGATGTGGTGCGCATAAAATGTATGAATGATGTCAGAAGATTTTATCAAGTCCGATTCTTCTTTGCATTGTGCACGGATACCAATCTGCGTCAATGGAATTTTCAGATCGTGAACACGCGCCATCACGGATGCATGCGAATAAATATTGTCGTGGTAAGAAGAACGTAAATCAGAGTGCGCGTCAATCTGCAACACAGAAAGATTCTTGTATTTCTTCGCATGCGCTTTTACAAAACCAAGAGTAACAGTATGTTCAGCGCCGATGGATACCACATATTTTCCATCATCGATTAGTTTGTCGGTTTCTGATTCAATCAATGCGACAGCTTCGGCATCCACTTTATTTTTAAAATCAATTTCCGATAGAGTAGCGATGCCGCATTTTCGGAATGTCTCCGTATCCAGTTCTTCATCGTAGAACTCAACAAAGTGAGAAGCATCCACAATAGCGTTCGGTCCCTTCGCGGAACCTTCCAGGTAAGATGAGGTATGTTCGTAGGGAACCTGTTGGATGACGAATTTTGATTTTTCGTAGTCACACAATTCCTTTTCTTCAATGCCAAGAAAGTTACTCGCTGCCGGTAAAGATTTCATCCGTAAATTTTTTCGGCAAAAGTATTATTATTTCAGTATTGACGGTGAACTATTTTGAGGCCTCACCCCAACCCCTCTCCCAAAGGAGAGGGGCTTTTGATACAATCAATTAAAAGTCGTTCTTAATCTTTAATGAGACGGATGATCTGTCGATTGCTACCTTGTATCACTTCCGCAAAATAAAATCCGTTAGAAAGATTTTTTCCGAAAGTAAAATCTCTGCTTATTGGAAGATCAATTTGTCTTTCAATTTCTCTTCCAGTTAAATCGTGGAGAATAAAAAGACAATGCGAGGGATCTTTTGAACTAATATTTAATGTGATATGATCACGAGTTGGGTTGGGAGAAATGGTAGCGGAGAAAGCAACTGAACTCAAATTCGAAATAGCATCACAAATACTAACGAAGACGAATATTGTATCAGAACGTGTCGAACAACCATTGGAATCGGTAACGGTGACAAAATAATCACCCGAATCATAAACGGTAATACTTTGAGAAGAGTCTGATGTTGACCAGAAGTAATTAGGGAATAAATTCGATGACAGTGTTATTGAATCTCCAGAGCAAAAAGTTGTAAGGCCATCTGCAGTCAATGAATCCATAGGCAAAGGATTTACCTCAGCAGTAATTGCATTCGAAGTATTTATACCACAACTATTTGAAACAACACAGGTATAATTCCCGGAAGTATCTATATACTCTGAATAATAGTTATGAATCGCACCAGCTATATCATTCCCGTTAAGTTGCCATTGATACGTTTGATTAAGGGTACTAACTCCACCAGAATATGCATTCAGGTCAATATAGCCTTCGAAACAAAAAGTAGAAGAGCCATTTACAACAACCCGTGGAAGCGAATCCCGTGCAGGAAGAATATTCCAGGTTGCCGAACATGCGTTGCTGTCATTTGTTATTGTAACCCAACGTACATCGGACGTCGAGATAATAATTGATTGAGTGGTGTCGTTGGATGGCCCCCACAAATAGGAGGCAGCGGGGCTGCATGTAAGTGTAACACTGTCCCCGCTGCAAAATGATAAAACCAAGAGATTCGACAAAGTATCCGCAACAAAATAATAAAGATTCGAGCTGCTCGCAATAACGGACGGAGAAGGAAGTATGTGAACAGTAATTGTATTGGAAATCGCACTTCCAACGCTGTTGGTAATGACACATGAATAGTCACCAGTTGTAACCGCATTATAACTCAAACCTATTGCCCCTGGAATATCAACTGCGTTTTTTTGCCACTGCAGAGAAACACCGCAAACTGTTCCATACACCTGCAATAATACATTTTGACCTTGACAACGCGTTGTTGAATCGTTTGCTTCAATGTTTGCCATTGGTAAAGCAGAGTTTGAACATACAGTCACCAAAGAACCACCTGCATTCACTGTTCCGACGGAATCAGGTAAACTTGCAATCGTTGTTAATATTTCAGAGGTGTTTCCTCCGCTAACTCCGAGAGTGTTTTCAGAAATTACATGAAGAGAAGAAATTACATGGCAACATCCGTTCACATTCGAATCCAATTTTAAAAAACAAATTCCATTGCTTCCCAAACCTGTCATAGCAAATCCATTGTCTTTTGTTTGAATAATATTGCAGCCTTCACCATCTAATATATTATTTGACCACAGGTAATTGCCGTATTTATTCAATTTAGTTATATAAAAAGTGCTTATACCAGTACAACTAAAAGCGGGATCCCAATAAATAGAATTTCCTGAAAAGGCGAAACCACTATCGCTGGTTTGAATGATTGAATAGCCAAAATTAGAACCGGAGTTACAACCGTTGCTTGCCAAATCAAGTGTATGCGCCCATTGAAGAATTCCATTGCCGGTCAATCTAAGTACAAAATATTCAGGATGGCTCAATGGTGAATTGCAACAATAGACTAACATAGCATAGCCACTATCATACGTTTGCACCAGTGAAACATCAGAAAAGCAATTGCCATTTCCAAATGCATATGTCCATTGTAAATTATCAGTGCTATCAAATTTAGAAATAAGTCCTGACGAATTAAATGTACCAGTTCCTGATATAGCATATCCATTATCATTGGTTCTGACAATCGCATTTGCAGAAAAACTATTAGAAATTAAACGGGTCCATTCTATGTTACCCGTACTGTAAAGTTTAATTACGTATGCATGACCATTGGAAGCACCGAAGGAATCAGACATTCCACAAATAATATATCCTCCATCATTTGCCTGAATGATTGAATATCCCCTGTCCATGCCAGTTCCTCCAATTGTCCGGGTCCATTGAAGGTTACCCGAGCCATCAAGTTTTACAACGTACACATCATCATTTCCTGCACCACCAGAATTTGTTACTCCAGCAATCGCGTAACCTTCATCCGAAGTCTGAACCAGAGCGTAACCAAAATCATTTCCGGAACCGCCAATCGTATACTCCCATTGCGAATTTCCCGAACTATCAATCTTTGCGAGATAAATATCACTACCACCTGCACCAAAAGTTGATGTATTACCACCAAAAGCATAACCACCATCACTTGTCTGAATTGAAAACAATTATGAATAAGCTTGCGAATTCAAAGCTATCGGAAAAGCTATAGCATTGCTTGCTAATTTAAATATAGGTTGAGAATATAAAAAGGGAGAAAAATTTATAAATATTATCAGGAACAATATTCTCTTCATTTGAAAATATTTTTAAATCTATTCAAAAGTAAAAATTATTTCAACAGTCCATCACATCCAAACAATAATTTATGCCGGGATGAACAAATGATGGGTAAAGGAAGTGAAAACAGGTTGGGTGATTATATACCTGCAATGAGACTGTTACACAAATAATCAAAACGATCCAACAGGATATTGCTACGCGACGCTCGCACTGACGGGCGCTGCGCTCGCAATGACTACTTCAATACTTCGTTCACCAAATCAGCGGCTTCTTTGAGCTGGATTGCGGAAAAAACTTTCAGTCCGCTGTCGTCGATGATTTTTTTTCCTTCTACTGCATTGGTGCCTTGCAAACGAACGATGATCGGAACAGGAATGTTACCGATGTTTTTATACGCATCCACAATTCCCTGCGCTACGCGGTCGCAGCGAACAATGCCTCCGAAAATATTGACGAGGATCGCTTTTACATGCGGATCTTTCAGAATTATTTTAAACGCCTTTTCTACTCGTTCCGCATTTGCTGTACCACCAACATCTAAAAAGTTCGCGGGTTCTCCACCGGCAAGTTTGATGATGTCCATCGTTGCCATCGCAAGCCCGGCGCCGTTTACCATACATCCGACATTCCCATCCAGCTTTACATAATTCAGATCGGATGCGCTTGCTTCTACTTCTGTCGGATCTTCTTCCAAAATATCACGCATGGCTGCATAATCAGGATGACGAAACAAAGCGTTCTCATCGAGGTTTACTTTAGCATCCACCGCAATAATTTTATCATCAGAAGTTTTCAGTACAGGATTGATTTCAAATAATGATGCATCAATCGAATCGTATGCTTTGTAAAGCGACGCGACAAACTTTGTCATCTGTTTAAAAGCTTCACCACTCAGTCCGAGATTGAAAGCAATCTTGCGCGCCTGGAATGCCTGCAAACCGACTTTCGGATCAATCTCTTCTTTAAAAATACGTTCCGGAGTTTTTGCCGCTACTTCTTCAATGTCCATTCCGCCTTCCGTGGAATACATGATGATGTTCCGTCCGGTCTGGCGATTCAGCAATACACTCATGTAAAATTCTTTTGTAGGCGAAGCACCCGGATAATACACGTCCTGGGCGATCAATACTTTATGAACTTTCTTTCCCTTCGGACCTGTTTGAGGAGTCACTAATTGCATGCCGATGATGTTCGTCGCTTTCTCTTTCAGTTCATCCAACGTTTTCGCAAGCTTCACTCCACCACCTTTGCCTCTTCCTCCCGCATGTATCTGGGCTTTCACCACCCACCACTCGGTTCCTGTTTGCTTTGTCAATTCCTTCGCTGCAGCAACGGCTTGTTCAGGACTTTCGGCTACAATGCCTTCCTGTATTCCTACTCCGAAACTCTTTAAAATTGATTTGCCCTGGTATTCGTGGATGTTCATGAGATGCGAGATATGAGAAATGAGAAATGAGAAATGAGACCGGTACGAAAGTAATTTTTTTTGCGTTACAATAAATACCTCTCCTGAATAACTTTTAAATGATGCCGTTCATGAGCGACAATGAAAAAAAGAAGGTTGCGAACACAAACTTCCGAATTGTTTGTTATTCCTTTCCTGTCGAACATGTCTTCATTCATGTTATTGAAAAGAGTGATGCTGGATTCACGGATACTTTTGAATTCTTCAGCAATATTGGAAAGACTTCTTGTTTTATAATTAGAATTCGGTGTATACTCATTCTCATCAAAACCGGGAAGCGGAGTTTTGTCGTTTCGTGAAATGCGAAGTGCACGGTAAGAAAGAATTCGTTCGGTATCGCACAAATGACCAACTACTTCTTTCAACAACCATTTGCCATCAGCATACGCCGAACTTGCTTTTGATTCGGGAATGGATTGCAGAAATTTTTGAATGACGTCTTTTTCTTTGATCAATACGTCCAGCATATCTTCCTCCGGAATGTACTTCAAATAGCTCTGATAGTATGTATTCAACTCAGATGAAACAGGTTTACGAACCGTGAACATAGTTTTCTTTTTTCAGTGAATAAAAGTAACTATTTGCATTGAACGAATAAGTAAGTACCTAACACTTCCATGAATATTTTATTACTTCAATCAATGCTCAGTGAAGCTTAGTGCTCTTAGAATCTTTGTGGTTACCTTTCCTTTACCACTCTGACACCAAGAGCACTGAGAAACACGAAGATTCAAAAACAGAGCATACCTTAAACACTTTATAGGAAAACAGTCTTGCAATTTAACTTTCTTTTAACCTACTCTAATGGATGAAAAAATTATGTTTGTAAACTACGATGAACAAAAGCATACGTTACCTGTTTATATTTTTATTTTTTATTACTTCATTCCGGGCGATAGCTGGTGTGACTCCTAAAAAATATACCAGCCAACGTACTGCAATCGCTATAAAGATTGACGGCATCCTCGACGATGACGCCTGGAAAGACATTCCGCTTGCAGATGATTTCATACAACTCGATCCTACAGAAGGTCAGCCCGTCACACAACGCACTGAAGTACGTCTCAGCTATGATAACACAGCAATTTACATCGGGGCGATGATGTATGATTCTTCACCCGACAGCATTCTCCATGAGCTTGGATTACGTGATGAAGTTGAAAACCTGAACGCCGATTATTTCAAAGTCGCATTCGACACCTACAACAACAGGCAGGATGGTTACATTTTCGCAGTGTCAGCTTCCGGAGTACAAACGGATTATAAGGCAAGCGATCCCACCTACGACGGAGTGTGGCAAAGCGCTGTTCACATTGGTAAAAATGGTTGGAGTGTTGAAATGAAAATTCCATATTCCGCTATCCGCTTTCCGAAAAAAGATGAACAACTATGGGGCCTCCAGTTTGCACGTTTCATGCGCCGGAACCGCGAATACGATCAATGGACACTTACGCCGAAGAAAAGCGGCAACAGGATGGTGTATTGGGGAACATTGAAAGGAATCAATAACATTGAAGAACCTCTTCGGTTATCGATAACACCTTATCTTTCTTTATATGGCGAGCGAAGTCCTCAATATGATGAGAGTGACAATACAAAACTTGTTCAATACCAGAGAACGACTTCCTATTCAGGAGGTGCTGATGTGAAATACGGAATCGATGAACGTTTCACTCTTGATATGACCTTGCTTCCTGATTTTTCGCAGGTGCAGTCTGACAACAAAGTAAAAAATTTAACCGCTTTCGAAACGGTACTCGATGAAAACCGTCCGTTCTTTAAAGAAGGTGTGGACCTATTTTCGAAAGGAAACCTTTTTTATTCAAGGAGAATAAATTCTGATCATCTTAAAAATGCGATCAAACTCTCAGGAAGAACTGATAAAGGATTGGGCATCGGTTTTTTCAACGCCATCAATTCGCCTGTCTATATAAAAGCGGATGACGGAAGCAAAAAACTGGCGCGTCCGCTGACAAATTCAAACATCATCGTGTTCGACCAGGCACTTTCTCACGGTTCGGATGTATTTATCACGAATACCAATGTGATGCGTGAAGGCGATGCGCGTGATGCGAATGTTACTTCTGCGCAGGCATCATACGAAACAAAGAATCATCTTTACCGATATACAGGAGGATATTCATTGAGCCAGGTGATCACAAACAATTTGAGTGATGACAATACAACCCGCAAAAATTATTCAAAGGGAAATTTGTACAGCATCAACATCGATCGGGTATCCGGAGATTTGCAAGGAGGCCTGTATTACGAAGCCGCTGATAAACAATATGACAAGAATGACCTCGGCAGAAATTTTTACCGGGATTATATCAGTGACGGCCTGTATTCAATATATAGACGAAACAATCCCTTCTGGAAAATATTCAAGTATGCACAGGGAAGTTTCAATGTGAACCATAACCTTCGCCAACGCGATGGCGCGTTTACTTCCCTGGACGTAAATGGAAATATCTTTTTCCTTTTCAACAACAATTACTCACTCAGTCTAACGATTGGCGGAAGTCCGCTGCAAGGACGAGATTACTACGAGCCGCGAATTGCAGATCGTTACCTCGCAACCTGGCGTTCATTATACGGAGCCTTGAGTGGCAGCACCAACTACAACAAAGCCATTGCCTTCGATTTCGGATGCAGGTTCACTGATATGACATCGATTAATTTCCGGTCGCGCAGGTATTACATCAACCCCATTATCCGTTTAAGTGATAAGTGGTCGTTGAGACTTTCGTATTCATTGGATGAATACCTGAACGACCGCGGCTTTGCCAACTTCGATGAAAATTACAACAGCATTTTCGGACAACGTGATATCGTGACCGTTGAAAATACAATGACCACACGTTACCTCTTCAAGAACGACATGGCGCTTTCCATCACAGGGAGACATTACTGGAGTCGCGGTCAATACAAACAATATTTCAACCTGTATGAGAATGGCACCCTGTCTCCCGACAATACATATACTGGTATCAACGATTTCAACACAAACTTTTTTAATGTCGACATGAGTTATTCATGGCAATTTTCTCCTGGCAGTTCGTTAATTGTTACATACAAAAATCAGATCCTCCGTGACCCCTATCCTGTGTCACCGGCTGAACTCGCATACGATTACAAACGAAACCTGGACCTTGTGTTGAATAATCCACAGACAAACAGCTTGTCGCTGAAAGTGCTTTACTATTTGGACTATCAGTATTTTAAGAAGTAGGATTTCTGATAGTCTTTAAGTGTTAGTGTATACGCGTTTATGCGAGTGCGTAAGGATTTACTACATTCGCATTTATTAAACAAACATGATCATCGCGAAAAACATCACCAAGACGTATGAAGCGCTTCACGTTCTTAAAGGAATTGACCTGGAGATCAGGAAGGGAGAAATTGTTTCCATTGTAGGTGCTTCGGGTGCCGGAAAAAGTACGTTGCTTCATATTCTTGGAACACTTGACAGTCCTGAAACAGGAAGCATTACGATTGATGATGTGGATGTAACGAGTCTGTCACAAAAAAGACTTTCTGCCTTTCGCAACAAGCACATCGGTTTTGTTTTTCAGTCACATCATTTACTTCCTGAATTCAACGCGCTGGAAAATGTGTGTATGCCGGCATTCATTGCCGGAGAAAGTAAAAGTGTCGCTGAAAAAAAAGCGACTGATTTGCTTACCCTGATGAACCTTTCTGATCGCATGACACATCGCCCTTCCGAATTAAGTGGTGGCGAACAACAACGTGTTGCTGTCGCTCGCGCACTGATTAACAATCCTTCAGTAGTTTTTGCAGATGAACCGTCAGGAAACCTCGACTCTGCTTCAGCGAAATCGTTGCATCAATTATTTTTTGAGTTGAGAAATAAACTGAACCAGACATTCGTTCTTGTTACCCACAACGAAGAGCTTGCGAATATGGCGGACAGGAAGTTGATGATGAAGGATGGGGTGATTGTGGGAAAGAGAGAGTGAGATGCGATCGGTAGAATCATTCTTAAAAAAAGAATGGGAGAAATGGGGAATCGGGGAGCGGAAGAATGAATCGGTGGAATCATTTTAAATCTGTGTAATCATCTTCTATAAAAATAAAAAAAAGGAGAATCGGTGAGCAGGAGAATGAATCGGTGGAATCATCTTAAATCTGTGAAATCATCTTATAAAAAAATAAAAGAATGAATTCAGCTATTACAAAATTATATCGTTTGAAAGTTTTCTCACTTATATTATTCATACTTACTTATTCATTATTATATACCACTACTCTTTTCGCCCAGTCGCCTAACACCTGGACACAAAAAGCAAGTTTCCCAGGAGTTCCGCGCGTGAGCACGGTTTCATTTACGATCGGTTCGAAAGTATACATTGGAACAGGACAAGACAGCAGTTCAAATTTATTATCTGATTTCTGGGAATACGATCCGGCTGTGAATGCATGGACACAGCTTGCAGACTTCACAGGAAGTGCAAGACGGGGCGCAGTCGGATTTGTAATTGGTTTAAAAGGATACATCGGAACCGGATTTGATGGCACTGCCAATCTCCTTGATTTTTATGAATACAATCCGTCCATCAACAACTGGAACCAGAAAAAAAAACTTGGCAATCCAACAAGTCTTCCGCGAAGAGATGCTTCCGCGTTTACCATCGGTAACCAGGGATATGTTGTAGGAGGATATGATGGAACCATCACCTGGAACAAAGAGTGCTGGGCGTATGATGGTGATACGACGTGGTTGAAAAAAGGCGATCTTGGCAACGGTGGCTCTGCTCAATCAATTGCCAGAAGATGGGCTGTATCATTTACGATCGATACGTTGGGTTATGTTGGATGTGGTTACAATTATTCCCAGGATTGGAGAAAAGATTTCTGGAGATATAACACGATAACCAATGCCTGGACTCAGATGGCAAACTTCGGAGGAACTCCTCGTTCGAATGCACTCGCTTTCGCCATCAATGGAAAAGGGTATGCAGGAACCGGCAATGACAACGATTTTAATAATGACTTTTGGGAATTCGATCCTGTGAACAATACATGGATGCAGGTTGCAGATTATGCCGGAGGAGCAATTATTGGTGGCATCGGTGTTTCAATAAACGGAAAAGGGTATGCAGGATTAGGCCGCGATAGTATTGCATATCGAAACGACTTCTGGGAATACACTCCTGATTCACTTATCGGAGTGAATGGTCCTGCAGATCAGAATCTGAGCGTGAACGTTTTTCCAAATCCGTGTGGCGAAATGCTATATATTAAAAGTACCAAGTATGAAGTACAAAGTATTGTGATCAGAAATACTATTGGAGAAATTGTTTATATACCACAACTTCTTAAGTGCAAAGGAGATTATATAGTGATAAATACGTCTTCTCTTTCTCATGGAATTTATTTTTTAGTGCTTAATTCAGGTGAACGAAAAGTGGTGAAGAAGTTTATGAAAAAATGATTTAGGATTTAGAGATTTAGGATTTGAAAAAAGATTCCACCGATTCATTTTTCCGCTCTCCGATTCTCGCCTTCCCCTTTTCCCACTTTCTCACTTTCTAATATCCAGCTTCTACCCACCAACAACTTCCACCACAAACTCTTTCTTCTCTCTCATCATGCCGATCGGAGTATCCGAAATTTTTACACCGCTTGCGCGAACTGTTTTCAGGAAATCATTTACAGCATCAGGGGCAACAGAAACAAGTAATCCACCACTCGTTTGAGGATCACAGAGTGTGATGAACGACGGACCGTTTACACCGCGAACTTTATGCTCGTAACTATTCCAGTTTCGGTAAACGCTGTCAGGAAAGATCATCTGTTTCAAGTACTGATCCAATCCTTCGATGAGAGGAACATCCTGATAGTTGACAACAGCCGACACGTTACTTCCTTCGGCCATTTCAATCAGATGGCCGAGCAATCCGAAACCGGTAACATCTGTGAGTGCATGAACACCGGGAAGACTGCCGAGCTTGTCCCCTGCTTTGTTTAATTGTGTCATCACATCAATAGCTTTCTTCAAATCACTTTCAGAAATTTTTTCACGCTTCATGGCTGTTGCTAAAATTCCGACGCCGACGGGCTTCGTGAGAAAAAGCAAATCGCCCGCTTTTGCTGAATTATTTTTTTTGAGATGATCTTTCCGAATTATTCCATTCACAGCAAGTCCGAAGATCGGTTCCGTTGAATCAATACTATGTCCGCCAGCCAGTGGAATATTTGCTTCATCACAGACAACACGGGCACCCGCCAGCACCCGTTGCGCGAGTGCCGCCGGAAGTTTATCGACAGGCCACCCCAGTATAGCGACCGCCAACACCGGTTTTCCACCCATTGCGTATACGTCGCTGATTGCATTCGTGGCAGCAATACGACCGAAATCAAATGCGTCATCAACGATGGGCATAAAAAAATCAGTGGTACTGATCAGGCAATTGCCATCACCCAGATCGAGAACGGCAGCATCGTCCTTGCTTTCATTTCCAACAAGTAAATTCGGGAAGGTACGTTTGCTGCCATTGCCTTTCAGAATTTCTTCGAGCACTGAAGGTGCGATCTTACAGCCGCATCCGGCACCATGACTGTATTGTGTAAGTCGAATTGGTTGTATTGTTTCGGTAGTATCCATATAATTTTTTTGAAGAAAATTTAACCACAAAGACACGAAGGCACAAAGTTTTTTTTCTATTTATCTCTTTGTCTTCTTGCTGAAATAATTTAATCAGAAAACTAACAAAGATATCGATCAAGTTTACCAGGCCATTTCTTCTATATTCTCTTTGTGCCTTCTTGTCTTCGTGGTGAAAACATTTCAGACAGTCATGAAAGATACAGCCAATATTTTTTCCGCTACATCTTCTATTGATTCCTCATCCTTCCACGCCACTTTAAAAACAGCATCTTGTTTTCTTTTCGCCATGCCGTAATCATAGGCGCTGTCATAATACGCCAGTATTTCTTCCAGCCATGCAGTTTTATTATTGTTGCGCAACGCTTCCACCGCGTGCCGAGTGCGAAGATCACCCAATCTTTTTTTAAGCTTTAATGTATTTTCACAAAGCGCTTCGACAGGAAATTTTCCATAGACTTCTAAAATCCTTTCCGTGCGCGAAGTCATGCTCACGCTTAACTCAACAACAGGAGCGGTACGCATCATTTCAAATGTGGTATTCGGAAGTTTAACAGAGCCGATGGTAACACTTTCGTTTTCGAGCCAGAGAATTTTTGTTTCATCAACATGACTCCATTCCATAGCAAGCAGATTTTCAAAATGTTCATTGCGAGGTTGAGACTTTTCTCCCATTGCACCAAACGCAGAACCTTTGTGATTGGCCAGTCCTTCCAGGTCAATTACCTGTTCGCCTTTTTCTTTCAATACTTTCAACACATCTGTTTTGCCCGAACCTGTTCGTCCTCCAATGATCACTATTTTCTTCTTCTGATTAAACTGATTAAGCGTCCAGCGGCGAAAAAATTTATAACCGCTCTTTAGTACGATCACTTTGAAACCGGCAGTATTCAGAATCCACGCCATGATATTGCTTCGCATACCCCCACGCCAGCAATACAACATTACCTGCTTGTCCGGAGAAAGTTGAAGAGCAACGCGTACAAAATCACCGAATTTATTTCCGGCCAGATCGAAACCTGAAAGCACAGCTGCTTCTTTTCCTTTTTGTTTATAGATCGTTCCAACGATGGTACGATGTTCATCATTCAGCAAAGGAAGGTTGACAGCGCCGGGAATATGTCCCTGCTTAAATTCTGATTCACTTCGTACATCGAGTAACAATGATTTACAATCTCCAAGCCGCTTCAGAAAGTCATCGATTGCAAGTATTTCTGTCATTCGGCAAAGGTAGAAATGATTCGGGTGATTAAGGAAAATAAACATCTCCGCCGCAGAGCAGCGGAGTATTTGATGGGAATTCTCTCCGATCGCCCCAAGGGGCGGGGAATAATTCCCATCAGATCCCGATACGCTTCGCTACCGGGATCAATTCGACTTAATCGTTTCAGTGCACCGCCTGCG
>JAYVZS010000117.1:0-23433 GCA_043783155.1 Bacteroidota bacterium | reverse complement strand
TAAATTTTTCAACTTTGGTAATGTTTACAGCACTCCAAATACTTGTCGGTTTTCTAAGAGTAAACCGAATATAGTAACTGTCTTTGTCAATGGATTTGCGAACTCCATCAATCCAACCAAAACAAAGTGCCTGGTCAACCGATTGGCTCCAATTCATAGTCGGCTTTCCAGTAGTAACTTTGTAGAGGCCAACAAATAACTCAGTCGCTTTGCTGTGATTTTTCTCCAACCACTTTCTGAAATCAGATGGTGTTGCAAAAAATGTTGGTGAAATTTCAGAATTCATATGTGTTTGATTATTTAGTTTATCAAAGTTAATTTACTTAGAAAGTGTTTAAAATTCATTTCAAATATTTGCTATTGCACATGCTTCGACTTCGCACAGCATGACCCCGCGCACGATGTCACCCTGAGCGAAGTCGAAGGGTGCGCTGGCTATATCATTTTCTCGCATAGAAATTTAAACAGTTTCTTACTCTTTTTTATTTTTGATTGTGTTCGTAATAACGCTTCCCTTAATTCTTGCATTATAATTCGGAGTTTGCAGGTCGCCCAGGCAAGACGCATAGCGAAGAAAGAATTAGAAGCATCCCGCAATTCTATGGGATTTGATTACTGAACAAAGCCCTTCTTTTAAAATCGTATTAAACCATTCCCTTACAAACATACAATCAAGGATTTACAAAACATAGCTCTTCAGGAGATAATTTGAGTTTGGATATTTTCCGTTGGATGTTTTTTACAGTAATAGTTCGAATTCGCTGATCATATTCCTTTGATGTCGGTGGATTAAACGGTTGAACTTTTGTTAACATATTCCAGATAATGACAGAAATTTTTCTCGCGGTTGCCGTGATAGCAGAGGCCCTTCCATACTTGAATGCAATTCGTTTAAAGAATTTCTTTTAATCTTATTATCCGCAGTTATACTGTTCATTAGAATTCGTGTCGTTAGAAGTTTGCAGATATATTTATTAGAAGTTCGTAATCCTGTAGTGTCATGCTCACTGCTCAACCCCAGAGCGTATTGCCGCTTCAAGTATATCAATGTTTATATCTTTCAGCGTTTTGAACTTAATGCAATACCCGGTCACGCTTGCCTTGCCTATTTTTTTTCCATACGTTTTGGTTAAGTATGTTTTATCTTTGATACCCATAATATAGACAGAGATTCCGGTTGTGTTTGCGCTCAAACCAATTTGATAAAACTCTCTGGTTGTTCCGTCAGTATATTTTATGGTGTAAAGCCCATATCCTATATTAGGATTAGCAACAATTTTACCTTTATCATCTTTGCCATCTAAGAACCACAATTTACATTTTGGTAACACTTGAAGTATATGCTCATGCAACGCTTGCATGTCACTACGTTTTGGTTCAGGTTGGCTGGCAATATACTTTTTGATTTGTTCTTGTACGTTCATAAATTTATATTTTTCCTTTATAATTTGGGTCAAAATCTACCATCCATTCAATACCATATTTGTCTCTAAACATTCCAAAATAGGAACCCCAGGGACTGTCGGCAATAGGCATTTCTATTTGTCCACCTGCTGAAAGTCCATTGAATAATTTGTCAGCTTCTTCTTTGCTTTCTGCACTTATTGAAATTTTACTTCTGTTTTCGTTTTCATTTGTTTTTCCCATAATTTCTGGAACATCGTTAGCCATTAAAATGTTGTTGCCAATAGGCAATGCAATGTGCATTATTTTATTTGCTTCTTTTTCTGCTACTGGAAATTCAGGGCTTGATAGGTCTTTGAAACGCATAATTTTTGCGAATTCGCCACCAAATACTGATTTGTAAAAATTGAATGCTTCTTCGGCATTGCCATTGAAGTTAATGTGAGGATTAATAAGTGCCATATTTTTTTGATTTTTTATTTTATGCTTACTCTATTCGGGTTTCGGCATCCCTGTTGTTATTTTTGTTAATTGCTTGCAATCGGTTTCAAGTTAGCACTACTGTTTAATCGGAGCGAAATAATTGCGCATAACGATGTAGGAATTAAAGAAGAAATTTTTTGAAGGGATTAGAAAGCACACTGCTCACATAAAAAAATTGCAACAATTGGACTCTCTACAAATTCCTTATTTCCTCGGTTGCAATTTTTTCAAGTTGAATTTATATTACTTGCATGCAACTACTAACTTCCTGACGCCCTTCAAAAAGTTTTTTCTTTCTTTAATGTTATGCGCTGCTGGTGTGTCCTGAATGTTCTTTGAACAATGTTGGTTTTGAGATGATGGAAATTATTTTGCTAAAGTACGATTATACTTTAGTAAAGTGAAAGTCCCATCGGCAGGGATTTGTATCAGACAAACCTGTCAAACGATTAAGAGGTGCAAACCCTTCACGGGAATGTGCTGAACGTCTTAACGCAGTAGGGTAGTAAGAGTTGAACGAAAGTGAACCGTTCGATGAAGTGTCGTGAATAACCCGATGTAGAGATGCATTGGATACTTCCAATCAAAAGTACAGGGTCACGCCTCTGTACAATGATTACAGCAAACGATAACTGAGAGTTGGCTCGTAAGGTTGGCGGCATTGAGGCGGCAAGACTTACTACCGGGCTTGAAACCGGAACAGGAGAAGCTGAAGTAGCGAATGAAAACTGTTTACCAAAACGCGCAATCACGGGAAGAACAAATGAACTGTTGAACCCATTGTGTGAAACGGTAGCGCTGCTATCAGTGGCGGATGCTCTCGTAGTAGTGAAGAAGTGTTGGAAACAACATGGAGCGAAGGGGAGCACGGAATCATGGTGGATTAAGCCAACCATATTATGGGACGAGTTTTCATATTTACTTGCTAACCTGACATGGTTACACGATTCCGAAGAGCCGTATGAGTCGAGAGGTTCAAGTACGGTTCTGCGAGAGGGTAGGGGCTGCTAATTCGGGTAGTCCCTGCTCTACTCGACTTGCTGTTCGTCCGAAGGTGTGCCGTCATTTTTAACTGTAAATACTAATGAAGCCACAATGCTAATTATCAAAATGACAACAATCACCAATAATGCAATTTGAATCGGTAATTTATAGAAATCAACTATTACCATTTTTATTCCTACAAAAATTAAAATCATAGCAAGTCCTGTAGATAAATAGCGGAACTTATCTATCATTCCAGCAAGTGCAAAATACAAAGAGCGTAAGCCCAGTATTGCAAATACATTTGAAGTGTAAACAATAAACTGGTCTTGTGTAATAGCCAATATTGCAGGAATGCTGTCCACTGCAAAAATCAAATCGGTTGTTTCAACTAATATCAATACTAAAAACAGTGGTGTGGCAAATCGTTTTCCGTTTTGGTTTACAAAAATTTTTGCATCATGCAATTCAAGGGTAACAGGCATGATGCGTCTGAACAATTTTATTACAGGATTTTTTTCAGGTTCAATTTTTTTCTCCTTTTGCACAAGCATTTTGTATCCTGTGTAAATAAGTATCGCTCCGAACACATAAATAGTCCAATGGAATTTTTCAAGCATTGCTACTCCCGCAAAAATAAAAGCAGCCCGCATTAATAAAGCCCCGATGATTCCCCAAAATAAAATTTTATGTTGATGAATTGAAGGGATTTTGAAATAAGAAAAAATTAAAACGAACACAAAAATATTATCCACGCTTAATGATTTTTCAATCACATAGCCCGTAAAAAATTCTAATGCTTTTGCCTGTCCTTGCCAATAATAAATAAGCGCATTGAAACACATTGCCAGTGTTATCCAAACCCCTGTCCATATCATCGCCTCTTTAATACTTACTTCATGTGCCTTGCGATTGAATACTCCCAAATCCAAAGCAAGCATCAGCAACACAAAAACATTAAAGTAAATCCAAAAACTTAAATCCGTTTGCATAATCTAATCTTGTTTAAATTTTCTCTCACTCACTCTTCTTTACTTCTTGTTTTCTTAATAAGATAATATCCCAACCCTAAACCAGCAACTAAAATTCCAAGTCCGATAATTTCAATTCCTGCTGCCTGTGCATAGTCCATGGTAATAAGTTTACGGCTGATAGCGGTTAAGGCGATAAGCAAAATCATTTCTCCTTGTATCACCTTTTCATCAAAATACATTTTGATGGTCTGCAAAAGTTCAAGCCCAATAAAAATGTTAAATATGGATTTCAAGATGTGGTTACTTTCCTGCTGGTTGTATAATAATAATAAATCACTGAATGAACTTGTTGTTGCAAGTGAAGCGAAAAACCCGTAAACAATTTCCACCGCCACAAACACTACAAACAGGGCAATAATAACAGCGCAAAAAACAAACGCTGCTTTTTCAAAGTATTTTATCAGATTCATTTGGTTATTGTTTAAGAGTTTTTATTAAAATTATGTCCATTGGATGTTGCACTGTCTGTTGCTACGAAGCTGTTTAAGGTTGCCGCTAACGCACAAGGAACTAAAGAACTAAATTTTTGAAGGGTTAGAACGCTGTAATGTTTCCGCAAAAAGATTGCGCCAATTAAACTCTCTAACAATCCGCAACCATCCGGCGCAAGCTTTTTGCAAAACGCAGAATGTTTATTACTTGCACAAACTTAACGAACTTATACTGCCCTTCAAAAGTTTATTTCTTTTAGTTTTTATGTTAGCTGCTGATGACGCGTTTGTCTGACTTAATCAATGGCCTAAATCTGCGAAGAAAGTAGTATCCATATTTTCTCTTCTGATTCTCACACCTAAATTCCCGGAACTTTTTTCAATAGTATCATTCGCTTTTAGAAATTCAAACAGGTCGCTTCTTTCTCCCACCAAATCAGTATTTGTTTCGACACCGAGTGCAGTTTTAATCTCTATTGTTTTGTAATAGTGGTTTACAGAATCCTTGTAGGTTCTTAAAACGATACCGTGAAAACTTTTGTTTAAGAAGTAGTCATATTGTTCTTTTCTACTATCTCTAATAATGGATGGAACTAAAAAGAATAAAAGGGTTGGGATAAGTACCAATAAACTTATTAAGCTGAATCCCAAAGTATAATATTTTCTTTTTGCAGATTTGTCGATAGTTTTTTTTGCGAGTCGAAAAATATTGGGAATATCTTGAAATGAATTCCCAAAATATCTTATCGGATAGCCATTTTTTTTAATAATTTCCTTTATCCAATACCAAAGTACATTACCGGCAATTACGAGAAGCAAAAGTGGAATGAAGAAGCCAGGCATATTTAATTTATTTAGCTTTCATTTTTTGTCTTTATAAATATGTTGGCTGTTTATTTCATTTGCAGCTAACATTTAATTACAAGAACAAATCTAACTTTTATTTCTCATATATACCCGACGAAAAGCAACTATGAGAAAGTTATCATGAAATTATTTCTCTCCAAAAACTTTCTCCCCATTCACATACGTTGCCACGACTTTTGTTTTCGGAATTTCACTTGAGGAAACTTCCATGATGTTCCGGTCGAGAATAATAAAGTCGGCGAACTTTCCTTTTTCTATGCTTCCCTTTTCTTTTTCTTCGAAGTTGGAATAGGCGGCCAAGATGGTCATCGCACGTAACGCATCTTTTTTACTCACGCTGTTTTCCATTTGAAAACCATTTGCAGGAAACTCCTTCAGATCTTTACGAACAACCGCTGCATAAAAAGTATAAATCGGGTTGATGTTTTCCACCGGAAAATCTGTACCAAAAGCAATCATCCCACCGGCCTGTTCCATCAGGTCTTTGTAAGCATAAGCTGTTTTGATCCGCTCTTTCCCGAGACGCTCTTCCGCCCAATACATATCGGAAGTTGCATGAGTCGGTTGCACAGAAGGAATGATATTATTTTCTCCGAAAATTTTTAAATCTTCTTTCGCTACCACCTGGCAATGTTCAATTCTCCAGCGCTTGTCGTTTTTTCCTTTTAAGTGATCACCATAAATTTTTAAGATCAGTCGGTTCGCGGAATCACCAATGCAATGGGTGTTCAGTTGAAATCCATGAGCAAGCATTTGCGCAGCGACATCTTCAAAATATTTTTTGTCATGCAGCAGGAAACCCGAATGATTCGCTTTGTCGCTGTATGGTTGCAACAGGCAGGCGCCGCGCGAACCCAGTGCGCCGTCAGCATAAATTTTAAATGAGCGAACATTCAGCCGATCTGTTTTTACCTGACCATGTTCGAAATAATATTTTTCATTTTCTTCATTGGCACTGATCATCGCATACACCCTGATCTTCAGTTCACCCTTTTGCTGCAACTCATGAATTAGCTCAATCGAATCTCTTCCCAGTCCCGCATCATCAACAGTAGTGAGTCCGAGTGAAAAACATTTCTCCTGTGTCTGAGACAAACCATCGCGAAGAAGTTCTTTCGATTCGAGCGGAATATATTTGTTCACGAGATCAACAGCGTTGTCTATCAGGATACCTGTCAGTTTTCCGTTCTTCAGAACGATTTCTCCTCCGCTTATTTTCGTTGTCGCTGTGATGTTCGATTTGTTCAACGCTGCACTGTTGCAAAGCACGGCATGCCCGTCAACGCGCATGAGATAAACAGGTATGAGAGGAAATAAACTGTCTAATTTTTCCTTCGAAGGAAATTCTTTTACGTCCCAGTCATTTTGATCCCATCCTCTTCCAAGCAGCCAGCTGAATTTATTCGTTTTCGAGAACTCAACCATTTTCTGAATCACTTCATCAAACGATTTTGTTCCATAAAGATTCGCTTTGATGAGATCGCTTGCATATCCGTAGAAGTGACAATGCGCGTCAATGAAACCAGGGTAAACGGATTTCCCATTCAGATCCTGTTTTTCTTTCGCGTCAAATTCATTTTGTAAATCCTGTGTACTTCCGACAGCGATTATTTTTCCATTGCTTACCGCAAATGCTTCGGCGATGGAGAAGCTGCTGTCAACCGTATACACTTTTCCATTGTAAAAAACAGCATCGGCAATTTTCTTCTTCGAGCAGGATAGAAGTGAAGCACATGTTAAAAGACAAATGCAGATTTTATTTGTGATGTTCATGACCAACCCTTTTTTTACTAGTTCAACAAATTCTTCTTACTTTAGCTTGCAAATTAAGGAAGAGTATTGCTTCTGACAAGAAATATTAATGAGACTATGATTTCAGAAGCCGACGAAGGAGGCGCACTGAAATCATAAAGTCGAATTAATCCCGAGAGCTCAGCGAATCGGGATCTGGTTAATACCCCACCGCACTGCTGCGGAAACTAATATTCAATTTGATACCTCGCAGCTTGCCGCGGGGACATTCATTACTTGTTAAAACCCATTTCAAACAATGATTACTGTTGACATTGAAAACCTGAAATACCCGATTGGAAAATTCAGCGCACCGAAAGAATATTCTGCAACATGGGCTGATCAATGGATTCTGGCGATTGAAGAATTGCCTGCAAGACTGCGCGCGACGTTAAAAAATCTAACTGACAAACAACTTGATACTCCGTATCGCGATGGCGGCTGGACGGTACGACAAGTGGTGCATCATCTTGCCGACAGTCACATGAATGCATACATTCGGTTTAAACTTGCGATGACAGAAGACACGCCGACTATTAAACCGTATCAAGAAGAACTTTGGGCTGAGTTAAGCGAAGCCCGTCATGCTCCCGTTGAAATTTCGCTTTCAATAGTGGATGCGTTACACAAACGCTGGATATTATTTTTAAAGACACTGAGTGAAGACGATCTGAAAAGAAAATATCATCATCCTGATTCGAAGAAAGATTTTGAGTTGCGTACCGTTCTTGCTTTGTATGCATGGCATTCCAATCATCATCTTGCACACATTACTTCTTTGATGGCGAGGGAAGGCTGGAACAAATAGAACATGCAAACAGACCAGGAAGAAGCTTTCAATTCTAAAAAACCATCGCTCGTATTATTTCTAATCCTGCTTGTAATTGTTTTGCTGGTAGTCGGGATTGATTGGGTGTTTACTTATTTGACGGGGAAATAGTAGCTATTCACTTTTCCGTGCCGTCATTCTGTAAGAACCTATTTTACTATGAAACACTCTTTTAAAATTATGAAGATAGAAACGTTAATCCATTTAATTTGAAGCTGCCATCGTTCGGGTGAAATAGTTTCTTACAGAATGACGAGCGGTTTAGTTGGCAGGAAGGCAATTGGTGGAAATTCACTTTTCCACGTTGTCATTCTGTAAGAACCTGTTTTACTATGAAATACTCTTTTAAAATTATGAAGATAGAAACGTTAATCCATTTAATTTAAAGCTGCCATCGTTCAAGTGAAATAGATTCTTACAGAATGACGAGCGGTTTAGTTGGCAGGAAGGCAATTGGTGGAAATTCACTTTTCCGTGTTGTCATTCTGTAAGAACCTATTTTAGTATGAAAACCCTTTTAAAATTATGAGAATAAGAGATAGTGATTCCTTCTTTGTTTATATAATTACCAATCCACGGAAAACGGTATTGTATACAGGGATGACCAATGATCTAAAGAGAAGATTGAAGGAGCATTTTGATTCAAGAGGAAAAGCGGACCATTTTGCATCGAAATTTTTTTGTTTCAAGTTGCTTTATTTTGAGGTATTCGATACAGCTCGTGAAGCAATATTTAGGGAAAAGGAGATAAAAAATATGACAAGAGAAAAGAAGTTAGTATTGATTAAGGAAGCTAATTCAGAGATGGATTTTCTGGTAATTTGAAACTTTCCCGCTTCTTGTGAAATAGGTTCTTACAGAATGACGTCCTATGAGGTTCGTTAATGAAACCTTAATGCTGATAATTCTCTTTCCCTAAAACAATTTCTCATTGCAAACGTTGTATATCTTTGCCGTTCTAAACTAATAAACCGTAATGTCCATACTCAAAAATTTTATCAAAAGAAGAAAGAAGTCAATCATTGTTTTTTCAATTGTGGTTACCTCGCTCGTCAGCTTTAGTTTTGTTGATGATTATTATTTCGAAGTATCTAAAAACCTCGACATTTTCACAACACTTTTTCGCGATGTAAATATGTATTATGTCGACAGCATTCAACCCGGATCATTGATGAAATCCGGTATTGACGGCATGCTCAAAAACCTGGATCCATACACCATTTACATTCCTGAATCCGATATAGAAGATTACAAGATGACGCACATCTCCGCTGAATACGGCGGTATCGGTGCATTGGTTCACCAACGTGACGGGAACATCCAGATCAGCGAATTGTACGAAGGTTTTCCTGCGCAGAAAGCGGACGTGAGAGTGGGTGATATCATTCTTTCGGTGAACGGAGTTTCTACAAAAAGTAAACGCGTGGACGATGTTACCGAATTCATGAAAGGACAAAAAGGAAGCACTGTTAAAATTGTTTTTCAACGCGAAGGCGAAGCGAAACCGGTTGAGAAAACCATTGTCCGTGATGAAATAAAATTCAAAAATGTTCCCTTTTACGGAATGGTGAGTGAGAATACCGGTTACATCAAGTTGAACCAGTTTCTTGAAGACGCTGCCGACCAGGTGAAGGAAGGACTTGTTTCGTTGAAACAAAATCCGAAGATGAAATACGTGGTACTTGATTTGCGCGGCAACGGCGGAGGATTATTGAGAGAAGCTGTTGAAATCGTCAACCTGTTTGTTGACAAAGGCCAGAAGATCGTCAACCAGAAAGCAAAAATAAAGGAGATGAACATGGAATACCTCGCAACGAAACCAGCCATTGATGCGCAGATTCCTGTAGTGGTATTAGTGGATCGCGGATCTGCTTCTGCTTCTGAAATTGTAACAGGTGCGATGCAGGAATTAGACAGAGGAGTTATTGTTGGCCAGCGTACTTTTGGAAAAGGACTCGTGCAACAAACCTATAACCTTTCTTATAACACGTTGCTGAAAGTTACGATCGCGAAGTATTATACACCAAGCGGCCGTTGCATCCAGGCATTGGATTATACACATCGCAACGCTGACGGAAGTGTTGACCATGTTCCGGATTCGCTGATGCATGAATACAAAACAAAAGGTGGCCGGTCCGTGTATGATGGAAGCGGTATTTTTCCTGATGTGTATACCGAACGGAAAATGTTCAGCAACATTTCGCAGGCACTCGCATCCAATTATATGTTTTTTGATTATGCCGGAAAATATGTACGTGAACATCCGAGTATTCCATCTGCAAAGGATTTCAGTCTAACAGAAGCAGAGTATAATGATTTTGTCAGTTTCCTCGACGGGAAAAAATATGACTATAAAAACCTAAGCGAAAGACGATTGGAACAATTGAAAACTTCCGCGGAGAAGGAAAAATATTTTTCGATGCTGGAGCCGGAATACAATGTGTTGAAGAAAAAAATGGAAGACACGAAGAAGCAGGACCTTGTTCATCATCATGATGAGATCAAGGAAATTCTTGAGACGGAAATTGCTTCGCGCTATTATTTCCAGAAAGGCCGGCTAGAATCGGATTTTAAATATGATATCGATTTGAAGAAGGCAATTGAAACGTTGAATAACAGCACACTCTTTTCATCCATTCTTGCAGGCCAGGGACAATATAAAGTGATTGGCAAGCCGGGAAGTGATGCTCAGGCAAAGGTTGCAAAGGACAAACCGGACGAGGATTAATTCATTACTCATCCTCCACGAATGAGAATGACGGCCCGAAGTAAAATCTTCGGGCTTTTACCATTTCTCAATATAAAATAATCCAACCATTTCTTTGGTATAATGCCGATAGTGTAGTTGTTAAAGTACAAAAGCTGTAAGGCGCATTGGATTATTACAGATACGGTAACGATATTATTCACCCTAATGGTTCTGATATGGAGAGATTAATTTTTTTATGAGATTTTAGCGATTCCGCCTTTATAAATCCTTTGCTCACAAACTTTTTTAAAATAAATTTGCACACCTTAATCGGAATTCACAGGTATTATTAATAAACTGTAAACACCAGGATAGAATATGGGTCGCGTATTTGAGAAAAGAAAGCATAAGATGTTTGCACGCTTCGATAAGATGGCGAAAACATTTACTAAAATCGGGAAAGAGATTGCCATCGCTGTAAAACAGGGTGGTCCTGATCCTGATGGTAACCCGCGTCTTCGCACTGCCATTCAGAATGGACGGGGCGCCAACATGCCGAAGGACAGGATTGAGAATGCAGTCAAACGGGCTTCGTCAAAAGATGCAGGCAGTTTTGATGAAGTTGTATACGAAGGATACGGCCCACATGGAGTAGGGATTGTTGTGGAGACTGCTACCGATAACCCCACTCGTACTGTTGCCAATATCCGAATGCATTTTTCAAGAGGTAGCGGAACATTGGGAAAAACAGGGTCACTCGATTTCATGTTCGACCGAAAAGGTGTGTTCAGAATTGCGAAAGAGAATGTGAATCCTGAAGACCTCGAACTCGAATTAATTGATCATGGCCTTAATACACTGGAAGTGGATGAAGAGGAAATTGCCATCTACACAACCTTCATCGATTTCGGTAAAATGCAGAAAGCACTGGAAGAAAAAAACATCCCTGTGAAGAAAGCATCACTTGAGAGAATACCGAATACATTTGTTGAACTCTCGGAATCGCAGCAGGATGAAATACTTCAGTTAGTCGATAAGCTGGAGGAAGATGATGATGTGCAGGCGGTATATCATAATTTGAAGTGATATTGGTTACTAAGTCGTGAGTGACGAAGTGATGAGGGGGAGTAAACTTACATGCTCCGCTACTTTCTCACATAGTCACTTAGTCACACTTTTTTAAACACATAGAAACTTACTTACTCTCTTCAGGCTTCTTAAAAATATAAGACGTATTCGCCTGCGCCAGTGGAGTTACAACAATATCATTCAACACAACATGCGGCGGACGGGTGGCAGCGAAGTAAACGATGTCTGCAATGTCTTCTGCGTACAAAGGCGTGTATCCTTCGTACGATTTTTTTGCACGCTCCGCATCTCCGTGAAAACGCGTTAATGAAAATTCTGTTTCTGCAGCGCCCGGACAAACCTGCGTTACTTTAATTCCATGTTGCAGCATGTCGATGCGCATGCTTTTTGAAAGCGCGTCAACAGCAAACTTAGTAGCGCAGTAAATATTCCCTTTCATGTATGCTTCTTTTCCGGCAATGCTTCCCAGGTTGATGATGTGTCCCTGTTTATTCTCAATCATCATCGGCATTACAGCACGGGAAACGTACAGTAGTCCTTTAATGTTTGTGTCAATCATCACTTCCCAGTCGTCAATGTTTCCGTCCTGTATGAGAGATAAACCGGAAGCGAGCCCGGCATTGTTCACCAGCACATCAATTTTTTTCCAGTCGCGCGGAATGCTGTTGATGGACTCTTCCACATCATTTCTTTTTCTTACATCAAAAGAAAGTGAGAGGATTTTAACCCCGAACTGTGCGATGATATCATCTTCAATTTTTTTCAGGCGATCTTCTCTTCTTCCTGTAATAATGAGATTCCAGCCATGTTCGGCGAATTTGTAAGCGATTGCTTTTCCGAAGCCGGCTGTGGCGCCGGTGATCAGGATTGTTTTGTTCGTCATTCGTGATACGTTAAATGGTTTATTAGTTCATTGGTTTGGTGGTGGAGATGATGCTTCTAAATATTCGTTCCAATCATTATTAAATCTCCTGATTAATATTTCGAACACTTCTGTTGCCAGATGCCGGAAGTAGTTTGTAACGTAACAAAATACATTCCTGCTGAAAGATTTCTTACATCAAGAGTTAATTCATTTTTCCAACTTCTCTTTTCTGTTCTCATTACTTCACCTAAATTATTTGTGATGGAAATTGTAGTTGTTTCGCTTTGTGGAATGGCAGAGGCATCAATTGTTATTTTTGAAGAGGCGGGATTGGGGAAAAGAGAAAATGAATTGTTGGTAAATGTTTGGTTGATTCCTGAAACAAAACAAAGGGATGTTATTATTCCTCCATAACTTTTAATTGTAGTCACAGCAGTCGTGATTGTAGTTGGCGCAGAAACAATTGTTGCAGGCGAAGACACCTGGGTTGCAGGAGTAATTACCGGGGTGGTCACAGAACTGTCATGACAAAAACTGTTACCAAGTGAATCGGTTTTGATTACATAAATATCAGCATCACCAAATCCATAACTATATGTGGTTCCCGCAAGAATATAACCATGATCATTAGTCTGCTGAAGAGAATATCCAAGTTCGTCATTAGGTCCTCCAAATATTTTTGACCAGGTTGGAGCCAATGTACTATCGGTTTTTATTAAGTAAATATCGAAGCCGGAACCGAAATCATTTGTTTGTCCAAGGAGAATATATCCATTATCATTTGTTTGTTGCACTGAAAAACCATCATCATAAAATGATGCTCCAAGCATTTTGGACGTAACCAGGTTTCCTGCATTATCTGTCTTAATTAAATACATGCCTCCTGCCATAAAACTGATTGTATTCCCGACAAAAATGAATCCACCATCATTTGTTTGCTGAATAGCATTTGCAAAATCGTTGTTCGTTCCTCCATAAGTTTTTGACCATACCAGAGTTCCTGTGCTGTCGGTCCTGATTAAATAAATATCAGGCAAGTGCCCGGGGCTGAAGCTATAGGTATTCCCCACCATAATATATCCCCTGTCAGTCGTTTGAGCAACAGAATTGGCATTGTCATAATTGGGTCCTCCAAAAGTTTTGGACCAAAGTAAAGTACCGCTGCTATCGGTTTTTATCAGGTAAGCATCAGAACTGTCAGCCCCAAAACTATTTGTTGAGCCGGCGATGATATACCCTTTGTCATGTGTCTGCTGAATAGAATTGGCGTAATCATCAGCAGGACCTCCAAATTTTTTAGACCAAAGTAAATTTCCATTGAAATCAGTCTTCAGCAAATAAATATCCCAATTGTTGGCAGGGAAGCTAAATGTTTCTCCTGCAATAATGTATCCGCCATCTGTTGTTTGCTGAACAGAATGAGGAGCATCGGTGCCTGTTGTACCAAACGTTTTTACCCATGACGTATCTCCAGTATAATTGGTTTTGATTAAATAAATTTCAGCACCTAAATTCCCAAAACTATAAGTAGTGCCAAGAATAATATAACCTCCATCATTTGTTTGTTGAACGGAAAAAGCTGCTTCACCATTGGCTCCTCCATAGGTTTTCTGAAACGTTACCTGCCCAAAAGAAAAATTGAATATAAACGACATCAATACAAACGGAAAATAGATTTTTTTCATGTATTGGAATTTTCTAAACATGAGACTGATTAACGTTTAACTTCTGAAACATTCAACTTACTATTCTTATAGCTAAACGCAAAATAAATAACCAGTCCGATCACCAGCCAAACAGAAAACGCTAACCAGTTCGTGACCCCCAACTCACTCATCATATAAAGACAACTGATCAATCCGAGCAGCGGAATGAGTGAAAGACTTTTTGTAACAGCCCAATAAGTAAGGAGTAGTGTGACGAGAATAAAAATCCAGGTCGGAATTTTATGTTTGAATAAATTCCATCCTGTTTCAAATTTTTTGTCTTCAGCAACCGGAGCCGAAGCAATGAATGATGCATAATGACTTTCGTCAAGACTCCCTAAATAAGCTTCCGCATCGTTGTTTGATTTTGAAAGTCCAGCGCTGTCAGTCGTCAGAATAAATTTTTTGAGTGATGAAACTTCTTCTTTATTCAATGATGTGATGATGGCAGTCGCATCATTCAGTTTCGGTTTGCTTGTTAAAAAATTTGTCGTGTTTTCTTTGTTGTATTTGAAACTGAGAAAAATGCCGACAACCAATAACACCGGCATCACAAATCTTGAATTGATGTAAGGAGTTCTGAATTTTCCCTTCGGGCGATCGGGCATTGTTTCAAGTTTTAATACCCCGGCACACACCAATACAAAAGCGAACAGTGTTCCGATGCTGCAGAGATCAGTTACAATTGTCAGGTTCATAAATAAAGCTGGAACTGCAACAACAAATCCTGTTACAATGGTTGCATAAGAAGGTGTGTGAAATTTCTTATGAACTTTCGAAAACTTTTTTGGCAGCAAACCATCCCGACTCATACTCATCCAGATACGCGGCTGTCCAAGTTGAAACACCAGTAATACACTTGCCATCGCTACAACAGCACTTACGGCGATAATGGCTGACATCCATTTTAAATTCAGTTTCTGAAAAACAAAAGCGAGCGGATCACCGACCGCAAGACTGTCGTACCTCACCATTCCTGTCAGTACAAGGGAGATGGAAACATACAACACTGTACAGATGATGAGTGCCCACATCATCCCACGAGGTAAATCTCGCTGTGGGTTTTTACATTCTTCCGCTGTTGTGGAAATCGCGTCAAAGCCGATGTAGGCGAAGAATACAGCGGACACACCTTTCAGCACTCCTGAAATTCCATTTGGCAGAAACGGATGCCAGTTGTCGGTGTTCACATAAAAAATTCCTACTGCAATCACAAGAAGTACGATCACAAGTTTAATAGCGACCATAATATTGCTTGCATTTCGTGATTCTTTTATACCACGATACACTAACCAGGTGATGAAAATAATAATGGCAAGAGCAGGGAGATCAGCAACGATATGAAGCCCGAATAAAGTCGGCGCTGAAGTCCATGCCGTGTAGGCGGTTTGAGTAGCAGCGTCGAGATTGACAAAACTTTTTCCGCTTTGCATCAGCACTTCTGCCTGATGAAATCCTTTTGAAGCAGTGAGAAAATCCATCGTCATCCAATCCGGTAAATGAATGCCGCCGCTTTCGAGTAATCCGGTGAAATAATCTGACCACGAAATAGCGACGGTTATATTTCCGATGGCATACTCCATGATCAGCGCCCAGCCGATGATCCAGGCGATCAGCTCTCCGAAAGCAACATACGAATACGTATACGCGCTTCCTGAAACAGGAACAAGCGAAGCAAATTCAGCATAGGCGAACGCTGCGAAGCCGCAGGCAACGGCAGTGAAGAGGAAAAGAAAAATGACTCCCGGTCCGCCGTTAGCACTTGCATTTCCGATGGTGCTGAAAATTCCGGCACCGATGATCGCTGCAATTCCAAAAGCAGTAAGATCGCGTACTCCAAGATGTTTCGCAAGAGGAACATGATCAAGCGAGTTGCTGTCATTCTCAGCCTGCTTCATGATGTGTTCGACAGTTTTTTTTCGGAAAAGGTTCATCTTGGGTGTCTGGTTAATGGTCAGTCAAAAATAGAAATATTAGTCGATAGTTACTTGTCCACAGTCGATGGGCAGCAGTCCACAGCCCTGACCTGGTTTCAGATAGTTTATTGCATTGAATTATCTTTTGTGGACCGTGGACTTCTTAAAAACAGATCTCAGCGTTTCATAATCATACATCGAAATAAAAATAAACATGATAAAAGGTAATGCCGGAACCTTGTAACGCACCATAGCTCCCATAATCGGCGTGATGAGTCCGATGAGTGTAAACATCAGCACAACAAAAATAATAGAGAAATAAAAAACAGGGTGCCTGAATATTTCTGACTTCTTAAAAGAAAGAAGACATAGAAGTATGATCAGCAAGATGAATATATTTTCTACTGCAGCGAGGAGAATCAAAGCGGATTTCGCTTCTGTTAGTGTTGGTCTGAACAACACTCTGAATGCAGCTTCAGGTGAATTTTTGATAATGCTCCATGCACTGGCTTCAACAGGTGAGATCGGGATCACACTGTTCGCTTTGCTTGCTTCTGCAATGACGTAAAAATTTTTCTGCTTGTAATAGATCATATCTGTCACATCGTACTTATCTGCGATTGATCCGATGTTGAAAGCAAGAATAAAATAGATGGTGTAACTGAGTGTGAATTTGAAAATTATTTTTCTTTTTGTCTCTTCATTTCGTGACCAATACCAGGCAACGATTCCTGGAAAAATAATGAGAAGCACGTAGAGTTTCGTTATCGTCAGTAATAAAAGACAAAAGATAAACCCTGCGATGTTTATTTTAGAATGACGAGATACCATTATCTTACTAAGTGAATACAATAACATTCCCAATGCGAACAGAAGCAAACCATCTTTTAGTAAACCGGAGCCCCAGAATAGCATGGATGGAAGCAGCATGACACCGGCAAAAATTTCTTTCGATTTATTTTTTTGAAATGACTGAAATAATTTGAAAAGTGCGATCAGCCCTGTGAATGAAATGAAATTGATGAAGACAACATTCACATAGTAATGGCCGAAAGAAAAGCAATCGAAGACGGCATTCAGCCGAATGAGCGTCCGGTTATCATTAAATAAAACGTCAATGTTAAACCAGGAATTCATTTTATCATAATGCACCAGGAGATCTGGAGAATCGGAGTTAAGACCTGTCAGCATTTCAAAAAAATGTTTCGGGTTTTCTCTAAGCGTACCGAACAAAATTTTTCCGTCATCAAAAAATTTAAAAGTATCGGCCGTGCTTCTGTCCGTATAATAATAAGTGTAGATGAGGCCGAGGCAGCAGCCGGCAAGTACCTTTACGAGGAAGACCAGCGATACATATTTCGGCTGCATGTTTTTCAGCGAAAAGAATTTCATCTTCCTGATAATAAAGAGGAAAAGAAATGTATAAACGATAACGAGTATGATCTGGATCATTTCAGCAGTCAATTTTCCAATACCTGTATGAAGTCTTGTTTTGTAAGAAACTGTTTAAATTTATCTTGTGAAAATGGTTATCGCGTATTTTTGAGCGAGACAACGACGTGTTTCGTAGTTATAGTGGAACTACTACAGTAAGAAACACGGAGGAAGTCGTAGCCAAAAAGATGGATAAACAAATTACAGGATAAATTTTAAACAGTTTCTCAATTAATCTTCAATTGCCAAAAATAAGAATTCCAAATTATGAGTACTTTTGGACAAAATAACCAATCCCTTTATTCCTTTTTACAACATGACGAATGTAGCAGAAGAAACACTTGCAACAACAGAAAACGCGAAGCAGCTTGGCCTGCTTCCCGAAGAGTTTGATCGCATCAAAGAAATTTTAGGCCGAACACCGAACTTCACGGAACTCAGTATATTCAGTGTGATGTGGAGCGAGCATTGCTCGTATAAAAATTCAATCGTCTGGCTGAAGACGCTTCCGAAAGACGGTCCGCAAATGCTTGCGAAGGCGGGCGATGAGAATGCCGGACTTGTTTCAATCGGCGATGGATTGGCTTGTGCATTCAAAATAGAATCACACAATCATCCTTCTGCCATTGAGCCCTACCAGGGTGCCGCAACAGGTGTTGGCGGAATCAATCGCGATATTTTTACGATGGGAGCGCGACCAATCGCTCAGTTAAATTCTTTGCGTTTCGGAAACCCGGCGTCAGAGAAAACAAAAGCATTGGTTCGAGGTGTTGTAAAAGGCATCGGCGATTACGGCAATGCATTTGGCATTCCAACCGTTGGTGGTGAAGTTTTTTTTGATGACTGCTACAACATTAATCCGTTGGTGAATGCGATGAGTGCCGGCATTGTGGAGGTCGGAAAAACCGTTTCCGCCATTTCATTCGGCATCGGGAATCCTGTTTACATTGTTGGCTCGGCGACGGGTAAAGATGGTATTCACGGAGCTACATTTGCTTCCGGAGATCTGCATGAAGATTCCGCTGATGATCTTCCTTCCGTTCAGGTAGGTGATCCGTTTACAGAAAAATTATTACTTGAAGCGACATTGGAAGTAATTAAAACCGGCGCTGTCATCGGTATGCAGGACATGGGCGCTGCCGGAATTATCTGTTCCACTTCAGAGATGTCGGCGAAGGGAAAACATGGAATGAAAATTCATCTCAATAAAGTTCCAACCCGTCAGGCGAACATGCATGCATGGGAAATTCTGTTGAGCGAATCGCAGGAACGGATGTTAATCGTGGTGAAGAAAGGCAGAGAGAAAGAAGTTGAAAAGATTTTTGAAAAATGGGATTTGAATTGCGCCATCATCGGCGAAGTGACAAAAGGGAACCGGTTGCATTTTTTCATGGGTAATGAATTGGTAGCCGATGTTCCTGCGGAAGAGTTGGTTCTTGGCGGAGGTGCGCCTGTTTACCAGCGTGAATATTCTCAGCCGAAATATTTCAATGAGAATAAAAAGTTTGACATCAACGATGTGGAAGAACCGGAAGACCTGACGGAAGTTTCAAAATTTCTGCTCGGTCATCCTAACATTGCATCGAAACGCTGGGTTTTCAATCAGTACGATTCGATGGTAGGAACTGCAAACATGACGACGAATGCGCCTTCCGATGCAGCTGTCATCACTATCAAAAATACCAATAAGGCGATCGCACTTACGGTCGACTGCAACTCGCGTTATGTGTATGCTGATCCGGAAACGGGTTGTGCCATTGCTGTTTCGGAAGCTGCGCGAAATATTATTTGTGCCGGCGGCGAACCTTCCGCTATTACCAATTGCCTGAACTTCGGAAATCCATATAATAAAGAAGTGTACTGGCAGTTTGTGCAGGCGATCAAAGGAATGTCGAAAGCATGCAGAAAATTTCAGACGCCGGTAACGGGTGGTAATGTTAGTTTCTATAATCAAAGTTCGGATGAAGGTCCTGTATTTCCGACACCAACAATTGGAATGCTTGGTGTACTCAATAACAAGACAAATCGCATGTCGCTCGATTTCAAAAGAGCCGGCGACCAGATTTTTTTAATCGGTGAATCGGTGAATGACATCGGTTGTTCGGAATATTTGTATTCGTATCACAAGATAAAAAATTCTTCTGCGCCTCATTTCGATCTCGATACCGAATTCAAAGTTCACCAGGTGGTGAAGGAAGTGATCCGCAGAAAGCTTGTCGAATCTGCACACGATGTTTCCGATGGCGGATTGTTTATCACGCTGGCTGAATCGGCCATGCATCACAATCTAGGTTTCAGTATTGAAACTGATTTTGATTGCCGCGCCGATGCATTTCTTTTCGGAGAAGCACAAAGCAGGGTAGTGGTTTCAGTCAGTGAAAATAAACTGGATCAGTTCCTTGATGTGCTTTCGAAATCAGATCTCGAATGGGCAAATCTTGGAACTGTTACGGATGGTGAATTACTCATTGATGAACAATCGTTTGGACACGTGAGTGAAGCAAAAGAAATTTATGAGAATGCGCTGGGTGAAATGATGAGTCATTAATTTCATTGTCGCAGGTTATTTGTCCGTTATGAGTGCCTGTTTCGGTTTCGGGATTTTATTGTCGCTGCAATTTTGTTCGCATGATGAAGATGCTGACCAAATCGCTTGTCAAATTCTAAATTTCATTTTCAACATCCTAACTTAGCGGCCTCACCTGTTACTTCTACATCATGACTTTAAAAAAATGGTTTCTGTTCGGATTTATTTTCTTTTGTTCTGAAATTTCTTCAGCGCAGATAAAGATTCTCTTTGATGCTTCCAAAGCAGAGATGGCCGGTAATGCCGATTGGGTGATCGATGCTGATCAGCATAATCTCGGTTCGAACAGCAGCGGACTGATGCTTCCTGGTTTTGGAAGTGAATCAAATCCTCAGCGTTTTCCTACCCCTGCTCAAAGCGGCATCACCGCCTCAACTCCTGAAACATATTGGGAAGGTTCGCTTTCCAATTGGGCGATTGATATGGTGAAACATGGATATGAAGTGGAGACGTTGCCATATAACGCTTCCATCACGTATGGAAACAGCAGCAATGTTCAGGACCTGAGCAACTACAAAGTTTTTATTATAGATGAACCGAACATTCAGTTTACAGCGGCTGAAAAAACAGCGCTTATTCATTTTGTTCAAAATGGCGGCGGTTTATTTATGATCAGCGACCATACGGTAAGTGATCGTAACGGTGATGGATGGGATTCTCCCGCAATCTGGAATGATTTATTTTCGACCAATAGCGTGCAGGCAGATCCATTCGGCATCACCTTCGATTTGCAAAATATTTCGCAGACAAGTTCAAACATTGCCAACCTTCCTTCCGACTCTTGTCTGCATGGACCGATGGGAAACGTAACAGCTGTTAAATACAGCAATGGTACAACGATGACGCTTAGTACAGCAGCGAATTCAACGGTGAAAGGTTTGATTTATAAAACGGGCGCATCCAATTCGGGAACTACGCAGATTCTTTTTTCGCGCGCCAGATACGGCAATGGAAAAGTGTGCGCGTTCGGCGACAGTTCTCCGCCCGATGACAGCACCGGTGATCCGAACGATCAGTTATACAATAGTTACATAGGTGAAGTAAATGGTTCGCATCAGAAATTATTAGTGAACGCAACCATCTGGCTTGCTACGACTGATTCTCTTGCGCTGTCGGTAAATGAATCTGAAAATAATCCGTTCAACCTGACTGTATATCCAAATCCGTCCTCCGGAAAAATAAATGTTGATTACTTTTTGAAATCATCAGATGATGTGAGAATTGAGGTTTCTGATATCAGCGGAAGAGTAGTGCTGCAATCCGAAAATAAATTTTTGTCAGCGGGAAAACATCAACAACAATTTTCATGTACTGGAACCGGTTTTTATTTTGTTCGTATGATCACCGGCAATTACTCGGAAGTGAAAAGAGTTGTGATTGAATAGAGGATTGTTTGTTCATATTTAAACGGGTTGTTTGGTGGCTCAAAAAATATGTTATTTTTGGTAATGCTACTTATGCATTCGCCGATGAAAAAAAATCTACTCCTCATTGCATTTATTTTTTTAGCGTCAGTTTGCAAAATACAAGCTGCTGATACGTTGGATTGTGAAACCCTTGGTTATCCATCTTCCGGAAACGCATTTAACGAAGTTGGTTATACTTTGAATCACTCAGTAGGAGAATACAACGGATGTCAATTTGCTTCTGCTATGATGATTGCCATTATAGATTCCGCGACATGCCTGCCATTGAATACCTCCAACAATAATTTTGGCCAGGCAAATTTAATTGGCTCATGTCGCAACCGCGCTGAAAATTATTTCATCTTCCGATTTAATGACACCGCCTCAGTCAATAGCATGATTCATTTGCTCGATTCTGTCGGAAACGGAAATTACATTCTTGCTTATACATGGTTTACCTATCCGTATAGCACGATGACAAATTTTGCCGCATTCAAAAATGCTTTTGTCAATCTCGGTGCAACAGGCATCGCAACGATTCCGGATACTGTTCCATATATTTTCTTCTGTAAAAAAGGAACACCATCCTCTGTGCATGAATTGAGGGGAGTACGAACGGACGATACACTTCATTTACGTGTCGCTTTTCAATGCGCAGTTACGGATGTTCATGAGCTGAGTGAACAACCTTCTTTCGCGGTTTTCCCTGATCCTTCAACAGGTATTTTCTATTTTCAAAAGAACGGAAGCAGAGAGGAGGTAAGTAGCATTGAAGTAACAGATGCTATTGGTAGAATTATTTATTCAGTAAACGAAAGTGTCTACAAGATTAATATTTCCTTCGCTGCAAATGGTGTTTATTTTTATAAAATAAAACGGCTGACAATAAATTTTTCGATGGAAAGCTTGTAAAAGAGTAAAGCGCTCTTTTTTGTTTACTTTTTTAAGGTTCAACTAAATAGGAATAGTAGAGTTATCAATCAGTTTATATTTATCGAATATTTTTTTGTGCTTCTTGAATAGATTCATTGTTCGGAATTGAAAAATAACTACTATTGTATATATTAAAGCCATGACAAGGGGAACCGAAAACCTTTTAACAGAGTAGGCACACACAAAATAATTAATCCCATGAAAAAAATTACGATTCTTACCGGCTTGCTGATAACAGCACTTTCTTTTTCTTCCCGTGCAACGGTGTTGACAGTTTCAAACAGTCCGATCAGCGGAGGACAATACACGGATATTCAATCAGCTCTTACCGCTGCCGCGCTTGACGATACCGTTTATGTAAACGGATCGGGTGTTACGTATCCTGCTGCTACAATTACAAAACGCGTTACATTAGTAGGCGCGGGATACGCTCCTGCGGGAACTCAGTATAACATGCCTACAACTGTTACAAGTATTACAATTGATACAGGAGGTTCCTTTGGTTTTCCTGTTTCCGGAACTCATATCATCGGATTAAGTACAGGCATTACCTGTAATATTATTACAACAGGTATTCACATTGAGAGGTGTTACGGATCAATTTATTATGTAAGAGGTGATGGATGGGTCATCGAGAACAATGTGATTACAACGCTTTATACGTATATGCAATCGACCAGCAGTTTTATTGTCAGGAATAATTTTTTTATCGGAGATTTTACCGGTGCATATACCCTGAATGGCGCAGGATTAATTATTGATCACAACATTTTCCAGGGCCATATCAACAATGTTAATTTCTGTGTGATATCGAACAACATATTTTTCTTTGCCGGTATTGCCGCATCATCCACCAACGGGTTCAACACCTTCAATGATAACATTACTATTTTCGGTAGCCCCGATGTTGTTCCTTTCGGAACCAATTCCGGTACCGGAAATCACAACAACCTAACTCCTTCTACCGTGTATGCGAATGGTGTGA
>JAYVZS010000116.1:0-9501 GCA_043783155.1 Bacteroidota bacterium | reverse complement strand
TCCGTCAATTAAAACATTGGCGATGTGATAACATGCATTCGGAGTGAAGGAATAAGAAAGATTACTTCCGCAATTGACAGATGTTGCGCCAGGCGGGGCTATTGTTCCATTCGATCCGGTGGTTGCAGTAATCGTATTTGTATTGATGGCAAATGTTACACTGATCGTATGATTCACTGTTACATTAGAAAAAGTATATACTCCCGTTGCCGTCGCTCCGGCATTACTCACTCCGTCAACTAAAACATTCGCGATGTGATAACATGCATTCGGAGTGAATGAATAAGAACGATTACTTCCGCAGCTGACAGATGTTGCGCCAGACGGGGTTATCGTTCCATTCGATCCCGTGGATGCAGTGATGATATAACTGCTTTGTGTAACGGAAACAGGTAATGATGTTATACAATTTATAATAACCGAAAAAGTACCTGCAATCTTCACTGTTATACTTTGCGTTGTGGCGCCGTTACTCCATGCATAATTACTCCCCGAACTTGACGTCAGGATCACTGAATCTCCTATACATAAAGCGGTAGATCCGCTTGCAGTAATAACCGGTGTAGAAGTTGAGTACGTCAACGTTACATCGTCAATTCGGTATTGGCGGGAGGTGGAATCGTTCCTAAACTGAATTCTGAGATTGGATGAAGAAGGAATGGATCCGCTTGCGGTGCGATACTGCCATGACGCACCAGTGGCTAAAGGAGGAAGCGAAAGAAGCGAAAAAGCGCTCGTGTCGTTGCTAACGAGTACAGAGAAATCAGAACCTGTTCCTCCAGACGAACTTTTAAAAATACCGAATGATAACTGAAGGTTTGAAAGACCAGTTGTGTTAATGCCCGATATGATAAAATTTCTTCCCGCTATATTGGTGAGAAATACATTCGCAGACCCGGATGCCGTTGGCAGCCCTGCACCATATCCGGTAGAGGCAGATGTGATCCTCAGATCACCACTACCCGACATGGTAAGACTATCGTTATCAAATCCGTTATTCGATTCATGTGTTGTAATCAGAGTTGTTCCGGCAACTGTTCCCATCGTTTCTATGAACACAGTTCCTGATGATTGATTACTAATAACAGAAACTGAAACGGGTAATGAAATAGATGAACATCCGTTGGCGGCAGTAACGGTAACAGTAAAATTGCCTGCTGCAGAAACTGAAATGGCCTGTGTACTTGCTCCGGTAGACCAGAGATAGGAAGTTCCACTGCCTGAGGTTAATGTGATTGATGATCCGTTGCAAATTGATATTGGCCCAGGCGGCGTAACCATTGCCGCAGGATTAGCCAAGACAGAAATCACAACAGGCGATGAAGTAGCAGAACATCCGGCTCCGGCTGATACAGTCACAGAATAATTTCCAGCAACTGAAACTGAAATGGTTTGCGAAGTAGCTCCGGTCGACCAAAGATAGATTGATCCCGAACTGGCTGTCAGCACCACTGATGTTCCTGAACAAATTGAAAGTGGCCCTGGAGGTGTGATCGAAGCTGTAGGAAAAGAATTAACAGCTACGGTAGCCTGTGGCATTGCATTATTCGAACCGTTTCCATCACCTGTAATAGTCGTATTCGCATTGAATGTATAGTTCCCTGCAGCACTCATATTATACAAACTGTCGAATGTTACATTCAGTATAGAACCCGCTGTAAGACTTCCGGTTGAAATTGTTTTTGTAAATGTTTTGCTCGCCAGCGATGGATTTGTGGCCTGCAACGTTACAAGTAAAGAAGTACTTGAAAAATTAATCGTGCTTGCCGAAAAATTCTTCACCTGAACCTGCATTGCCTGACTCGAATTTGAACAGATCGATGAAGCAGGTGTTACCAATGATAAAACTCCCATATCAGGAGTTGTTTGTGTATTGTACTCAAAATTAAAAGTTGCTAAAACAGGTAAATGATCTGAACCAAAATACAATGCATCCGCAACGGTTTGCGACACTGCCGTATTCGGCATTTTGTTAATGGAATCGTTGTAATGATTCCCGTCGTTACCATACGGAATTTCGGAATTAGCAACATACGTCATGCCTCCGGGAAGGCTGATTGCTTTTGAATATAAAATCAAATCGAATCGATCATCCAGTCCACCTGTTGATCCTCCTCCAAACGCATTTGTACTGCGCGTAGACTGGGTATGATAGCTTCTATAAACTGAATTATTCCAGATCCCAGACATCGAAATAGGATCTACAAACTGGCCTTCATCAGTTGCATTCACTTGTAAAAGTTTCTGGTAAGAACTTTCCGAAGAATTGTAAATATTAAAATCACCCACGACGAGAAAATTTGATCCTGGCGTTAAAGCATTTGTAACTTTTCTCAGGCTATCCACTTCCAGCGCTCTCTGCGCTTCATCTGCAGGCAATGAACTCGCCTTTAAATGCACTGCATAAATCCGGATAGTATCTCCGGAAAGAATATGGACGAGCTTGAACTCACTAATGAAACGAAGGTCCGTGGTGATGCCCGTAGTAGATACAAAATGAAACTTCGTTGTCTTATAAAATATTCCGTTATCGGAATCAGGTCCGTCGATGAATGTACCAGCCGAATATGTTGACGATGTGGGATTCATTACATTGGATAAAAAACCATTCATGCCGGCCTGAGAAAGCATTTCTTCTACCACAAGAATATCCGGATTAGCCGAGGCAATGGTTGTTCTGTAATACGGATTACGCAATGTAGAATCAGGGGTAAACGGGCTCCCGTTGGGATAATTAAGGAGATTATAACACATCATCTTTATCGGGTCCTGCGACTGTCCATAACCCGTTGTTGATTGAGCTCCTGTCAATACAAAAACAAGAAAGTAAAAAAACCTTCTTTTCATAAACATAAGTAAACAATCGGCAAAGTCATTTTGCCGGTCTGGAGCAGTAATTTTCACTTTTTTAAATCTTAAGTTAACAATTGCAGTACTTGAAAAAACCTTTAGGGATGAGGCATTGCAAAGATATAATTTTTCCTCAAAAGTGAAAACTCAAGTTGACGGACTTCACTGACATTTATTGTTGACAGGCGAAAGCAATTCCTACTGTATTTGAAAACCAACAGAAAAATTAAAATTGCATGCTAAAGTAGACGATTGAATCGTAAAATTGTTTCAGGAAGCGGGACACATTGATAGCACTGATCATGTGTTTTTAAAGCAGATCGGGCTGTTAACCTGCTGCCCGCTTTGACATTGGGCGTTGAAGTTCTGCTTGCAGGACGGTAAATTTCTCGTTGATAAATTCAGTCACACGTTGTCTCGCTTCTTCGTTTGATTGAGGAAGAAAGCAATATGCCCTTTGTATTATTCGCTGCCCCGGACTTAAGGCGGAGCAGCGAAATAAATTTAAGCTAACTCAGGCGACTGCTTCATTTCATTCATAATTGCATCTATGTTCACTCCCAGCCCATTTGCAACTCCCATTCCAAGTATTGCATCGGCACGGAACCAATGACAGAGTTGACGGTTGATGATGTTATCTTTTGCTGGACCGCTGATGCCTTTCATCGCACCAACGATATTGCTGATTGTATTTTTCTTTTCATCAGCAGTCATTACATCACGGAATAAATTTCCGGGTTGTGTGTAATGATCGTTATCATTCGCGCCATTCCTGTCGTACCAGTCGGCAACAGTACTGTCTAACTGCATCGGTGGTTGCTTGTAGCTTTGGTCAGCATATATGTCGTCAAAACTGTTCGGGCTGTAGTTTGGCTCTGCTCCTCCGTTGTCATTCACGCGCATGGAACCATCGCGGTGATAGTTGTTCACAGCAAACGGACATTTGTTTACCGGTATTTGTTCATAGTTAACACCGAGACGATAACGATGCGCGTCGGGGTAAGAAAGCAAACGTCCCTGCAACATTTTATCAGGAGAGTAACTGATTCCATCTACCACATTCGCCGGTGCAAAAGCAGATTGCTCAACATCCGCGAAATAATTAGCGGGAATTTCATTCAGCTCCATCGTACCTACATCAATCAACGGATATTCTTTGTGAGGCCAAACTTTCGTGAGGTCAAACGGATTCCACCGGAAGTTCTTCGCATCTTTTTCCGGCATGATCTGAATTTTCATTATCCATTTTGGAAAATCTTTTTTGCTGATTGCTTCTACTAAATCGCGCTGAGAATGATCCGGATCTTTTCCCTTCATCTCAACCGCTTCGGAATCGGTGAAATTTTTAATTCCCTGAACTGTTTTGAAATGAAACTTCACCCAGAACTTTTCATTCTTCGAGTTGAACATAGAAAACGTATGGCTTCCGAAGCCATCCATGTATCTGTGACTAAACGGTGTTCCCCGGTCACTCATCAGGATCAGCACCTGGTGAAGACTTTCAGGATTCAGTGACCAGAAATCCCACATCATCGTTGGACTTTTACAATTTGTTTTCGGATCACGCTTCTGTGTATGAATGAAATCGCTGAATTTTTTTGGGTCCTTAATAAAAAACACAGGCGTATTGTTACCGGTTAAATCCCAGTTGCCGTCTTCCGTATAGAACTTCATCGCGAAACCTCTTGGATCGCGCTCTGTATCGGCTGAACCTTTCTCTCCGCCGACAGTCGAGAAACGGGCAAACATTTTGGTCTCCTTCCCGATCTTGTTGAACAGTTTTGCTTTCGTGTATTTTGAAATGTCATGTGTCACTGTAAATGTTCCGTATGCTCCCGTTCCTTTCGCATGGACGACACGCTCAGGAATACGTTCGCGATTGAAGTGAGCCATTTTTTCGTGGAGAATATAATCCTGCAGAAGAATGGGACCGCGTTCACCTACGGTCATCGAGTTTTCGTGCTCTACATACGGAATGCCCGATCCTGATGTAAGCTTTTTCTTTTTTTCCTTCATAGTAGTTTGAGTTAGTAGTTATTATTTTAGTACAATCTTTTTAAATGAATTGTTTGATGATCCTCTCTTGTAAATAAACTGATATCCATCATTAACAAATAAAGGGGTTCAGTGTTTCGAAAGAGAGCAGAATTTCAATCTTCAAATATCGGAAAAAGTTTGCTTGAAGAAGCAGAATTCTTAATTTTTCAATAATACTTTAAGATAACAACTACACGAATTCTATCTTTTATTCTTGAATGAATTATCAACCGCAGAACTGCCTGGTATTAACAGGATCCCGATACGCTGCTCTATCGGGATTAATTCGATTAAATAACTTCAGCATACCGCCCATGTCGGTTTCTGAAATTATAGTCTCATTAATTTGTAAATCAGAAAAAAAAATCGCATGTTGCAGAGAAGTAATCAACCACCGTTTCAAACATTCAGCTTATGAAAAATATTCGTTTTTCTACTTCTCCTTTTTACTTTCTTCTCATTTCGTTTTTACTTTTTCAATCCACTTGTTTTTCGCAGGGAACCGACAAACCAGATGTGGGAACGAACGATCAGTACCTTGATCCAAATAACAAAGGAGTGAGTTTAATAAAAGAAGAGAAATACGAAGAAGCAAATAAGTTCTTCAGCGATGAGATCAAAAAGAATGAATCGAATGCGAACGCATACTTTAACCGCGGCACTGTGCTGTGGCATCAGAATGATGAAACACATGCCTGCCGCGACTGGAGTTACCTGCTTGCCCTTGGTGATACTGCCGCATTTAAATTATTGGATAAAAATTGTCACGGCACGATGGTGATTGAAGGTGATACCATTCCTTCAAAAGTGTATCATAAGATGTGGGCAAATGAAAAGAAGGATGATAAAACAATGTCGTCCAATTCAAGAGCGTTGATCATCGCCGATGAGATGCCTGAATTTCCGGGCGGCACGGATGCACTGATTGAATATCTTCAGAAGCATATCAACAATCCGGTTTCTGCCAAAGAGCACCATCTGCGTGGAACCGTTGTTGTCAATTTCATCATCAGCGGGAAAGGGAAAATTTTATTTCCGTACGTCACCAGAGGCATTGGCAATGTCTGCAACGAAGAAGCAATTCGTGTTATCAAAAACATGCCTGCCTGGAAACCGGGAAAGCAAAAAGGAAAACCTGTTTTGGTGAGGTATAATTTACCGGTGACTTTCGCGGCGAGATAGTCTTACAATACAGTATCGAATCTTCTCACTCTTTCAGTAATTTCCCAAAGTAGGATGCTCCACTTCTTGTTATGAGTTGAAACAAATAAACACCTTGCGAAAAACCAGATAAATCAAATCTTGTAATTCCTTTTTCTTCCTTTGAAGAACAGTTAAAATATTCTCCCAGCAAATTTCTGATTTCGATTTTTTCAATTCGATTATTTTCATCATTCAATTTTATATTGAAAAAATCAGAAACAGGGTTTGGGTAAAAACTAACATCTGTCGTAGTCAGCTCATTTATACCTAATACAAGGTTCACAGTAATGCTCGCAGTATCAGAACAACCATTCGTATCCGTTACAGTTACGGTGTAGGTACCGGCAGATATATGAGTAACCATAAATGTTGTTTGTGGTGGAATCGTATTCCAAAGATAAGTATACGGAGCTGTGCCACCGGCGACATTGACTCTTACTGTACCGTTAACAGTACCGTTGTCATTTGTCGAATGTAGTGTAAGTGCCATCGCAGTAGGCTGCGTGAGGTTTACCGCTGTAACAGAAGTGCAATTGGCCGTATCTGTGACGGCAACAGAATAATAATTTGAAGAAAGCCCATAAATGTTTTGAGTAGTTTCTCCGCTGCTCCACAAATACGATAAGCCCGTTGTATCACCATCCACTGTTAAAGAAATAGCTCCTGTACTGTCTCCATGACAAGCTAAACCGGAGGTAATTGTACTTAAACTAAAATTACATTCTGGAAATAACTTTACCACCCATTCATCCGATAAACCGTGATTAAATGTAACGTCACCATCTGAAGAATCTAATGTTGATCCGACTATCAGATATCCACCATCATTCGCCTGGATTAATGAATTAGCAACATCATGTTTGGATCCACCAAGGCACTTTTCCCATTTGTTAGTACCGATCGTATTAAATTTTACAATCCAAAAATCATCTAAGCCATGATTACCAGTAACATCACCGTTGTTTGAAGCACATTGAACGGCAACTACAAAATTGCTATCCTTACTTTGAATGACCGATCTCGCTACATCGTTACCGGAACCTCCAAGACATTTTTGCCATATAATAGCACCTACGGAATCAAGATTCACAATCCAAGCATCAGAATTAGAACTATTTACATGCAAACCATTCACATCGCCATTAGTAGAATTCGTACTTCCTGCAAGTACATACTTACCATCCATTGTTTGAATAACTGAAAAGGCGTCTTCATTTATCGATCCTCCCAATGATTTTTGCCATACAATATTTAACCCTGCATCTAATTTCACGATCCATGCGTCATTTCCTCCATGCGCACCGCCCCCGGATACATCACCGTCAATTGAATTTGTATTCCCTGCAATGACGTAATCACCATCTGCAACCTCGATAACGGAATTAGCATTTTCAGAATTTGTTCCGCCCAGACATCTTTGCAAAAGTATATTACCAACAGAATCCATCATGACAACCCATGCATCAGAATGAAAAGAATTAATGTGTAAACCGCTTACATCTCCGTCATTCGAGTTAGTTTCACCTGCAACAATAAACTTACCATCCCTTGTCTGGATAATTGAATATGCCACATCAAAAGACGTTCCACCCAATGATTTTTCCCATTGAATTGTACCCAAAGCATCAAGTTTTAACACCCAGAAATCCGCACTTCCATGATTGCCTACGCTACCTCTGTTTTCTCCTGCAACTGCATATCCGCTATCTTTCGTCTGAATTATTGAATACGGTATATCTTCATTTGCATTGCCAATCGACTTTTGCCACTGAAGAATTCCTGAAGAATCAAGTTTAATAATCCAGATATCGATCCCTCCGTGATAGTTTGTTACATCGCCGTCACCCGATGAAGTTTCTCCGGCAATCGCATACCCTTTATCAAAAGTTTGAATAACAGAACTTACGATTTCTGAAGAAGTTCCTCCAAACGATTTTTGCCATTGAATGGCTGGTTGTGAAAAAGCAACAGAGAGATAAAACGGAGCGGATAATAGAATAAGATATTTTTTTTTCATGACAATTATTTTAGTACGGTATAAATATACAAGTATAATAAATTAAAAATAAAAATATTGACATCGTTGTGGTAATTATTTTTATCTCTTAGGAGGGGGTATCAATATTGACTTATCTTCATTGACTTCCTCCCAAATCCTCTCCAAAGGAGAGGGGACGCGCTTGCAATATTGATAGCTGTTTTAAGTAGCTTATCCTACATTTTAATCAATTTACTTTTTAGAATTACACCCTGAATGGCTGAAGTTGCTCTCAGCATATAAATTCCATTCGCAAGCTTGCCAGTTGCAGCATTTAAATTAAAATTTAATTCAGATTCATTTTGCGCGGAAACGTTTAACAACACATTTCCCGTCACATCTGTTATGGTTAGTAAAATATTATCATTGTCCGCCCATGGAATTTGAATCGTTAATTCGTCTGTGAATGGGTTTGGGTATATTGAGCTATTTGCTGTTTCATTCTTTGATTTTAAACGCAGGTAGCAATTTGTAAAAGGTACTCCCTTATATAATATATCACCCACCATGTCATCATAAAATGTGTAATATATATCACTGCCATGCAAGTCCCTCCCGGATAATGATATGGGGGATTCATAAGAAAAATATGTTGAATTATCTGAAGGTACAATCATAAAAGAGGGTCCGCAACCGGGATTGGGAATACCATATTGGTCGCATTGAATAGCAATGCAGGATAGTGGCCAGAACGTTGAGCAAAGTAACCCGTGCCACCGCCTGTGTTAATCCATTCATAAACGTCCCAATAACATCTTCCATTATTTAAATCTTCATAAACAACAATTGCATACCAGATACCACTGCATTCAACCAAGGCAACATCAGGATCGTAAATGTCAGATATGGTTATAAAACCGTGATTCCCCACCGCGTCAAGCCATCCAAATCCAGCGTTCGGGCCATCCTAAACATTTACTTGCATGTCATTAACACCAGGTGCTGTTCTGGAATCATTACCTGTGTTTATAACTCCGCCAATGGAATAAGGGTTGGTTATATTCTCAGTTACAGATGCCGCTGTAAAACATTGGGCTTTTAAGCATGTTGAATTTAGAAATACAATGCTTACAATACAAGTACAAATACTTACAAAATTAAATTTCACTTTAAGATTTTTAGTTTTCATGATCTTTATTTTTTAGTATTAGATAATTATGAAATCGGCTAACCTATCCATTCACCGTCACCTCCTTCCCAGTATAATTGAAGCAATAAAAAATCCGATCCTTTTTTGAAAGAACCGGATTCAGATAGTACCTTGTACGATTTATTTCTTTCGGAAGTCGGAAGTCGGAAGTCGGAAGTCGGAAGTCGGAAGTCGGAAGTCGGAAGTCGGAAGTCGGAAGTCGGAAGTCGGAAGTCGGAAGTCG
>JAYVZS010000115.1:0-54925 GCA_043783155.1 Bacteroidota bacterium | reverse complement strand
CAGCGTGTGCGGGGTCATGCTGAGCGAAGTCGAAGCATTCCCAATAGCAAATATTCGAAATGAATTTTAAACACTTTCTTGGAAACTGTTTAAATTTCGGCAATCATATACAAAGTTGCACTAACCAATTTTGATTTTTTCAGCTAAAAAACTTTAAAGTTTTTTATTTCTTCTTTGTCGGCTTCTGTAATGCCGCTTTTAGAAGGTCGTCAAGTTTGCCTTTCAGCTTTAACGGTTTCTCTTTCTTCGGTGATTTTTTCTTTGCCATGATGCGAAGATAAGGACAAAGATTTTTCAATAAACAAAATCTGTTGAAAACTTATTTTTAGGCGTATTTGGTTTGTATTGGGTATTTACTATCTTTACCAACCGATACCAAATACGATGCCTAAGATAAATAAATACAACGATGCAATAGAAGGGCTGGAAGCCGCAATAGAAGCGGAACAGCGAAAGATTGAGGATGCACAAGAAAATATCCGTGCATTCAAATTGTCTGCTTTAAAGTTGAAAGAAATGAATGGCATTGTTGTGAAATCACCTGTTGACCTAACCGCATCCGCCCCAAACGGGTCTCTTATTAATTGGGTTGCCGAGCAATTGGAGTCTGACGGAGTTCCACAAACAAACAGGGAACTTTATAATAAGCGATACACGGGAAACAAAAAACCCGCATTTGCTACATTTAGCGGAGCGGTTTCCGGATATGCAGAAAAGGGAGAGAAAATAAAAAGACACACGTTTAAGGGAAACCCAAACGCAACCAAGCATTACATGGGATTGCCTGAGTGGTTTGATGATAATGGTAAACTTAAAAAAGAATATTTGGACAAAATATAAAGCCCCTGAAATTTATTTCAAGGGCTTTAAAGATAGTGGAATGACCGAGTGCCGTCATTGAATGCGGCAACTATGCAGGTGCGGACGAGTTAAATGGTTTCATTCGCCATTTTTACTGAACCGCCTCAGTTGTTTCAAAACAGAACCGTTGTGTAAGTTGCTCTGCTTCTTTTGTATTGAAGCATCTACGATAAGCAACGGATTTTGTTTTTATTCTCTGCAAAGTTATGTTTTTAAACAACATCAGTCAACAGCCTTTTTTCAACTTATTTACCAGTCTTGTTGATAAGTTGTGGGTATTTCAACCGACCATCACAGTTAGACAGGGCTTTGTCGAACCGTTCCTGTTCATCGTTTTTCCTGGTATTGTATCGGAAAGCAAACTCATTGCAATATCTGTGAAGATGTTTCGGGCTTGCGTGGTGATACACACCTACCAAACCACGTTTTAACTGTGACCAGTATCCGTCAATATTAGCAGTATGAACATCGCCACGAACATATTCCTTTTGATTGTGGCTAACCGATTCGTGACCGAACCCTAAGTTGATCGTGTTCCGGTACATTAACAGATCGTCTGAATACATTGTTGATCCCTGCTTAATTTGTCTGGCAATGATGGGTAACAAACTTTCTCCTTTTGAATTTGGCACAACGTAATTAACAACTTTTCCGTCACGTTCTAATAAGCCGAACACAACCGTTTTAGAATCACCTGCTGAATATCCGCGTCCTATTTTACCACCCGCTGCTGCCAGTCTCTTTGCTTTCGCATGAGGGCTTTTGTGCTTATTCTTTTCTTTACCGCCAACATAAGTTTCGTCCACTTCCACGATTCCTTCTAACATTACTGGGATTTTATCGGTTACTAAACTTCTCACACGATGCAAAATAAACCAAGCCGTTTTCTGTGTCACACTCAAATCCCTTGCAAGCTGACACGAACTTACGCCCTTCTTATGAGAAAGACACAGGTACATTGCAACGAACCATTTTGAAAGAGGAATTTTAGTGGATTCAAAAAATGTTCCTGTTGTTACCGAGAACCGTTTTAAGCAACCCTTCTCACCGCACTTGTATTTCTTCAACTGTTTTAACCTGTACACCCTTGTGCCACCACAATGAGGGCAGGCAAGCGTTCCGTTCCAACGAAGTTGCTCTAAGTGTTCAACACACTTTGCTTCATCTGAAAAATAAGCGGAAAGTTCAATCAGGTTCTTAAATTTTTTATCTGTATTCATTTTATTTTTGTATTACAATGTATCACAATAAGTTCAAAAAATATATTACTTCTTTTTCATTCCCGCTAATTTTAATAGCTGAACACGAATGAAGTCACTAAGTTTGCGGCTATCTGCATCCGCCATCTTCTCAAGTTTTTCACGAAGTTCTTTTTCAACTCTGATATGTATTAATTCTGTTTTCACGGAACAAACGTAACACAAAGTAACACACAAAGCAAATGTTTTGAAAAATATTTTTTTCACGGTAAAAATATTTTGATTTTTTACTACTATTACCTGCAAAATTAACAGGTAATTTAACTGCCCTATGAAAAAGAAAACAAAAACCCCTGAAACCCGCACCGCTGTAGAGAGAGAGAGAGAGAGAGAGAGAGTATAGATCACTAAAAAACAAACTTTTCTACGGTGACAACCTTGATGTGTTGCGTAAATATGTAAAAGATGGAACGGTTGATTTGTGCTACATAGATCCACCCTTTAATTCTAAACGTAACTATAATCAAATCTATAACAGGGTAGGAAAAGAAGACAAGGCACAGGCGCAAGCATTTATTGATACGTGGACATGGGATGTTATAGCGGATAAGGGTTTTGAAGAAATAATGAATAATTACAATGGGCTTTTTACGGCTCAGACAATTTCATTAATTAGTGGATTGAAAAATGTTCTCGGAGAAGATAGTTTGCTTGCATATCTCGTAAGCATGACATTAAGGGTGGTTGAAATTCATCGCGTACTAAAATCAACTGGCAGTTTTTATTTTCATTGCGATCCTACAGCAAGCCACTATCTTAAATTAATTTTAGATTCAATTTTTTGTCCTCGCAAAGGGGATTTTGTAAATGAAATAATTTGGTGTTATAAATCACGTCATTTTGCAAAAACTCATTTTGGACGAAAGCATGATGTTATTTTTCTCTATTCAAAAAGCGAAAAATTTACTTTTAACTGGGAATCTATTTTAAGAGCATTATCGCCTGTAACCATTAAGAAATTTAAGTATCAGGATGAAAACGGTTTATACCGCCTCAATGGAAGGGGAATAAAAGGAAGTCCGATCCAATCCGCAAAAGACGTTGATCCAAAATGGGAAAAAACAAATCCCGAATTGACCGTAAGGGATTATTTAAAAGAAGGTGTTCCGATTGAAGATTATTGGTATATAGAAATAATAAATCAGTCAGCAAAAGAACGATTAGGATACCCTACTCAAAAACCGGAAGAACTATTAGAAAAAATGATTAAGGCAAGTAGTAACAAAGGAGATGTTATTTTAGATGCTTATTGTGGATGCGGAACAACCATAGCGGTTGCGGAAAAACTTCATCGGAAGTGGATAGGTATTGACATTACTTATCAAAGCATTTCACTAATTCTAAAACGACTTGAAGACAATATAGGAAAAACAATTCTTGCTAATATTGAATTAAATGGTGTACCCGAAGATTTTGCATCGGCTGAAGCATTAGCACAAAAAAAAGATGACCGGACAAGGAAAGAATTTGAAAAATGGATTATTCTTACATACTCAAATAATCGTGCAATTATAAACGAACAAAAGGGTGGCGATAAGGGAATAGACGGACTTAGTTTTATTCCTGAGCGTGATAAAAATACAGACGTACAACCACGAAAAATTATTTTTTCTGTTAAATCGGATAAGGTATTGCATCCTTCTTACATTAGAGACTTAAAAGGTGTAATGGAAAGAGATGAAGCTGTAATGGGAATATTCTTGTGTTTATATGAACCGACAAAAGGAATGAGAGAAGAAGCCAAGAAAGCGGGAATTTATAAGAGTAATTTTACCAACTTGGAATATCCAAAGTTTCGTATTGTCACCGCACAGGATATTTTAAACGGTGCAAGATTAGATACACCCGTATTTGAAGTTGTGAAAAAGGCGGTACATAAGGGTAAAGAAAATCAAAATCAAATAGTTATTGATGAGTTCTATAACGAAGGCGATGATTCAGAGCAACAAAAAATGGATTTATGATGGGCAAAACAGATAGACCTACATCAAATCAGGTGAAGCAAATGAACCTCTTGCAACAGCTTTTAGAGAAGGCAAGGATGTGGAAGAAGAAAAAAGACGTTGCCGAAAAAAAGAAGGCGCGGGGGGGGGGGGCAATGTCGGGCTGTTGTTGATCTTAATGAAGAAAGCGAAAGAACGAGCTAACAATAAAACAAGTAATCATGGAACCGAAACCAAAACTAACGAGCAATCAACTACGTCTACAAGCAATGATAGCGGTAATGCTGGCTAAGAAACGGATGCTTGAAGAAAGGGCAACTCAGGGTGAATTAACTCAGGAAGAAATAAAAGAATATCAATACACAGTAGACCGATTAAAAAGTCTTGATGATTTTAAAACGGCTAATTTAAAATGAAAATCTACTTAGTGTACTTTCGTATATGATTGCCAAATTTCTATGCGAGAAAATGTTCCAGCGAGCGCACCCTTCGACTTCGCTCAGGATGACATCGTGCGCTCAGGATGACATCGTGCGCGAGGATGACAGCGTGTGCGGGGTCATGCTGAGCGAAGTCGAAGCATTCCCAATAGCAAATATTCGAAATGAATTTAAAACACTTTCTTATTCTCCCGGAATAAAATCGTCATTCGCCTCCTGACGTTCGCTTCTTTTCGCGTCGTGGTTAGTGAATTTGTTCACGAGATTTTTTAGGCGATCGAAAATGGTATCAACGAAATCATAAACTTTACCTTCCACTTTCTTTTCTGTCTTCAGAACAAATCGCTGGAGGATGAGTGAAAGTCCGTACGCAATTCCGTCTTTGAAGAATTCATTTTTGTTCACCTTAATTCCAGTGAGCGATGAAAATGAATTCCACAGCAGGTTTTCAGGTTTCAAGTCTTCCCTGATTTCTTTCAGGTCGCTTTTAATCTTCAACTCCTGTTGTTTTGCGACAATTTTTAACCGCGCTATTTCCGACCGAAGGTCTCCGGTGTTTTCAATCTTTTTCATCGTGTTGATTTTGGAAAAAGTTTTTAATGACTGCATTTGCCACGGGTGTCTTCAGCCATTTATCCTGCTTCATGTACAACAGAACACCGATGATGAGGTATAGAATCGCGACCGCAAGGAAACCGGCAAATGCCTGTCCGAAGTATTGCGAAATTCCATACGCAAGTGCGATGCTTGCAAATACGAATACCAGCAGAAAGATGGAAAGTATTACCAGGTTGGCAACAACAGCGGATAAGATTGTGCTTGATTTCTCTGCAGCAATCATCTTACTCAACTCCTGTCGTGTCTGAAAATATTCTTCCACATGATCGATCAGATCATCCACTTTTGTTTTTTCATTTTCCATGTAACAAGTTTTTAGATGCCAAGGTCGTCCATTTCTTCTTTTCCTTTCGATTTGAAATCGGAAGCCATCTTCATTCCGTTTTTTACTTTTTCTTTGGCTTTGTCACCGAAATTTTTCGCGGCATCCGCTACCTTTTTCCTCGTTTCAGAACCTTTGTCGGGAGCCAGCAAAATTCCGATCGCTGCTCCGATGGCAACTCCTCCGAGTAATGCCCATAAAACTTTTGCGTTGCTATTCATCTTCTTCTAAATTAGTATTGCTGTAAAAATACCTATTCTAACCGACATTTTTATGATCAATCTTATAAGTGAATAAAAAAACTGTTTTATTTTGGTCATTGATCTAAAGCAAAAAATCCTCTTTGTAAAAATTACAAAGAGGATTTTCAGTAATATAAAAGTTAAACACTATTTAATCACCAGGAACCGCGTCGTGCTGATCGCACTTTCTGAATTGATATGAAGTATATATTGTCCGGCTTCATATTGAGCTACATTCAGTTTTGCAGTATTAGTTCCCGGAGTAGGGTAGAGTTTTTCCGTGTAAATGATTTTTCCCATGATGTCGTATACTTCCATCATCACGTCTTCTGCTGCTTTCGTCATATAGTTAATATTTAATTCACCATGCGAAGGATTCGGATATATTCTTGTAATACCCGACGCAGATTCTGTAAAACGCGGAACAACTACCAAAGCAAATTCAGCATCGTAATAAGCAATGCCATTCGCCTGCGCATCATCATTCCAGACAAGCGCTACCTGTCCCAATGCCGGATTAATATCTACACGCGGCCATGGATTTTGCATAAGTCCAGTGGCATCTCTGAAATTTCCTCCTAAAAGAGTCGGGGAAGTCGGAAGATTCAGATTAGAAAAACCATAAGCAAGATATGCAGTAGTGCTGTCGTAATAGGTGAAAAGAAAATGGGTGAAAACAGGATCATAGGTAACATTGCATTGCTTTTCATTATTTGTCGTGTGAGCTACGTGGGCATAATGAACAAACGAATTTTCGAATGGTCCAGTCTCGTACATGACGGACATCAGCGAAATATCATTGTCATTCGTAGCTCCGTTGTAAATTTCCTCAGTTGTGACAACCATTGTAATGTTAGCACTGTCATTATTAGCAGTTGTACTTTGAGACAACGCAACGCTCGGATGCCTGTTCAATCCAGGACTATAACTTGATGAATCAATCCACAAGGGAATTCCGTCAAAATAAACTCCGGTACTCATGTCATTGTATCCGTAGAATGTACCGATGTTACCAAAAACTCCATCGTTCCATCCACCGTGGCGTTGTTCAAAAGCTATTCCTGTGCGACCAAAAGAAGAGGAAGAGGAAGCACCGGAAGCAATTGCTACACGACCAATATAATCGGATAGAGATGTTGTGGCGTATATTGTCCTTCTGTTAAACGTTTGGCCACCGTCTATTGAATAAATATATATCAGAGAATCATGAATTCCCTGCTCCGCTACAATAGCTGTAATACTATAAGGAGTTCCTATGGTACCGGGCGCACGATAATCACTTGCAATTGCGCAATGATGATAAAAGAAAGTACCTGTATTACTTTCTGTGAAGCGAGCGCCAAGAAATGCTCCGTCCTTTCCATAACAAAAAATATGGGCAGAATTGCTTGCGGTTCCAGACGTATCTTTTTCAACACTAAGTACCGAAATAAGCAGGTTGGTTGTATCTGTTCCGGTTACGACCATATCTGCTTCAATAGGATCAAGCGTTGAAATAAAATTCGAGACGAAAATGGAATGAAAGGTTGCGCCATTATCTTTTGAACGGCGGATGTGATACTCATGGTGACCGGGAGCATCTTCAAACATGTACATTGCATATATCCATCCGTTGAAGGCAACGCTGATACGTGCATTCGTTTGATTTTCCAAAGACACGGAATTGAGGGGAACATCATTCGCCCATTGAGTAGATTGTGCGGACATGCTGCTGTTCATGACGAACAGCATCAGTATACACGATACGAAGATTTTAATTGTAGTCGTTCGATTCATGGTTAGATTTTTTAGGGTTAGGAGTTGGTTTTAAATTGAAATAAAAGTACCCTTAAAGAGCATCAATTTCAACCCAATAAAAATATCTTTTCAACATGTTCCGTTTATAACGGCGGAAAAAATTACAGAAAAACTATTCCTTATCCACCTGGTCTTTACCCTCAACCTGCTTTGTATATTTCTTTGTCCAGTCGCTGTATTCTTGGGGTGACATCTTATTCAGTTTTTCCGTTACAAAAGCGGTGATAGCCCAAAGTTTCTGATCGTCATGACTAGGTCCGTATGCAGGCATGCTTGTCATCTTGATACCATTTTTAATAATCCAGAAAAACTCCTGCGGATCTTCCTGCTCTTTACCTTTGTAAATTTTCGGTGGTTTCGGATAAAGTCCTTCTGCCATCTCCCACTCTTTTACTCCGGGAGCACCATGACAACAGATGCACATTTCATTGTAATGTTGAAAACCCAAAATGAGAACAGCTGAATCTTTAAGATTATCGGGAACAAGATTATCTTTCATTCGCTTGTCAATCGAATTGTGCGTTGTTTTACCAATGACCCATTTGGTGAAACTGTTGTGAGGTGTTAACTGGCTGATGTCGTAACATCCCGAGGAGATATAGACAAAGAAACCGGCAAACAATACAACGAAAGTCACGATTACCATTAAGATTATTTTTTTCATTTTGAATATTTTTTTTTAGAAAATAAGTTTCTATCAAGATGACTTCGTTCTCAAATGTAATTAAAATAAAATCTCAGAAAGAAAATCGGATAGTTTTTATAATTTTAAACCCGCTTTCATCAATTCATCAATTCATCAATTCATCAATTCAATATTTCACTCATTCTAAAATCTAAAAAAAATGAAATCACTATTCACATTCGCTGCTGCTGCAGTATTGTCAATCAATTGTTACGCGCAGGATCAAAAAACTCCGGAAACAAAAGCTCCGGGAACATCTGAACAGGATGCAAAAATGCAAATGCAGAAACCACCTCAACGTATGATGAAGGACATGGTGATGATGCGACAAGGCAAAATGATGATGTTTAAAGAGGGTAAACTCATGCCGATGGACAAGGAGATGACTATGAAAAACGGAACTATAATTGGTACTGACGGATCGATGAAGATGAAAGACGGCACTGCCAAAATGATGAACAACGGCGACCGGATGGATATGGAAGGAAACCTGATGGAAATGAAAAGACCGATGACTCCTCCTCCTGCAAAAGTAATTCCTCCGACCGGGAAGAAGTAAAAAAAGTGTTTATTTGTTTGAGTGTTTATGTGGGTGAGGTCTCACGCACATAAACACTCAAACATTTTCTTCAACACTTCAAAAATACATTTCTCTCCTCTAAAATCGCAGGTATATTTTGAGCCGGTAGTATTTACTTCGGTGGCTTACCATTTTCTTCCATAGAAATTTAACAACTTATCATCATTCATTAATTTTTTTCAGTTCATAATTCTGAAACCTGCAAACAGAAATATAATGATTCTCAGTAAAAGAATTCTCCGATGTTCTTTCAAATTTGTACGAACTGTAAAGGCCGGTGAACGGTTTTTCAGTCAGGTGCCCAATGAATTTTCTTCCATGCTGCATTAGTTCGCTTCCCAGTATCATCATCATATCATATCCTTCGAAAGCTCCATCTGTAGGTTCAATGTTATATAAACTGTAAAATTTTTTTCGATAGCCCAGCGTTATTGAATTGTTGTAATTGATGAAAGAAGAAGTGAAAATGTTTACGTTATGAAGTTCAAAAAGAATAGGATCAATGGTTTCGAAATACTGCCAGGTTGGAAGTCCGAGCAATGTGATCTTGTATTCTTCCGAATATTCTTTCAACCCGTTCACCAATCCTGTCACAAAGTCTTCATTGGAAGAGGGTACGAAAATAAGATTGTTCAGTTTGGTTGACATGCTGTCCTTAACGGCCTTCAGCACTTTATTCAGTTCTTTCGAATATTTTGAGTAATCAACTTCTTTTAATTTATCTTCCGATACATCAAGCCATCCTCGCCTGAAAGCAAAACTTCTTTCGTTCTCTTTACCCATTGCGGTTTTCAGGATGATACAATTGTCATGTCTGAATTTTTCCGCGACAAACTTCCCCATTTCCTTGCATTGAGTAAGTGACGCGGGCAACATGGCGATGGCGTCTCTGTTATCACCCAATAGCTCCCCGGCATTCATCGAACAGGAGGAAAAGGAGAGGTGATTCGTTTTCGAAAATTCATTGATGAGTTTAATGACATTGAGACTACAATTGCTGATGATGATATCCATCTGTTTCATTTCCGGTTTCTTTAACAGCTCAGCGGTTTTCAATGAATCATTTTCGGTGTCGTATACATGTAGGCGTACTTTTAGTTTTTTTTCCTTTAAAGAATCGATAGCAAGCAATGCTCCCTCGTAAAATTCGAGGTTGTTGATAGTTTCCTTATCCAATACATCCATAATAAAGTTGGAATCAACCAAAGAAAGATCAAGAGAAAAATTCTTCGGAATGTTTAACGCCAACAACAAAGCGACAGAATAAGTTTCATCTGCATGATGCTCTTCCTTCGGAACAACTACATGCTTTTCTCCTTTCTTTTTTTCAAGAGAATATGCAGGAATCCAGATTTTCATCTTCGGTTTCAACCCGTCATTTTTCAATTCAGAATTGAACTCAATAATTTCGATCTGGGATATATTGAATTTTTTTGAGATAGAGAAAAGTGATTCGTTCTTATCCACCTTATAAATAAAAAATTTCCGCTGATTCAGAAAACGAACATCAGCAGTGTCTTTTTTGCTAAGAGAATTCTCCTGGGCAAATGCAGAAAAAGGAAGAAAGTAATAAGCAATAAGTAATAAGTAATAAACTGAACGCATCACTGATTTATAATTCAAAATTTACAATTTATAATTATCTCTCACTCCCACTCTATTGTAGCAGGTGGTTTCGAGCTGATGTCATAAACGACCCTGTTCACACCTTTTACCCGGTTGATGATATCGCTCGAAACCTTCGCGAGAAAATCATACGGAAGTTGGCACCAGTCGGCCGTCATTCCATCCACCGACGTTACCGCTCTTAATACAACTACGTTTTCATAGGTCCGTTCATCACCCATTACACCAACAGTTTGAACCGGAAGCAAAATTGTTGCTGCCTGCCAAACATCATCATATAGATTATATTCCTTCAACGCATTAATGAAAACAAAATCTGCTTCCTGCAACTTCTGCACTTTTTCAGGAGTAATGTCGCCGATAATACGAATGGCAAGCCCCGGTCCCGGAAACGGATGACGGTTTAAAATATTCGGATCAATGTTTAATTCTCTTCCAACTTTTCTCACTTCATCTTTAAAAAGTGTATTGATCGGCTCCACCACTTTCAGGTTCATCTTTTCGGGAAGGCCGCCAACATTGTGATGCGACTTAATTGTTGCCGAAGGGCCTTTCACAGAAACCGATTCAATCACATCAGGATAAATAGTTCCCTGCGCCAACCACTTCACACCTTGTATACGATGCGCTTCAATATCGAATACGTCAATGAAAATTTTTCCAATCGCTTTTCTTTTTTTCTCCGGATCAGAAAGTCCTTTCAATGCTTCGTAAAATTTATCTTTCGCGTCAACACCTTTTACATTTAATCCCATGTGCTTGTATGAATCAAGTACAGAAGTAAATTCATCCTTACGAAGCAAACCGTTGTCGACAAAAATGCAATGGAGGTTTTTTCCGATGGCTTTGTGCAGCAACACGGCGGCCACAGAAGAATCAACTCCACCGGATAATCCGAGCACAACCTGGTCATCTTTCAATGTCGCTTTCAGACGTTGAATGGTTTCCTCAATAAACAAAGAAGGAGTCCAGTCGCAACTGCAATGACAGATGTCTACTAAAAAATTTTTCAATAATTTTTTCCCGTCGACAGAGTGCGTTACTTCCGGATGAAACTGAATTCCATAAGTTGGCTCGTCTTTGATTTTGTAAGCAGCTATTTTCACATCAGTCGTACTCGCAACAATTTCGAAACCGGCAGGAACTGTAGAAATGGTATCGGCATGCGACATCCAGACAGTTGAATCAACAGGAATGCCTTTCAGTAATTCATTTTTTGAAATAGACTTCAGGTTAGCCCGACCGTATTCACGTATTTTTGAAGCCACCACTTCTCCGCCGCTTAACTGCGCCATTAGTTGTGCGCCATAACAAACACCCAGGACGGGGACTTTTGCACGGATTTTATTCAGATCAATCTTTGGTGCATTTGTGTCGCGAACAGAAGCCGGACTCCCGCTCAGGATCACTCCTTTGATGTTCGATGTAAGTTCAGGAAAATGATTGAAAGGATGAATTTCACAGTAGACATTCAGTTCCCTCACTCTGCGTGCAATCAACTGTGTGTACTGAGAACCAAAATCAATAATTAAAATCGCCTCGTGCATGCGCAAAAGTAAAACTTAATAGAGAATTCATAGCCAATTTTCCAAGAATAAAAAGTGATCAGGATGATCCTGATATTGGTGCTGGAAGAAATCCGTTATTAACAGGTTTTCAACAGACTTACATATAGTCCAATAAAAATTCGAAGATAATTTAGGTTTTCAACAGTTTGTTAATAAGTTAGGAGGGTTAGTTTTTAGTTGTTGGTTTTTAGTTTAGGCACATGAAAACTAACGACTAAGATCTAACAATCAATTTCCTATTCCAATTCAATCGACAACATTTTCAAATCCACCCGTTCAACTTATAATACCCGATGGCTGTAAACTCACGGATGCAAGTAATCTCCAGCTTAAAATAATTCCAGAATGTATAGCGAAGACTCATGTTCCCGGAAACGTCAGGAACATATTTTTTTCCACCGATCCGTTTGTGATTGTAAGAGAGATCGACGAACATAGCATTCTCGAATGAAGACTGTCCTCCCACTTTTACAAATCCAACTTTCCGGAAAGTTCTGATTGTTCGGTACATGTTTTCGGGAGATGTTACAACTAACATTCCTTTTTGCAGGATCCCATTCTCAAGCAATGCGAGTTGCAAAGCCTGTTCGCGCGTATTCGTTCCTTCTTTTTCAACGATGATGCGGGAAGAGTCCACATCATTGGTGAGGAGTTCATCGCGCATCAGAGAAATGACAACCGTATCAATCGGATGAGCAATGATGATTTTAGCTTCAGGAAATTGTTCCGCGAGTCGCGAGACATAATACAAACGCATCAGGTTCGATTCGCCCGGCATCCCGCTACCACCAAGAAATACAATGTAATCGGGAGTGAAATCATATTTGCTGTTATGCAATCCGAGCCACCGGTGTACATCATACGGGACACGTGTAAAAGCGAAGATGATCAGGAAAAGAAAAAGGAAGCCGAGGATGAAGACAGAGCGCTTGAGAATTCGAAGTGTCAGTTGGAGCCATTTGTTTTTCATTTGTTATGATAGGTGAATAGGTTTTTAAGTGATGAGGTGACGAGGTAGCGAAGTAACTAAGTTATTAGGTGATGAAGTGACTAAGAAACAGGCTGCACTTCGTACCTTAGTTGCCTATTCACTTCGTAACTTAGTCACCTATTCACCTTGTTACTTATTCAAGCTCTTCAAAACATTCCTCTCAATCCTCTTCAAAATATCACTGCTATCTGCTTTCACAAATTTCTCACCCGTCAGTTTTTCAAAAAGTTCAATGTAGCGTTCGGAAATTTTACTTACCCAGTCATCACTCATCTCCGGAACGACTTGTCCTTCTTTTCCCTGAAAATTATTTTCGATGAGCCACTGTCTTACAAACTCTTTCGAAAGCTGCTTCTGTTGATCTCCGGTTTTCTGGAGCTCGGCATAACCATCGGCATAAAAGTAACGGGAAGAATCAGGAGTATGAATTTCGTCGATGAGATAAATCGTTCCATCCGTTTTTCCGAATTCATATTTTGTATCAACCAAAAGCAACCCTTGTTTCAAAGCAAGTTCTGTCCCGCGTTTAAAGATGGCGCGTGTATACTTTTCAATCTGCCCGTAATCTTCTTCGGAAACAATTTTCTGAGCGATAATTTCTTCTTTCGAAATATCTGCATCATGCCCAACGGAAGCTTTTGTTGAAGGGGTAATAATTGGATCCGGAAAGCGATCGTTCTCTTTCATGCCTTCGGGAAGTTTCACTCCACACAACGATCGTTTGCCTGCGTTGTATTCTCTCCAGGCATGACCGGATAAATATCCCCTGATCACCATCTCGACTTTAAACGGTTCGCACAATCTTCCGATCGTCACATTTGGATCGGGAACACTAACGACCCAATTCGGAACAATGTCTTTTGTTGCCGAAAGCATTTTAGAAGCTACCTGGTTCAACACTTGTCCTTTGTATGGAATGGCTCTGGGAAGTACCACATCAAAAGCTGAGATACGATCGCTTACAATCATCACCATCAATTTGTTATCGATAGTGTAAACATCTCTTACTTTACCTTTATAATAAGAAGTCTGTTTGGGAAAATGGAAATTGGTGGAGGATAGCGTTGGAGACACGGTGGTCAAAATGTTCATTAGTTGATCTGTTCAATAGTTCATTGGTTGTCTCCGATTCTCCGGCTCTCCGTTTCAATATTATAAATAATGATGGTTGAATCGAAAACGATTCCTGTTCGAAACCGCTCACAGCAACTGCCAACTGCTACTTATTATACGCCTCAATAATCTCCTTCACAATCCTGTGGCGAACAACATCCTGTCCGTCGAGGTAAATAAAATCAATGCCTTTTACATTCGACAATATTTTAATCGCCTGCACCAATCCGGAAGGTTGGTTTCTTGGAAGATCGATTTGAGTAACATCACCTGTCACAATAAATTTTGCTGACGGACCCATACGAGTGAGAAACATTTTCAGCTGACTTTCAGTTGCGTTCTGTGCTTCATCCAGAATAACGTATGCGTTGTCTAATGTTCTGCCTCTCATAAAAGCAAGAGGCGCCACTTCAATGGTTCCGTTTTCAATATAGGTCTTCACCTTCTCGCCTTGTATCATGTCGTACAACGCATCATACAACGGACGTAAATACGGATCAATTTTTTCTTTCAGATCACCGGGAAGAAATCCGAGGTTCTCGCCGGCTTCCACTGCCGGACGAGTGAGAACGATTCTTTTAATCTCCCGATTCTTCAGCGCGCGAACGGCAAGTGCAACGGCAGTATATGTCTTCCCGGTTCCCGCGGGACCAATGGCGAATACGATGTCGTTCTTCTCTGCGCTCTCCACTAATTTTTTCTGGTTCACCGTTCGTGCGCGAACCATGATTCCGTTTTGGCCAAACACAAGTACATCATTGGTAGGTTGACCATTCGGCACGGGATCTTTTCCTTTCTCGGAAAGAAAATGCTCCACATTGTCGGCAGTCAGACTCCCGAACTTCTGGTAATGCTGAATAAGACGGTTAATCTTCTCGCTGAAGACATGAATGTTTTTTTCATCACCGATCACCTTGATTTCATTGCCGCGGGCGACTAATTTCAGTTCAGGAAAACTTTTTCTGAGTACTTCAAGGTTGCTGTCGTTTACTCCGAAAAATTCGACAGGGTTAAATGTGTCTATGGGAATAATTACTTCGCTCAAGTCGTTTCGTTTGTAAAGTTAGTATTTGCAGACCGATTAAAAACAGGTACCGAACCTCAATAGGAACGGAAGAGTTTTACTCCTGCTGAAAAATTTCGTTTCAATACTATACAAATATCAGTACTTTTGGCGGACGCATGAACAGAAGTTATTAACATCACTGATCAGTATTTTTCCTATGCCCATTATTACTTTGACAACTGATTGGGGACTCCGCGATCATTACCTCGCTTCATTTAAAGGCGAGTTGATGAGCAGAAGTCCGGACATTCAATTGGTTGATATCAGTCACGAGATTGAACACTTCGATATTCTCCAGGCATCTTTTGTAATCCGTAATTGTTTTGAAAAATTTCCGAAAGGCACACTGCATTTCATCGGTATCGCGGGAAACATTACAGAGAAAAACAAAAATGACCAGCGAAACTTCCTTGTTGTAAAATCAAACGGTCATTATTTTATCGGGGAAGACAGTGGAATTTTTTCTCTCATTCTCGGTGAGACCGATAAGGAAATTTTCCGGCTGCCGGTTGCCGAAGATGCTTCATCGTACGAAGTAAACAATCACTTTTTATCCGTCCTTTCTTCGTATTCAAAGGGAACAAAACTTGAAGAAGCCGGCGAACTCACAGGAGAAATGGTCAGAAGTTTTCATACTCAGCCAACAGTTGATCAGTCGGTTATTCGAGGTGCTGTTATTTATATTGACTCCTTCGGCAATATTATTTCAAATATCACGAGAGAGTTATTTGAAAAAGTTCGCAACGATCGTCCGTTTACAATTTTTCTACGCCGGACTGAATACGACATTCGCCGTATCAGCAAAAATTATTTTGATTCTGATGCCGGAGAAATTGTCGCGCTGTTTAACCGCGAAGGCTATCTCAAACTTTCCATTAACCGCGACAAGGCAAGCGGATTGCTCGGAATGAAAACGATGGATCCAATCAGGATTGAGTTTGCGTAAGTGATCGTACATTAAAGGAAAAATAAAATAAACCATAAAGTCACAAAGCGAACTTCAAAGAAAGATTCAGTGATTAATCTTTGATATTCTTGTCGTCTCGCATGATCTTAAAAATAATTGTGGCGGCAAAAGCTCCGACAAAAGGTGCTGTCAGATAAATCCACAGAGCAGCATGATTACCCGATACAATTGCAGGTGCTAAACTTCTTGCAGGGTTCATGGATGCTCCGGAAATAGGTCCAGCGAACATCGCTTCCAATAAAACAGTTGAACCAATGGCAAGTCCTGCCACGATACCAGTTTCTTTTGATCCATGTGAAGTGAAAAGTATCACAAGCATTAAAAAGAATGTAAGCACTAATTCGAAAATGAAAGATTGCATTTGAGAATTTGCAGGAAATGTAGCGCCAAGATGCAAGTTCTCCGGAAAAAGAAATTTTAATAATCCTGATGCGGCAAATGCACCGATCACCTGGCTGGCAATGAACGGCAGAATTTCTTTGCGTTGAAAAAGTCCAGCGACTGAAAAACCAATGGTAACCGCCGGGTTAAAATGCGCGCCTGAAATATTACCAAATGAATAAATCATCGCCATCACAATCAGCCCGAAGGTAATTGCGATTCCGATGTGTCCGATTTGTCCACCTGTTTGCTGATCAATAATGATCGCACCTGTTCCGCAAAACACCAAGGCAAAGGTGCCGATACATTCAGCTATGTATTTTTTCATTTCACTTCTACTTCACCAATAAATTTCAGAACGGATGCTTTAATTTTATCCCTGACTTCTCTTGTAATGATCCGTTTCTCCTCCTGCGAACCTGTCAATGAAGAAGGATCTGTAAAACTCCAGTTGATTTTTTTATGAACTCCCGGAAAAATCGGACATCTCGCTGCGTTTGCTTCGTCGCATACCGTTATCACATAGTGATACAATCTTCCTTCTTTGAAAAAGTCAAAGACATCCTTTGTTTGATTTTTTGAAATGTCAATACCATCTTCCAGCATTACCTCCACAGCAAGCGGATTTAATTTACCTGATTCCAGTCCGGCACTTTCTACAAAAAATTTATCATCACCAAATTTTTTCAAGTATGCTTCTGCCATCTGGCTTCGTGCTGAGTTGTGGATGCACAGGAATAAAACTTTTATCATATCGTATCTCTTTATTTTAGCAACAGGATTTTTCGGTCGTCAATTCGCTAAGTTCACTTTCTGATTTGTCTTTCAAAGAACAGCAAACCGTTGTTTCGCTCAATTCAAAATGAGGATCGTTAAACTCCGCATCTTCATGAAAATAATACACCTCCCATTGCACTCCGTCAGGATCTTGTACCCAGAATTTATCCTGCTTTGCATAGCAGCAATTAGTCCCGGTCTCTTCTTTGGCAACAAGATTATTCTTTTTCGCCACCCAAAGTTTGATATTCAGATCTTCCGGCGTTTCTACCTGGAAACCGAGGTGACCGAAGTTTGATTGCACTCTTTCCTTGTTCTCCACAAATGAGATAATAAGCGAAGGACTGTCTAAGATATACTTCGCGTAATCCGGTTTCACCTTTGCAGGTTCCTGGCCGAAAAATTTAGAATAAAATTCAACTGACTTCTGAATGTCGCTTACGTAAATACTGACATGCATTCGTGGAAATGTGTTTGCGTCGACAGGTGTGAGGTGGTTCATTGTATTTATATTTATAGGTTAACAACACTTTGGATTGTTGGAATTTGTTCTTTTGAAAAATTCATTAAAAGTTTTTTCGAACTTCTCAAACGTTTTCCAGTTGATGCAATAGCAGGATTTCACGCCATCGACTGTACCGGTAATGAGTTCAGCCTTCAAAAGTTCTTTGAGATGCTGTGAAACGGTTGATTGGGCAAGCGGCAATACTTCGACAATCTCTCCGCAGATACAGGTTTCCTGGTCTGCAATTTGTTTGAGGATGGCTACCCGTGCGGGATGACTGATGGCATTGGCAAAATCGGCCAGTTCATTTTCTCTTTTACTGAATTCCTCTTTCTTGTTATGAGCCATTGTCCTTTATTTTATATCGCAAATATACGATAAAAGAAAACAGATATGCAAGCATTTTCAAAAATAAATTTCAAACACCAAAAATTCAGTTCGCAGTCCTCTATAACTATAGAAATAGATTCTTACAGAATGACACCGGGATTTGCAGGTCGTCATTCTGTAAGAATCTATTTCACAATAAAAAGCAGTTGAGAAGATTCGAGGCCTTCTTTAAGAATTTATTCTTAATAAATCAATAAGGACTCTTTTTCGATTTGGCATTTACAGGAAGCTGGAATTCTTTGTCATCAAGTTTAAGGGGCTGTACCTCCGTTGCTTCTGACTCCATCGTAAAATTTGGATTGTCGATGATCATTTTTAAAGGAACAGCATGTGCCCACAACAGGTAATCGTACCAGTTGCCGAATGTATGATGAACATACAGCTGCGGGTCCATCGGAAGCCCGGAACTGAAATAAAATGTACGAACGCTATTGGTAAATGTGAATATCAACTCATCACAATGATACCCGAGAATCACTAGTGCATCCCTGTTAATTTCCGTTTTACGAATGGTGTCGGCACTCTTACTTCCATCCGTCCAAAGCAGCGTATCAGAGTTGGTCATCTTAGTATATACCTTATTCTCATAACCGATGTAAAGTTGCCATTCTGATAATGCTCCGTTGCTTACCGATTTGTAATTCCCGCCCCTTATATAATACTCCTGCCGGGTTCCCATCGCAGTATTAAATTGTTCATCCGTCATCAGCGATATTTTACTCTTGAAGGAATTCCTGTAAATAATTTTGCCTTCAAAGTTTTGTCCGGATACAGACAATGAAATAAAAACTATTACAACGATTGCAAGTATCTTTCTCATTTTTTTTTAAATAAGTATGTTATTAATTACTTTCACTATTGTCCGGGGAATATTTTTTATCGCTTTGAATATGCCGTCACCATTGGTTTCTGCCTTATTGACCTCACCCCAACCCCTCTCCGAGGGAGAGGGGCTAATCCCTGCTATCGATAGATGTTTCAAAAGGTGAGTATCTTTTTTGTCGGACAGTAGTGATATGTTTTCCCTGATGCAGCACCATTAGTTTTCTAACTTACATTTTCTAACTTCAGATATGCTGAATAAATAAAGTCTGTTACTCCAATTGGAATTTTCAAGACGGAAAGAATTAAAATATTGTATCAACCTGTGTTCATCTGAAAACAAGTTGTCATATTTGGTTCGTCCATAAATATTTCCGGCACTGTCTTTACTTTAATAAAAGCCATGTACTGACGGCTACCAGCATAGAGTGCATTTACATTTATATAATTTATTGTTGTGAAACCAACCTCCCTGATTGTATTGTTTTATTGTTGCTGATCACTTTGTAAAAATAAATTCCGGAAGCAAGATGATCCGCTTTAAGAGTGGTTATTTGTTTCGTAATAACAGCATTCATCACTTCCGCCCCCAAAACATTGTATATTCTCATTTCGGACTTGCTGATTTGCGATGCATTATTTATGACAATAAAGATGGATGTGCTGAATGGATTCGGATAAACAAGAATTGCATTTGCAGCAACAGCAGCAACGTGGACCGTTGCACAATTGAACGGGATCATGATTTCATCTGTTTAACTTAATATGAAAAATGCGCGATGCATTTGTCGCAACTGATCATGAAAACAATTCCCAGCCAGAAAGAAATCCATGACCTGCGATCCCAACAGAAACATTTTTGCGCGGAAGAGTGTGGAAGGATGCGGAAATGACACTGGTTATTATAGCGCAGAAGCGGAGAGAAACGAAAAATGTTTCGCATTTCTGCAGGACATTTTCAGTTTAGGTCACGATCGGATCCTTGTGAATTTTTATATGCTCTTGGTTTGCCAATTATTACAAATAAAGAAATTGATTCAGCGAAACATAGGCGAAACGATCAAACCGAAATAAAAACTTTAGTGGATGATAATCAAATAAGGTAAAGCGTGAACAACCCGATCACATTAAAGTTTATTATATTCCTTTATGTAATGCTGTATTTTAAAAGTAAGATTCTCCCGTTTCATGTATTTGACACCAACGTATTTGTCTTTGCTTTCATCAGCGAGCAGGGCTTTGTAGATTTCGGGGTGGGAAGACATAAGCTTTTCAAGCTCTTTACTTTTGCCATTGAGGCTGGCATCGAGATTGATGATTTCTCCGTTGACACCTGTTGAGGCATAGTCAGAATATAAGGCATTTGGTCCAAGGTAATCATTGCCATATTGTAGCGCGAAAGTACTGTCAGGTTTTAATGTGCCGTAACATTCTCCCGCTTTAACATACTGACAAATCTTACCCACCATAAATACCTGGTAAGAATCATTTTCATACAAACGGAATAAATTTCCAAAACGGTCGCAAAAGCCCCAGTATTCAGCTGCGAGGTCTTTTACATTTATCTTGTTTGATTTGTCATTTTTAGTGACCTCATAACTAACATTGGAACCAAATGCGTTTGATGTCCTTGGGCCCTTTAGCAGAATGTCAGGTGCCGGTTTGCCCGCCAGGAAATCATTGTAAGTTTTGTAGAAATGATTGGAAGATGCTTTGGGTTCCACGTTAGCGGTAACTCCTTTAGACGCGGCTATTTTGTCAAGGAACTTCTGAAAGCGGGGGTCCGTTTTGGAGTCTGTTTGTGCCAGCAAGGCAACAGTAATTGAAAGGAATAATAATGTAATTGGAATAATTTTCATCGGTAGGTTTGCAATTTATTTTATTAAAAGCAAACATACAATTTTTCAGTTTATGACAAAATAATTTTAAGATGCACTTTCAACTGTCTAAATATTACAGCATAGCGGGTCGTTTGAAGTAATCACACATACCAATCATGGTTCATTTATTTGAATGTAAACTTGTGTATTTGACAACTGCGAGCAGGAAGCTCCATCAAATACTCCGCTGCTCTGCGGCGGAGATGTTTATTAAACAGTGTTTATAGTTTGCGGAAATTATTATTTCGTGAATATTGCTTTGCAGTATATTTGTTGCATGACGAAAAAGGCCATGCTTTTTTTTTTCATTTTACCTTTCTGCATTCCATTATTTGCACAGAAAGGAAATGTAAAGGAAGCAGCAAATGATACTACTGATAACTCCTTTTCTGTAACGGGTATCGTTAAAGATGCTGAGACTAAGCTGCCGCTGCCCTTTTGCAATGTGATTGTTCTCAATACTTTCATAGGAACGAGTACGGATGAGTCGGGGAAATTCAAATTACTTATTCCAGAAAATAATCCATCAGCAAAATTGATTATTGTAACAATCGGTTATACAACGGATACGTTTGAAATTAATCCTTCCAAGAACAACTATCAGATATTTTTACATTCTACTCACAGTATGCTCAAGGAAGTCGTGGTCACTGAGTTTAGCAGGGAATATCTGTTAAAAGAAGAACCAAGTTCAATAAAAATAGTTACATCAATAGCTATTGAGAAGACTACAGAATCCAACCTCATTGATGTGTTGGTGAAAAATGTTCCGGGTTTGAATGCCGTAAAAACGGGGCCGAATGTTTCCAAACCATTCATTCACGGGCTGGGTTACAACCGCATTGAAACCAATTACGACGGTGTGCCTGTCGAGGGACAGCAATTTGAAGACGAAGAAGTATTACCTGTCGATATGTACAACATCGAGCGGGCAGAGGTAACACTCGGGCCCACCTGTTTGATGGATGGCCCCGATGCACTCGGCGGATTAATTTCTCTTATTCCCTCTATGCCAAAGGATGTCGACAAGGTCATTCATGGCCGAATGTTTTCCGAATATCAAAGCAACAATGGATTAATCGGAAACGGTATTCGCTTGACGTATGGAAATAGTTATTGGGGATTTGCAGTGCGTGGTTCTTACCGGATCGCAAAAAATTACAGTAACAAGCTTGATGGGAGAGTTTATAATACCGGTTTTCGTGAGGCGAATGGTTCCGCAACGATCGTTCATAAAACGTATAATGGTTCTTCGAATATTAATTTTACATTTTATGATAATTCGCAGGAGATCCCTGACGGCAGCAGAGATTCGCTTACGCGAAAATTTACTAAGGCGGTTTATGATGACCATTACGATACCATCACTTCCAGACCGATCGTTCCGGATGACGAATTGAATTCATACCGTTTGAGCCCGGTTTATCAGCACATTCAGCATTACCGGATTTATAGTAACAACCACTATATTTTCAGAGATAACAGCAGCATTGATGGTATGTTATCATTCCAACAAAATAATCGTAGCGAATATGATTCTCCCATTAATTCGGATCGACTGGGAGTTTCCCTGAGACTGAATTCATGGAATTACGACTGGCGTTATCACCTGCCAAAAATTTCGCAGGTTGAAACGGTTGTTGGAATTAATGGGATGTATCAAACCAATACTAATATCAATGCGAATGATGTACCGATTCCGGATTATCGTTTATTAGATATTGGTTCATTCATTTTTGCCAAATGGAGACATCAGAAGTGGACGCTCAGCAGCGGCATTGGTTATAACTCCCGAAAAGTAATTGGCAATGATCTTTATTCCCGCGAGGATACAGCCAACGGGGTGGTTACGCAAGTATTCCCTCCTGATACGATGGGAGCAAAACTTTTATTCCCGGCTTTCAAAAAAAGATTTAACGGAATATTCGCAGATGTTGGAGCAACATTTTTAATTAATGATCACGTAAACATTAAAACAAATTTTGCACGGGGAACCGGCGCTCCTCATGTATCCGAATTTGCTTCTAATGGATTGGATGGGAGTGCGCATTCTTATTTTATCGGAAAGAAAGATCTTGTTCCGGAATATTGCTGGCAAGCTGATTTTGGAATGAGTATCAATTATAAAGATGTTGATGCCAGCTTGAATATTTATTATACTGACTTCGAGAAATATATTTATTTAATTCAGGTGGTTGACCCGAACGGGAATCCCCTGGAGATCGTTCCGGGAAATAAAACGTATCAATATCAACAAGGAGCTGCAGAACTTTATGGAGTTGAAAGCATGATCAATATCCATCCAAAATCCATTAAAGGTTTTTCCTTCATTAATTATTTTTCTCTCGTACATGGATTTAATCTGGAACCGCTATATAAAAATAAAGGCATGTACGGAGAATATTTGCCACAAATTCCGCCGATGAAATTATTAAGTACCATCAATCAGAATATCAAAACAAAATCCAACGTTATTTCACTTGTAACGTTAATCGCAGAAGCAGATATTAATGCCGCACAAAACCGGTACTTAGCATTGAATCAAACCGAAACGGCAACTCCCGGCTACGTTCTTTACAATGTGGGGGTCAACTGCTCTGTCAACTACACAAAAAAATTAATTTTTCAGTTTCAGATCCAGTTAAATAATTTATTCAATACGGATTATCAATCGCATTTAAGCAGACTTAAATATTTTGAATATTATTCTCAATCGACTAACGGGCATTATGGATTGTATAATATGGGTAGGAATATTTGTTTCAAATTAATTATTCCGTTTTAAGGAGGATTATTAGAATCCATCTTAAAAATATAAATACCCACTACTGTCGGACAAAAAAGATACTCAGCTCTTGAAACATCTATCGATAGCAGGGATTAGTCCCTCTCCCTCGGAGAGGGGTTGGGGTGAGGTCAATAAGGCAGAAACCAATGGTGACGGCATATTCAAAGCGACAAAAAATATTCCCCGGACAATTATGATTTGCAATAAAGTTTTCTCGTAATTGCATAATGTCCTTCAGATATTTTAGTCTTTAAAAGTAGAAGGTAAACCGCTGAACTCCTCTTTCGTCGATATATCTTTTTGTTAACTTTACCCACCTTGCCTTCGACAAACAGGTTCATATCAACGTATGCTTAAAGCTGTTGCCAGAATTATTTTACGTCAGCGGATTTCCCTCCTGATCGCTTTGTTTGTGATCACGGCTTTCATGGGCTACCGGGCAAGCTTTGTCAAGCTAAGTTATGAGTCCGCGAAAATCTTACCCGCTTCTGATTCTTCCTATAATGAATACATTAAATTCAAGGAGAAATTCGGAGAAGACGGAACCGTTATGGTGATCGGTTTTCAAAGTCCTGATATTTTTAAGCTCGACATTTTTAATGGTTGGTATAATCTCACTAACACGGTAAAAAACATTGAAGGAATACAGGAAGTTGTTTCTGTCGGCCGATGTTTTCACCTAGAGAGAAATGACAGTCTTGAGCGTCTCGATTTTAAACCACTGGTCACGCAGCGACCAACCAGCCAGAACGAAGTTGATCGGATAAAAAATCAGGTTGACAAACTTCCCTTTTACCAGGGATTACTTTTCAACAACAAGACCAATGTTACGTTGATGGCAATCACGCTTGATCAGAATAAACTCAATACCAAAAGCCGGATTGAAACGGTGAACCAGGTGAAAGATGCGGCTGATAAGTTCGCGGCGAAAAATCATCTTTCGCTTCATTACTCGGGATTGCCTTACATCAGAACCGCTGTCTCGCAAAAGATTCTGAGCGAGATGAAATTGTTTCTTTTGCTTGCGTTGTTAGTCACTACAATTATTCTTTACCTTTTTTTTCGTTCGCACTTAGCTGTTTTATTTCCGATGATCGTGGTAATCGTCGGAGTCATCTGGTCGTTCGGCACGCTGGATTTATTCGGATTTAAAATTACCATCTTAACAAGTTTGATTCCACCTCTCATTATTGTGATCGGAATCCCAAATTGCATTTTGCTTTTGAATAAATATCAGCAGGAATTCAATAAACATGGAAACAAAATCAAAGCGCTGCAAAGAAGCATTCAGCGCATCGGCGTCACAACATTTTTTGCCAACGTCACAACAGCAATCGGCTTCCTGGTTTTCTATTTCACACGCAGCGAAGTACTTCAGGAATTCGGTATTATTGCCGCACTGAATGTGATGCTCACCTATTTGATCTCCCTTATTTTCATTCCCATCGTTTTCAGTTTTCTTCCGCCGCCATCAAGTAAACAGGTGAGACATCTTGACAGCAAACGTTTGAATTTTATTTTGGTGAGGGTTGATCGCTGGGTTCATTTTTTTCGCTGGAGGATTTATGCTTTTGTGATGATCGTGGTCATGTTGAGCATTTACGGTATCAGTAAAATTACCACCGTAGGTTTTGTCGTGGATGATCTTCCGAAGAAAGACATTATCTACACCGATTTAAAATTCTTTGAAGAAAATTTTCACGGCGTTCTTCCTTTTGAAATAGCCGTTGATACAAAAAAACGCGGCGGCGCTTTGACGTTACCGACGTTGTATAAAATTAACCGGCTTCAGAAAATGATTGCCGGCTACCCGGAGTTTTCAAAACCGGTTTCCGTTGCTGAAGGGATAAAATTTTCCTACCAGGGGTTGAATGACAATGAAGTAAAATATTATGTGATCCCCAACGTAGAAGAGATGGCAAGGCTTTCGGGCTATGCGACAAGTGCACGTGAAAACCAGCGGATGTTCCGTTCCATCATTGACAGCACAAAACAATTTACACGAATTAGTTTCCAGGTGGCCGATATCGGTTCCATAAAAATGAAAAAACTGCTTGGTGAAATTAAACCGAGAATAGATTCTATTTTCGATCCGAAACAATACAACGTGAGCATGACGGGTAACTCCATCATCTTTCTAAAGAACAACGATTATCTGTTGATCAATTTGAAAGAAAGTGTTTTGCTCGCCATTCTCCTGATCGGCTCGGTCATGTTTTTATTGTTCATGTCTTTTAGAATGATTCTCATTTCGCTTATACCAAGTCTTTTTCCGCTGATGATTACAGCAGCCATGATGGGCTTCTTCGGTATTCCGCTGAAACCCTCCACCATTCTCATCTTCAGCATTGCCTTCGGTATTGCTTCGGATGGTACGATGTATTTTCTTACGAAGTACCGCCAGGAATTGCGGCTGCATGGCGGTAGTATTTCACGAACCGTTTCAAAAACAATTAATGAAACGGGGGTAAGTATGATTTACACGGCAGTGATTTTATTCAGCGGATTTTTCATCTTTACAGCGTCGGGATTCGGAGGAACATCGGCATTGGGAATGTTGATATCGGTAACATTGCTGATTGCCATGTGCTCTAACCTTATTTTTCTTCCGACACTTTTACTGTCACTCGAAAAACTAATGACTACAAAAGCATTTCTACAGGAACCTTTGATACAGATTTATGATGAGGACGAAGATGTGGAATTGGATGACCTGCAAATTAGAAAGGATACTGTTGAAAAATTGAAAATTGAAAATTGAAAATTGTTTATTTCGCGCCAGTGTCTTTATTGTGTCGGTATAATTAATCTCTTAATCCTTGTAATCCGTAAAAAACATGAAAGGAATAATCCTCGCCGGCGGCTCCGGCACACGTTTGCATCCGCTCACTCTTGCAATGAGTAAACAACTGATGCCTGTGTATGACAAGCCGATGATTTATTATCCCCTGTCGGTCTTGATGATGGCGGGTATCAATGAAATTCTCATCATCTCAACTCCGCATGATCTTCCGAGTTTTAAAAAATTATTGAGTGATGGTTCCGCAATCGGCTGTAAATTCAGTTACGAAGAACAATCGGTACCGAACGGACTCGCACAGGCATTTGTAATCGGTGAAAAATTTATCGGGAAAGAAAAGGTCGCTCTTGTACTCGGCGATAATATATTTTACGGAGCCGGGCTTGGCCGGTTGTTGCAGGAGAATAAAGATCCGGATGGCGGAGTGGTGTTTGCCTATCATGTTTCCGATCCGGAACGATATGGTGTTGTAGAATTCAATCAACACAACAAAGCGATTTCCATTGAAGAGAAACCATTGAAACCCAAATCGAATTATGCGGTTCCGGGATTGTATTTTTATGATAATACTGTGGTTGACATTGCAAAAAAATTAAAACCAGGTGCACGGGGAGAATATGAAATAACGGATGTAAACAAAAATTATCTCAAAGAGGGAAAACTAAAAGTCGGTATTCTTGACCGTGGAACGGCATGGCTCGACACGGGTACTTTCGCTTCACTTATGCAGGCAGCACAGTTCGTCCAGGTGATTGAAGAAAGACAGGGTTTGAAAATCGGTTGTATCGAAGAAGTGGCCTACCGCATGGGATATATCAATAAAGACCAGCTTGCAGAAATTGCTAAACCTTTGATAAAGAGCGGCTACGGAAAATACCTGTTATCGCTTATTGAATCTTAGTTCCTTATTCTTTATGTTTGAAAAGAATTTATTCGCCTATGATTGTCGGTTGTTGGTGTAAATATTATTTTCTGAATCAAATAAAATCTCAAATTTGGTTTTGTAACCAACCGACATAAAAAATACCACCATGAATAGAAAGATACTTATTACAGGAGGAGCTGGTTTTATCGGAAGCAGTCTTGCAGAGCGGCTTTCAAAAGACGCTGAAAATTTCATCGTCATCGCGGATAACCTGAACACGGGCTCACATTCCAAAGTTCCCAAATCTGTTCATCACAACGTAAAGTTTATCAAATCCGACGTAAATGATTTCAAAGATATCTCGAGTATTTTTCATTCGTATGGTTTTGATTACGTGTTCCACTATGCAGCAATGGTTGGAGTTAAGCGTACGTTAGCACATCCCGTGATGGTGCTTAATGATATGACCGGCATCAACAACATTCTGAACTTGTCAAAAAACAGTGGTGTAAAACGGATTTTTTATTCTTCCTCTTCCGAAGTATATGGTGAACCGGTTGAATATCCCCAGAACGAACATACGACTCCTTTAAACTCAAGACTTCCCTATGCCATTGTAAAAAATGCAGGTGAAGCGTACCTGCGTTCCTTCAAAAAAGAATACGACCTTGACTTTACCATTTTCCGGCTATTTAATACGTATGGTCCTAAGCAAAGTACTGATTTTGTGATTTCGAAATTTCTTGCCGCTGCCATGAAAGACAAGGAAATCAGCATTTACGGTGATGGCAGCCAGACACGAACGTTTTGCTACATTGATGATCACCTCGATGCAACAGTGAATGCGTTTTACAACAACCTGATCGTAAATGATGTCGCGAACATCGGGACTGACAATGAGATTACGATTCTTGAACTCGCAAAGTTGATTGTGAAACTTACTAATTCCAGGTCTAAGATTATTCATCTTCCTCAACTTAAAGAAGGTGACATGACACGGAGAAAACCCGATGTTACCAAAATGCGGATGTTGCTCGAACACGAACCGACCTCTCTTGAAGCCGGGATTAAGGCCATCATCGGGAACAGCCATTATGTTCTCGCGTAGCTTGCTCGATGTCAATTCATCAATATTCCTTGATCAAGGAATATCATCCTCTGTTTTATTATCTGACAGATTCTTTCCTGTTTTTAAAAATTCAAATTGAAAATTTAATTGATCAATTAGTGCCGCTAATTGATAATTGACTTTGATAAATTACTTTTGCTTAATGCATGAGCCATCTTTTTTTCAGAACATCGTTGAGGAGGAGTTAAAAAAAATCCGGCTTCGTTCTTCACCGGCAGAATTATACGATCCCATTCGTTACATGCTTTCTCTCGGAGGTAAGCGATTGCGCCCGTCATTCGTTTTAATGGCAACTGAACTTTTCGATGGTGATTATAAAGAAGCCATTGCTCCTTCTCTTGGCATTGAAGTATTTCACAATTTCACTTTGTTGCACGACGACCTCATGGACAAAGCATCGTTGCGCAGGTCGAAGGAAACCGTTCACAAAAAATGGAATGCGGACATCGCTATTCTTTCGGGCGACACGATGTTTGTTAAATCCTGTGAGTTGATGATGCAGGTAAATGATCGCTCTCTCAGGAATGTAATGGAACTCTTTCATCAGACAGCCATCGAAGTTTGCGAAGGGCAACAGTTCGATATGAATTATGAATCGGAAGATGATGTTTCGATTGATCAATACCTCCGCATGATTACGTTGAAGACAGCGGTGTTGCTTGCCTGTTCGTTAAAGACAGGTGCGATGATCGCGGGAGCCAACGAAACCGATTCGACACACCTGTATAACTTCGGAAAAAATATCGGCATTGCATTTCAGTTACACGATGATATACTCGATGTATACGGAGACGAACAAAAATTCGGGAAACAGATAGGCGGTGATATTCTTTCCAATAAAAAAACTTTTCTTCTTTTGAAAGCGTTGGAAACATCTACTGAAAAAGATCTGGAGGAATTGAGACGATGGCTCACCATGAAAGAATTTGATTCGCAAAAAAAGATTACTGCTGTGAAAGAAATTTTTTCTTCGTTGAAGATACGTGAAGCGGCAGAAAAAAAAACGGATGAGTTTTTTCAGGAAGCGATCCGTTCGCTTGATCTCATAACTGTTCCCGAAGAGAGAAAAACTCAACTGAGAAATTTTAGTGAGAAGCTGATGGTGAGAGAGGTTTGAGAGGATTCCTGGTTTTTAGTGCTCTGTTATTGCCCCATTATCTCCTTCATTGTTTTCACGGTATAACCTTCCGGAATTTTAAACAGGTCATCAGAAACTTTTATTCTTTCTACAGATGCACAGGTGATCAGCATGGTTTCATCTTTATCAACAGCTGTGTACTCCATCATGAAACCGGGAATGCCTTCAATAAAATTATCGTTTGAGTTAGGTGCAACGATTTCATTTGTATACCAGACATCAAGAACTTTTTTTCCGTCTTTGTTGTTATAGGTCACGATTGTTTTTTTGCAATTGATGCCCGCTATCTTTTTTGTTTCTGTCGTGAGTTTTACAAGCGGCTTCTCCATTCCAAGTCTGCCTTTAAACTCTTTCATGTCCTGGTCGGTTGTTTTCATCGCAGTCTTTGTTCCATTCCTGTCAACACACGTATAGTTTTCACCGGATTTAGAAAAATGTAAACTGATTACGTTGCCCATAGGAGTACTCGATTCTGTCCGTGAATTACCTCCTTTAAAATAAATGATCTTTTCTTTGGGCATCATTGCCAGATATTTGTCTCCCGGTTTGGACTTTGGAAACGTAATTGCAAATTTTATCTTTCCTTCTGTGATTTTATTCTGCGCAAGTAAAACTTCATTTGAGAAAATAAGTGCTATAGCAACTACAGGCATCCATACGTTTTTCATGAAATGATTTTAAAATTGAACTGCCGAGATCAAAACTAAATGATCAGATGATCTCGTTGAAGTTTTATAGGAAAGACGTTCGTGTGGCTCTGTTGACACGAACAAAATATAAATACTGATTCCTTTTTTTCAGACGCATTTAATTCCTGAATACCTGGATCCAACCTTTGTATTCTTTTTTATCCGTAGTGAGCACATAATAAAAAGTGTCAGAGGTTGATTCCGCTGCATCCCAATCGTTGCGGTAGTAATCAGAAACAAAAACCAGTGTTCCCCAACGATCCCAGATTTTTAATCCACTTCCCGGTGGAAGATTTTTGATTTCAAAGAAATCGTTGAATCCCGGTGAACTTGGATATGGAGAAATCACATTCGGAATATTGAATGGTGAAAAAGTAATAACAAGATGATCGATCGCCGGTCTGCACCCGCCAAGCGTTGTCAGGGTAATGATTACTGAATCGAGATCATAGTCCGGAACACTCGGTGTATAAACAGCATTCAGCGAAGTAGTGTCTGGTGAAAATGTTCCTGTTCCAGATGTTCTCCACGTTACACTGGTCACATTCGCAACAACTCCGGTTAACTGAATAGTTGCACCGGAGATCGGCCCTCCGGTTAAAAGCGTATCACGTCCAGCATACACAACAGGAAACTGATCCACTGAAACATGAATCGTGTCGGTTAAATTCAGACAGGCACCGGTTGTCACCAGAACGATGTTCACTCCGCCCGTTGCAGAATCATTCACACCGGGAACGTAAGTAACCATTGGCGAAATTGAATCCGGTAAAAATATCCCATCCCCCAGTGTGCTCCATTTTAATCCGCCGGCATTTTGAAAACTACCGATGAAATTTGCAGAGTCACCTATACAGATAATCTGATCAGCACCTGCATCAGGAATTCCCGGAGGAATTACAGTAACAAGAATTGAATCTGATGTGCTGCAACCAAACACATTCGTAACAGTAAGAACATAGGTGGTTGTAAGAACAGGATGCACATAAATCGTCGACGTGGTATCGCCACCCGGAGTCCATCTGTACACACCAATACCTGTCGCTGTTAATGTATCAGTGTCACCAAAACAAATGGTGGTTTGAGTTGCCGCAATAGTCACTGTCGGGCTCAGAGAAACATAGATAACCACAACAGCTGTATCATTCGGACAAGGGGCATTCGATAACACCATGGTCAAAGTAACGTAACCGGTATCCACCGAACCAGGACTATAAACCGGTGATGCATAGGTCGTATCGCTGAACGTACCGGTTCCGGAAGTTGTCCAATGAATCGTACCGATGTTCGCTGATCCAAAAATCGAGAACGCGCTGTTTTGACAAACAGTTCCTGAATCAGGTAATGCTGATGCAACAGGGCGAGGATTTAATGTCACGTTGTAAATAGATGTGTCGCTGGTACATCCTGCAAGATTTGTTTCAAGAACGACGATTGAACCGATTCCTGCAGTTCCCCAGTTCACCAGGATACTGTCGGTGCCTTGTCCGGAAACCAATACACCACCTGTCACATTCCAGTTATAAATGGATCCGGCTGTTAACAAGGTATAGTAATACTGAATGGTATCGCCTTCACAAAGAATCGCATTTCCAAGAACAAGTACAGGCAAAGGAACTGCGTTGATCACAATGCTCTTTGATTGCGGAGTTCCGTTGCAACCGGTTGCATTGATTTCGCTAACAGTCACAAATCCGACACCAGCTGGTCCCCATGTCACACTGATAAAACTTCCCGTTGAACTTCCGTTAATCGCGCCGCCACTTACTGACCAGTTGTAAGTTGAACCAGGAGTTGAAGAAACAAAATATGACATGCTGCTGTTTTCACAAACAGTATCAGGACCGGTGATTGGCGATGTAGCCGGCAGCGGACTGATAACAACATTTACACTTTGCGGCAACGAAGAACATCCGGCAGCGGTTGTGTCAATCATTGAAACCGTTCCGGCGCCTGCAGGTCCCCAGTTTACATAAATGGAATCTGTTCCTTGCCCGGCAGTAACAACTCCGCCTGTAACTGTCCACACATAATTTCCGATGTGTGGTAAAATTGTATAGATGACGTTCGTATCATTTGCACAAACAGAATCTATTCCGATAATAGGTGAAGTTAACGGCAGTGTATCAACAGTAATAACCATTGAATCGACACTGACACAACCGACACCAGTAGATACCGTAACTGTATAGGTTGTGGTAAGGAGAGGGCTGACAATAATTGTGTCAGTAACCTCTCCGTTCGGTAACCATAAATACGTTCCGCCACCCGTTGCAATCAACGTATCGTTGTTACCCTGGCAAATGGCGCTTTGTGTGGCAGTCAATGTAATGATCGGACTCGAAGTAAAAAATAAAACAATTGTTGCTGTATCATCTGAGCATGGAGGGCTAGTTACCACCATCATAAGTGTAACATAACCGGTATCGGTAACACCCGGATTGTAAACAGGAGATGCGATGGTGGTATCATTGAATGTTCCGCTGCCGGTAGTAGTCCAGCGAATTGTTCCGATGTTCACAGACCCCGAAACCGGGTACGGACTGTTGTTGCAAACAGATGCTGAATCAGGAAATATGGTTGCTACCGGCGGAGGATTTAGCGTCACAAAAAAAGTTGACGAGTCACTCGTGCATCCGAATGAATTTGTTTCAAGCGCAGTGACAGAACCGAATGCGGCTGCTCCCCAGTTGACGAAAACGCTGTCGCTTCCCTGCCCTGATACGAGTGATCCGCCTGACACTACCCAATTATACGTTGACCCCAGAGCAGCGGTTGTGTAATAAAGTTGAAGGGTATCGCCCTGGCAAAGATTCGCATTACCAAATATGGTTACGGGTACCGGAATTGGATTGATAACAATGCTGATTGATTGAGGCGTACCAACGCATCCCACGGCATTTGTTTCGGTAACGGTTACTGATCCGCTTCCTGCAACACCCCAGGTGACACTGACAAATGGTGCTGTCGAGCTTCCGGAAATAATTCCTCCGGTTGCAATCCAGTTGTATGTTGATCCCGCATTCGGAAAAATGAAATACGATGTTGCGCTGTTCTGACAAACACTGTCCGGTCCGACTATCGGTGACGTTACAGGAACAGGATTGATGGTTACGTTGAGTGATTGTAACGCGCCATGACATCCTGCTCCCGTGGTATCAAAAACAGAAACAGTTCCTGCGCCCGCTGATCCCCAGTCAACACCGATGGAATTTGTTCCTTGCCCCGATGAAATGATTCCTCCTGTTACAGCCCATGTATAATTTCCGATGATCGGAGTAACTGAATAAATACTTCCGATATCATTCGCGCATACTGTAGTTGAGCCGGTGATCGAAGATGTAACAGGTATCGGATTTACGATGACGTTAATCGTATCTGTTCCCGTACAGCTTCCCACTGTTCCTGTCACAATAAACTGATACGGTGAACCTGCAGCAGTAAGACTGCCGAACGTAACGGACGATGTCGTATTGGTTGTGCTCCAGAGAAAACTGTTTGCTCCGCTTGCCGTAAGTGTAACAGAGCTTCCTTCACAAATGGATGTGTCGTTGCTCACCGTTAGAACGACTCCGGAAATGATTGTAACCGTCTGAGAAAGGTTACTCACGCAACTTGTTACACCATCGGTAACGGTTATATTAAAATTATAAACTCCAACACCGCAAATTGAAAAATCAAATATCTGTGAAGGGCCAACTGCAGAGTTTGGCGTTGCACAACCCGGAATTGTAGTCCAGTTATATGTGGATCCTCCACCGGCCCCTGTTACATCCAGCGAAGACACCAATGAAGGATCAGAAGTACAGAGAAATGCCGGAGTAGCAGTGAATAAAGGCGGCGGATAAATATTAACAACATCACTTGCAGTGGCGCTGCAACCGGATGCATCCGTAACTGTCAGAAAAAAAGTTGCGGTATTCGAAACAGTAGCATTTGTAATTAACGACGAGGGGCTTGTGATGATAACGGTCGGATCACTGCATGTCCAGAGATATGTAACACCCACACTATCGCTTCCTGTTCCGTCTAACGCAATCAACGTAGGGATTCCCTGGCAAATTAAATTCGGAACGACTCTCGCTACTGCAACAGGATTGGGAAGAACATTGACCGAAACCGAGGTGCTTGCGAAGCATCCTGTAGTTGTATCCAGTACCGTAAGAATAAAAGTTTCCGAAGTACAGATGTTCGATGTTGTAATCAGTGCGTTCGGATTTGCGATAACCGATCCGCCAACACTTGTCCACAGGTAACTCATTCCGGGTGTACTCCCGGTTCCATTTAAAGTCACGGTAGCACATCCGCAGAAATCAGCGATAGGAGCTGCCGTAGCAACAGGATTCGGATTCACCGTCAGGGTATAATTAATACTTTGCGAACATCCTCCTGCAGTACCAAGAACAGAAAAGGTAGTTGTAACAAGCGGGGAAACTGTTTGCGATGCCTGCGACGAATCAACAAATGAGTAAGCGGGAGCTGCCGACCAGGTGTAGTTAATAGCACCACTGGCTGTTAACGTTGCTGATTGCCCGGCACAAATTTGCAAGGGTCCGCTGATGCTCATGCTCAGACCACTGATAATTGTAAATGTTGTTGAAACAGTATCCACGCAACCGGTTACACCATCGGTCACAATCGCGGTGAACGCATAGGTAGCCGCGACACCCGACGGAAATGTAACATAGATACTCGATGAATCAACCGTTGCTCCGGTAATTAATGAATAGTCGGGCGACAAAATCCATGAATACGTTGATCCCGGACCTGAACCGTTCACAGTAAACGTATCAATTAGCACGGGGTTGGTTGCGCAAATAATCGGAATTGTCGGATCAATGGTTGGAGGCGGATAAATAATAACGTTGACGCAGGAAGCATCTGATGTGCATCCGAGTGAATCTGAAATGGTAACACAAAACGAACTTGTTACGTTCACAATTGCTGTCGGACTTTGAAGAGTGCTGTCATCCAAACCTGCTGCAGGTGTCCAGGCAAATGTGAACGGAGGAATTCCCGATAATGGAGTTGCGGTTAATGTGACTGGTGTATACCGGCAAACGAATTGATCAGACCCCGCAAACACAACAGGTTTCGGGTTCACCGTTACATTCACTGTTGTACTCGCTGTGCAACCATTCGCATCTATAATATCCAGTGAAAAAAGATAAGGGCCGCCGGCAGCAAGGTTATCAACTGTTGTGGAAACGCAGTTTGTGCAATTGATGGTTCCGGGACCTACCCAGTTGTAACTCTGAATCGGCAGCGCTCCGCTGATCACATTAGCCGTTAACGTGGCTGCATTCCCTTCACAAATTATCTGATCAGGACCGGCTGAGACAACCGGTTGCGGATTCAGACTGACATTTGTATAAACGGTATCAGGGCCGCAGGTTCCATCTATGATTAACCGAACCGTGAATGATGTAGTGGGCCCGACAAATGTGTGTGATGGAAATTGTCCGGTTGCTGTATTGTTGACGCCGGAACCCGGATCACCAAAATTCCAATCCCAGTTATTGACATTCGCATCCACATGCGGAGGATCTGGTAGTACGAGGGCGTCACCGAAAAAATCCACCTGGGAATTGAGGCAACTTGAGAACGAAGAATAACTGATGGAAGGAAAAAGATCCTGTACAACAACATCCTGACTGATTGATTTACAGCCGCACTCGGAATTACACACACGGAGATCAATTGTATGAGTTCCGATCGTGTTCAGCACAATTGTCGAATCGCTGCCGGAAGCCGGCAGGTAGGCACCTCCATCAACACGCCATTGGTAGGTAATGTTAGTTCCGCCATGAAGTGTCGTTGTGTTTTGTAACAGGACAGATAGAGGCACACATCCGTTTACAGGATTCGTATTGAAGTTCGCATCCGGACGTGCAATGATGGCATCGTTAGAAGTAGTTGCAAGAATGTTGAACGCCTCCTGGTTACCGCCTGTTCCATCGACCATGATGTAATACGTAGTTCCGGCTGTTGTCGCAAACGTCACATTCATAGAACCGGCCGGACCGATACCGCTGGTGCAAGCGCCAATATGTGACAGCGATCCACAGGAACCTGTATAGACTTCCATCTCAAGTCCCGGATTATTATTAATCTGGGTAACGGTAATGGTAGCATTTCCGTTGTTGATAGCAAATACAGTAAACCAAACACTGTTGTTGACAGTATTATCGCCACATAAAATGGAGGGATCTGATGCGGAGACTGTCGCACCTGCTGTAGATGAGGTAATGGTATTGTTGGCACACAGAGCCGTGGCGCTGGAACAATTGTCTTGCGCCAAAGCAGAATAAGAAATTAAAATACAAAACAGGAGGGAACTGATTTTCTTCATGAGGCTTGTTGTAATTGAAGCTAAAATAATTTATTGTTATCAGTGAATGTTTTTTCACACTTCTTAATTATTAACACATAATTTTTTCCAATTGTTAGTAACAGCACGGGCAAATTGATGGCATAAAAAAAATAATTCTCATTTTATTGTTGATCAGAATATGCATCTTTGTTGATAGATGAACCGGAATTTACGTGACATACAGAATCTTTTTTCAAAACTTACCCTGCGAAAAGCAATCAATGCCGCACAGGTTTTTTCAAGTTATCACTATTCAAAATTTACAGGGAGGGCGCTGAACAAAGGATTGCCGGTCAGCATTTCATTTGAACCGACAACGTCGTGCAATCTTCGTTGTCCGGAGTGCCCGAGCGGACTTCGCGCGTTTACACGCGAGACGGGCATGCTTGATCCTGAATTTTTCAGACAGACAATCGATCAGCTACACAAAGACCTGGTATACCTCACTTTTTATTTTCAGGGAGAACCCTTTCTGCATCCACAGTTTTCTGATATGGTGAAATATGCTTCTGAAAAAAAAATTTATACGGCGACTTCCACGAACGCACATTTTCTGAATGACGAAACAGCGCGTAAAACGGTTGAGTCAGGGTTGGATCGTTTGATTATTTCTATTGACGGAACTACCCAGGAAACATACGAGCAATACCGAATCGGGGGCTCACTTGAAAAAGTATTGGAAGGAACACGAAACATCGTGAAGTGGAAGCGTAAATTGAATTCGAAAACCCCTCACACCATTTTTCAGTTCCTCGTTGTTCGTCACAACGAACATCAGCTGGAAGAAATAAAAAAACTTGCCGTTCAATCAGGTGTTGATGAAGTTGCTTTTAAGACAGCGCAGGTATATGAATACGAACATGGAAACCATCTAATTCCGCTGAATGAAAAATATTCACGTTACAAAAAAGGCCGTGAAGGAAAATGGGCGGTCAAAAATAAATTGTTGAATCACTGCTGGAAGATGTGGCATTCCTGTGTGATCACATGGGACGGAAAAATTGTTCCATGTTGTTTTGACAAAGACGCTTCTCATGTAATGGGAAGTTTGCAGACGAAGAGTTTCACAGAAATCTGGAACAGCAGTGGCTACCAAAACTTTCGACAGTCGCTCTTAAAAAGCCGGTCAGAAATTGAGATTTGTAAAAACTGTACAGAAGGAACAACGGTCTGGGCTTAATAAATTATAAATGATGAATCGAAAGTGTTTAAAATTCATTTCAAATATTTGTTACTGCACACGCTTCGACCTCACTCAGCATGACCCCGCGCACGATGTCATCCTGAGTGAAGTCGAAGGGTGCGCTGGCTATATCATTTTCTCGCATAGAAATTTAAACAGTTTCTTATAAATTGAAAATTACAGTTTAAGTTTTGTGCTCGATTTGTTAAACAAATTTTCATAAAGAATCTTCTAAGAACCTGATACATTGTAAACCGATTCTTTTTATCCATCAGACCGAAGGATATTTTGAAAAAATAATTTCCTATCCATTCCTTTTGAAATCAGCTATGGTAGAAGGTTTCAGGAATTATGTTAACGAAAAAATAACGTTGAGAAAATAAAAATGTAACTTTTCGCTTTGTCGCTGCGTTAGAAAACCTGTTTCATGTTAAGTTTTAAGTTAAGTAACTTAAATTGTTGATCAGGAATCCCGGGCTTAATTGTCCGGGGTTTTTGTTTTTATACCACTACCAAATAGAAACAAGATTTAAGACACAAGAATCAAGATAAACCCTCGAACTTACCATTCGTGTATTCATAAATTCGTAACCCATTCGTAATTCGCTACAGCAAACACAACGAAGAACTCCCGACTATATCGTCATGATTTCCTTGTCCTTCGCCTCAAGGTGTTTATCAACCAACGCAATAAACTGATTGGTCATCTGCTGAATTTTATCTTCGGCATCTTTCAATACATCTTCCGGCATTCCTTTGCTTTCGCGTTTCGCATGTTCGTTCGAATCTCTGCGAGTGTTGCGGATTGAAACCCGTGCATGCTCAGCTTCCGCTTTTGATTTCTTCACAAGATCTTTTCTGCGTTCTTCCGTTAACGTAGGAACATTGATACGAATCACCGTTCCATCGTTCTGAGGATTAAAGCCGAGGTTAGATCCCTGGATAGCTTTCTCGATCGGCTGCAACATATTTTTTTCCCACGGCTGAATCATCAGTGTACGCGCATCGGGTGTGCTGATGTTGGAAACCTGGCTTAACAGCATGTTTGTTCCGTAATAATCTACATGAATAGAATCGAGCATGGATGGATTTGCCCGGCCGGCTCGTATTTTTCCTAATTCTACTTCAAGATGCTCAATTGATTTCTGCATGTGAGAACGCGCATCGTTGATGAGTTTGTTTAAGTCTAGCATAGTTTGAAAGTTTTTAGTTCAGGATTCGGAGACGGATGGAGTTACTTGTGAAAACGATTCGTGATTCCGGATTTCTATTCTTAGTTTTTTGTTCTTAGTGGTGGGTCCTGTAGTGAATTTCGAATGGGTTACGAATTTACGAATCAGATTGCCAGGCATCATCTTGTTTCTAAAATCTTGCCTCTAAAATTCAACCAGCGTTCCCACCTGTTCTCCTTCCAACACCTTCAGCAGGTTACCGGGTTTATTCATATCGAATACAATGATCGAGATTTTATTTTCGTTGCAAAGAGTGAAGGCCGTAAGATCCATCACCTTTAATCCTTTTTCATAGACTTCATCGAATGTAACGGTATCGTACTTCACTGCATTTTTATCAATCTCGGGATCGGCATTGTAAATTCCGTCTACACGAGTTCCCTTTAAAATGACGTCGGCTTCGATTTCAATTGCGCGAAGTGATGCCGCTGTATCCGTTGTGAAATAGGGATTTCCTGTTCCGGCTCCGAAAATTACCACGCGGCCTTTTTCCAAGTGTCGTACAGCTCTGCGTTTGATGTAGGGTTCGCAAATCTGTTCCATCTTAATGGCAGATTGCAGACGTGTTGTTACGCCCATTTTTTCAAGCGCACTTTGCAAAGCCATGCTATTGATCACGGTGGCAAGCATTCCCATGTAATCGCCTTGCACACGGTCGATCACATCATCGGTATCATTGCCAACACCTCTGAAAATATTTCCTCCGCCAATGACTACTGCAAGTTGAACTCCTTTGTCAACAACCGATTTGATATCCATCGCATACAGTTTCAAGCGGTCATGATCAATCCCAAATTCTTTTTCACCCATCAGGGCTTCACCACTTAACTTCAGTAGAATGCGTTTGTATTTCATCATAGTTGCCGGAGTTAAATCCGATGCGAATTTATTGAATAAAGAGTTTACTACAAGGAGAAATTTTTACGGACATTCATTGACACATAGTGGACACCTCAAATACAAAGCCTTGCCCCGCTCTCAACGCATCACCTACTCCTTCTCCTTTGGATAAGGTCGGGGTGAGGCCCAAAAAAAAGCCCCGAAATATCGGGGCTTTATGTTTTAACCAAGTTTTACTCTTTTCATGGCTGTTATCTTCAGGTTCTTGTCAATGCCTTCGAGAAACTGACGGATAGTTTTCTTTTCATCCTTGATGAACACCTGGTTCAGTAATGTATTTTCATTGTAGAACTTATTGAGTTTGCCCATGGCAATTTTCTCAATCATATTCTCCGGTTTACCTTCCTGGCGTGCCTGGTCTTTACCAATTTCAATTTCACGCTCAATCATTTTCTGATCTACATCGTCTTTGTCGATAGCAACAGGAGCCATTGCAGCAACCTGCATAGCAACATCTTTTCCTGCTTCATCAATTCCTGCAGGAGCAATGCTGAAACCAACAATTGCAGTCAGCCTGTTTCCAGGGTGGTTGTACACAATCACTTTACCCGCTGATACATTCTGGAAATCCACCACGTCAATCTTCTCACCGATCTTTCCCATTTGTTCAATAAGAGATTCTGCGACAGTCACGTTACCAAGTTTCAACGCTTTCAGATCATCAATGGTAGCCGGGTTTTTCTCAACGGCAAGATTCAGAATGCTTTCTCCATAAGCGATAAAGTCAGAGTTCTTACCAACGAAATCTGTTTCGCAGCAAACGGATACTACTACTCCGCGTTTTCCGTCAGCAGTCGCTTTTCCGTAAACATATCCTTCTTTTGCTTCACGATCCTGGCGGTTCGCTGCAATTTTTTGTCCTTTTTTTCTGAGGTTATCAATAGCCGCTTCGAAATCACCATTGGCTTCCATCAGTGCTTTCTTGCAATCCATCATGCCTGCTCCGGTTTGTTGGCGGAGTTTATTTACATCGGCGGCTGTAATGGTCATTGTTGTCATTTTATTTTTCTTCTGTTATTTTTTGTTGTTTGATCAATTTTTTATTGATCATTAAATTAATTAGTCTTTCTTCTTCGGTGCTCCCGGTTTGCCAGGTCCTCCGGTTTTTCTCGGGCGAAGATTTGATTTTGGTTTTACTGTTGTAAGCACTTCCGGCTCTTCTTCATCACCAGCTGCAAACACTTTTTCCTGTCCTTCTTCTGCCGATGCTTCTACTCCGTCAGCTTCTTTTTCTTTTTCCATTTCCTTATCCTGCTTTCTTTCTGCAAGACCTTCTTCAATGGCTTTCACCATGGTTTCAACGATGAGAGCGATTGACTTTGTCGCGTCATCATTTGCAGGAATCGCGAAGTCAACTTCTGTAGGATCTGTATTGGTATCTGTGATCGCGAATGTCGGGATGTTCAGTTTACGTGCTTCAGAAACTGCGATGTGTTCTTTCATAGTATCCACGATAAACAAAGCGGCAGGTAAACGAGACAAGTCAATAATGCTTCCGAGGAATTTTTCCATCTTCGCTTTCTGACGAGTAATCTGAAGACGCTCTTTCTTCGAGATATTTTCAAAAGTTCCATCAGTAGCCATCTTTTCGAAGCCCGTCATTTTTTTCACCGATTTACGTACAGTAGAAAAATTGGTGAGCATTCCACCCGGCCAGCGCTCCACAATGAAAGGCATTGAAACACGCTGAGCGGCGTTGGTCACAATTTCTTTCGCTTGTTTCTTGGTAGCAACAAACAGAATTTTCTTTCCTGATTTGGCGATTGATTTAATGGCGCTTGCTGCTTCATCAATTTTCGCAACAGTTTTGTTGAGATCGATGATGTGGATACCACGTGCTTCCATGAAAATGTATGGAGCCATTTTGGGATTCCACTTGCTTTTTAGGTGACCGAAATGCGCACCTGAATCTAATAATTCCTGATATGAAACTCTTGACATCCTTTTATTATTGAATATTGTAAAATGAATATTTAATTATTGCTTTTGAATATTTAAAACAGAAAATCGATTTCAATATTCCATTTTAAATCTTCAATTCTATTAACGCTTGCTGAACTGGAATCTCTTACGAGCTTTCTTTTGTCCCGGCTTCTTTCTTTCAACCATTCTTGGATCGCGGGTTAATAAACCGGCTTTACGAAGCGTTGGTTTATTTTCTTCACTGATTTTTACAAGAGCGCGTGCAACAGCAAGGCGAACAGCTTCTGCCTGTCCTGTTATTCCTCCTCCGCTTACATTCACAACAATATCAAATCCATCTTTGGCATTGATGGCTTCCTGCGACTGGTTCACAATGTACTGCAGCGGACCGGTTGGAAAATATTCCTTGTAATCGCGTTCGTTAACGGTAATCGTTCCGTTACCTGTCTTCAAATAGATGCGGGCAATGGATGTTTTTCTTCTTCCGATGGAATGTGTTATTGACATGCTTATCTGTTATGAAAGTTTTATTGCTTTAGGTTTCTGAGCTGTATGAGGATGTTCTGTTCCTGCGTACACGTATAAGTTACCGAAAATGGCGCGACCTAATTTGGTTTTAGGAAGCATACCTCTCACAGCGTGCTCAATGATGAGCGCCGGATTTTTTTTCAACCACTCTGTAGGTGAAGCAAAACGTTGTCCTCCAGGGTATCCTGTATAACGAACGTATTCTTTCTCCTGCATTTTGTTGCCGGTCATTTTTACCTTCTCGGCATTGATAACAATTACGTTATCACCACAATCAACGTGAGGTGTGAAGTTGGTCTTGTTCTTTCCACGAATCATTTTCGCTACTTCAGAAGTAAGGCGACCAAGAATCTGGTCTTCAGCATCAACGATTACCCAATTCTTGGTAACCGTTTTGGCGTTTGCTGAAATGGTTTTATAACTTAATGCGTCCACTTTAGTAAGATTTTTTAAGGATTTTTACTGCAAATAAACCCGATAAACAGGGCTCCCTGAGGGGACGCAAAAGTAGGATAATTTTCTTTTCCTGCAAAAACTATTGTAAATATTTATGAAGGCGGGATTGTGGACTAAAAAGGCCTTGGGTTCCCGGAACACGGAACTCCTGAAAAAAAAGATTGGGAGCGCTGCTGTGACGTTTCATATTTGGCTTCCATCCTGCCATTCGCTGCAAGCTCCCGCGAAAGGCGGGAGGCTTTCCGCTTCTGTCAGGGCTAATTTGTAAGTGTCCCACTCCGAACACAAAAGAGGACAGGATGCTTTCATTATAAGCTACTTATCTAATGCGAGGCAATGTATAAAACAGAGTGCTAACGCTTGAGGGACCAATTTGGCACCTCAAGTCCGGCGTGTCATCCTTCTTAAGCTTATGAGTGCATCGAAATAAATATATTTGCATCCTTCTTACTTTGATATCACAATTTGTGATATCAATTTTTAATTTTTTCAATACCTGAAAACAAATGGAACTTTTTAATTATTCAAAAGAAGATTTTTGAAATACGAGGACGGCGTGTAATGCTTGATCGACATCTTGCAGAATTGTATGGCGTCCCTACAAAATCCTTAAACCTTGCTGTTAGACGGAATGTAAAAAAGTTCCCAATGGACTTTATGTTCCGGCTTACGGAAGAAGAGTTTGAAAACTTGAGGTTTCAAATTGAAACCTCAAGTTGGGGTGGCTCCCGGTACCTTCCTTATGCTTTTACTGAACATGGCATTACCATGTTATCAAGTGTATTGAGGAGTGATGCTGCCATCCAGGTGAACATTGCCGTCGTACGCGCCTTCATTTTGCTCAAGCAATACAATAACAACTACAAACTTTTACAACAACGAATGGATGAGTTGGAAGTAAAACTTAGCCGGAAGATTGAAAACATCAACGAAGTGATTGATTTTTTGCTGACGAAACCCGAGCCCGTAAAAACAATACCAAGAAGAAAAATAGGGTTTAAGTTGACGAAGAATAAAAAGCAAAGCAATTGAATTGGCTTCATCCCATTGCATCAACAACACAAACTTGAGGTGCCAAATTGGTACCTCAAGTTTGTTAGGCTCAGCAATTGCATGCCGCGTTTTGTAACTTTACACCGTGCAACACAAAAACATTCTCATCACCGGCGGAACCGGATTGCTTGGAACCCGTCTCCGTAAATTATTGACCGCGAACGGATATCGTGTTACTATTCTTTCAAGAAATACAAACGTGAGCGAGAATAGTTTTCGCTGGGACATCAACAATAAATACATTGACGCTAACGCTTTTGGAGAAACCAATACCATCATTCATTTAACAGGTGCCGGTATTGCTGATGGCAGATGGACAACAAAAAGAAAGAAGGAGCTAATCGAAAGCCGTGTGAAGAGCGCCGAACTCTTGTATGAAAAACTGAAAGACGGTTCACACAACGTAAAGACTTTTATCTCCGCTTCTGGTATTGGCTTTTACGGCGACACAAAAGAAACATGGGTAGACGAAAATTCTTCCGCCGGAAATGATTTCCAGGCAGAGATCTGCATTGCTTGGGAAAATGCCGTTCTGAAAATTTCATCTCTCGGTATTCGTGTCGTCATCATACGGACCGGAATTGTATTGACGAAAGAAGGCGGAGCATTGCCTGTACTGGCAAAGCCCGTTCAATATTTTATCGGTTCGCCGCTTGGTTCAGGGAAACAGTTTCTCTCATGGATTCATGTTGATGATATCTCTGCCATTTATCTGAAGGCGGTTGAAGATGAAAAAATGTCCGGCATTTTTAATGCTGTTGCTTCCAATCCAGTCACTCAAAAAGAATTTATGCAGGCACTTGCAAACAATTTGCACAGAAGATTGTTACCTGTTCATGTTCCTTCGTGGTTTCTGAAATGGCTGTTGGGTGAAAAATCTGAAATTGTTTTAAGTGGACAACGGGTTTCAAATAAAAAACTTCTTGATTCTGGATTTCGGTTTCAGTATTTGCAATTGGATGGTGCGTTGAAAGACCTTCTTCGATAACGGCTCCAGAGATTCCTGACTACAGGTCATTCCGGAGGAATCTATTTAACAAATCGCCCTTGAATTAAATAAAAAGCTACAGGATTTGGAAGGCACAACATTCCTTGAAATAGATTCTTCCAGAATGATATCAAGGTGATTAAGGGCAACAAAAAATTAGTAGGCAACGTGACAACAAACAATAAAATAAACATTTTCTGGTTTCGCCGCGATTTGAGATTAGAAGATAATACCGGTCTGCACCATGCACTGAAGGCCGGTTTACCGGTTCAGTGTGTCTTTATTTTTGATCGGAATATTCTTGATGAACTCGAAGATAAACACGACCGGAGATTGGTTTTCGTTCACCAACAGCTTGAAAAAATAAATCTTCAACTGAAAGAATACAACGCAACTCTTCTCACTTTTTATGGAACTCCGCTGGAAACGTGGAAGAAAATTTCCACTGCTTTTTCAATACAAACTATTTTCTGTAACCATGATTACGAGCCTTACGCGAACGATAGAGACAAGTTGATTACTGATTTTGTAAAGACAAAGAATGTTTCGTTTCAAACCTTTAAAGACCAGGTTGTTTTTGAAAAAACGGAGGTGGTGAAAGATGATGGAAAACCGTACACGATTTTCACTCCGTATAAAAATAAATGGCGGTCTTTATTGAATGACAATTTTCTGAAATCGTATACCGACCAAAAACAGTTTTCAAATTTTCATCAAACTCCATTTCAGAAAATTCATTCTTTGAAGCGACTCGGTTTTGATGATTTTGATTTCCCGTTCTTCTCTTCCTTTACCGATAATTCTATTATTAAACACTATTCGGAAACGCGCGATATTCCTTCGTTGCAGGGAACATCACGGTTAAGCATTCATCTTCGTTTCGGAACCATCAGCATTCGTAAGTTAGTAAAACAGGCGTTGAAACAGAACGATGTTTTTCTGAATGAACTGATCTGGCGGGAATTTTACATGATGGTTCTCTGGCATTTTCCACACGTGGTGAATCAATCATTCAAAAAAAATTACGACCGCATCCGATGGAGAAACGATGAACAGGAATTTGAACGCTGGTGCAACGGAACAACCGGCTACCCGATTGTTGATGCAGGCATGCGCGAACTGAACGCAACCGGTTTCATGCACAACCGTGCACGCATGATCACGGCAAGTTTTCTCACGAAACATTTATTGACCGACTGGAGGTGGGGTGAAGCATACTTCGCAAAAAAACTGCTCGACTTTGAATTATCGAGCAACAACGGCGGCTGGCAGTGGAGCGCCGGGACAGGGTGTGACGCGGCACCGTACTTCCGGATTTTTAATCCGACTGAACAAACCAAAAAATTCGATCCGGAATTTCATTACATCCGAAAATGGGTTCCGGAATTTGAAGATTTTAATTATCCTAAACCGATCGTTGATCATGCCTTCGCCAGGAAACGTTGCCTGGATGCGTACAAAAAAATAAGGGGTTAATTATCCTCTTAATTTATCTAAAAGGTCATTCAGTTGTTTCGCCTCGGCTGAGGTGAGGTTTGAAAAAAAATTGTCTAATTTTTTTTCGTCTTTATCAATCTCGGAAAGCAAAGCAAGTCCTTTTGTATTGATGAGTACATCACAGTTTCTTCTGTCGCTCGGACAAATGTGACGATCCACAAATCCCTTCACCCTAAGTTTTTCAACAATGCGGGAAGCATCACTCATTTTGTCGAGCATCCGTTCTTTCAACAATTTAATTGTAGCCGGTTTCGGATGTTGTCCTCGTAAAATTCTCAATACATTAAACTGCTGACCGGTGATTCCATATTGCCTGAAATGATTCTGGCTAAAGGCATCCACCCAGTTAAACGTATAAACAAGGTTGATCCCCAGCTTATGTGTTTCACTTCTGAATTTGGTTTGCACTATTTCGTTTTCCAGCTTCATGTTTTCAATTTGAGGATCATATAAAGTGCTGACTTGATAATCAGAGTTCAATATTAACATTTTCATCGGAACATTATCAAATCAGCACATCAAAAAAATTTATCTTATTTCATCGGAACATCCACAATCAACAGCTCTGCGTTTTCCGTCGCTTTAATTTCGAAACTGTCTGATTCTAAAATTCCGATGGCATCTTTCTGCAAAAGTTTTTCTCCGTCGATTTCAACTTCACCTTTAATGACCATAACATATACACCGTTTCCGCTTTTCCCGGTGTTGTATGGAATGATCTTTCCCTTGTCAAGATTGGTTAGCGACAAGGCGGCATCCTGATGTATGTACAATTCTCCGTTTGTTTTAAATCCGGAAGCAACGGTTTGAATTTTATTTTTCCGTTCGTCAGCAGAAAATGTTTTCTGATCGTACCGTGGTTTGATTCCATTCTCTTTTGGAAAAATCCAAAGCTGAAATAAATTGGCGCGATCTGTCGCCGATGGATTGAATTCAGAATGCATGACGCCCGTACCGGCACTCATGACCTGCACATCTCCGGGTTTGATCACAGATCCGTTGCCCATGTTGTCTTTGTGCTGAAGTGCGCCTTCCAGGATAATCGTGATAATTTCCATGTCGTTATGAGGATGCATGCCGAAACCTTCTCCACCCTGTACGATGTCATCATTCAATACGCGAAGCATTCCGAAATGAACCTTCGACGGATCATACCAGTTTGCAAAACTAAAACTGTGGTGTGCATCCAGCCAGCCGTGATTGGCATGGCCTCTTTGATCTGCACGGTGAATTATTTTTTTCATTTTTCTTTCGCGGTTATGGTCGCGGGCCTTATCTGGTTTTTATTTAATAAACTTTTTTCGCCGAATTTATTTGAGAAAATTAATTCGTCGAGACCTTTCCTTGTGCGTGGTTCCATTTCTCTCGCACGCAAATTTTCCGGAAGATTTTCCGGATTCCCCTCGTAACCTCCCGCAATAATACTAACGATTTCATACTCATCGGGAACTTCAAACAAAAGTCTAATTTTTTCTTTGTTAATCCCTCCCATTTGATGTAGAAAAATATCCAAGGCCGTGGCTTGAAGAGACAGGTTACCAATTGCCAATCCAACATCATGCATGGCATACATATTCTGAACATCCCTCGAGCTGAAACTTTTCTTAGCAACCGTGATCATAAGCATTGCGCTATGCTGCGCCCACACTCGATTCATCTCATTCAAACAGGAAAGGATTTTTTCAAACGATTCGCTGTCTTCTTTTCTCGCAACGATAAACCGCCAGGGTTGTTCATTGAGTGAAGACGGTGCCCAGCGTGCTGCTTCAAAGAGATGGATGATTGTTTCGTCATCAATGCTCCTGTCGGCAAATGCGCGGATGCTTTTTCGTTCGGATATTAATTTGTGAATCATTTTTTATTGGATTGTATTACTTATCAAGCGCGTCTGATGATCTGTGGGTTCCATCGCAGAAAGGTTTATTCGCCGACAAGCCACAGCGACACAATGCGATGTTGCCGTCTTTCTCTTCTTCTTTTCCGTCTTTGTCAACGAATACAAATTTTCCTTTTACGAGATATGGTCCTTTATCAAGAACCGTAATTTTTGTGTTGTTCATTCTATGATTTTTTATTGGTTAATAATTTATTTTTTGATCTCAGTTTAATGAAACCCTTGGGACATTCACATAAATGCTGTTGTGAAATAGGATGTCGTGAATTTCCGGTTTCATAAAATGAATCAGCGGAAACTCGGCCAGCACCTCAATTACATTTACTTCCGATTTGGAATCCATCACCACCCACAATTGAGTGCGGTCGAGCGACAACGTATAGCTGATGATGGCACCTCTTCTCATCAGGTCATTCACCATGGCGCGTTGTTCGGGAATCAGTGCAATGAATTCTTCCGTGAGTTCTGCTGGAAGTTTTATGTGAACCATGAATTGTTTCATTGTTATTTTTTTTGTTTGCCCGGTAATTTTTCGGTTGACGTGGAAAAGTTACCGGGATATTTGATTTACGATTGTTGTTTGATCAGCACTAAGTCAATGGTGAATTCAACTTCATCGCCAACAACTGCTTCACCGGTAGCGGCAGCGTTGCTGTATTTTAAATTGAATTCTTTGCGATTAATTTTTCCGATTGCTTTGAAACCTGCTTTTGTATTTCCCCATGGATCTTTTACCGTTCCATTAAACACGACAGGAACGTCCACTTGTTTGGTGACATCACGAATGGTAAGGTCTCCCGTCAATATATATTTATTTCCGCCAAGACTTTTAATTGATTTACTCTTGAAAGTGATGCTCGGGTATTTCACGGCATTAAAAAAGTCGTCTGATTTCAAGTGGTTATCACGCATTTCATTATCTGTGGTGATACTGTTTACATCAGCTGTAACAGTTGCATTCAAATCCGTCCAATCCGACTTCGTCGATGCAAATGTTCCGTCAATTTTTTTGAATTCTCCATCCACGTCCGAAATAAGAAGATACTTCGTGTTGAATTTAATTTTTGAATGTCCGGCATCCAGTTTCCAGTTTTGAGCAAATGAAGCAACAGCTACGAAAGCGATTGCTGCGGTTAAGATTAGTTTTTTCATTTTGGTTGGTTTTTTAGTTGTTAGAAGTTAGTTTGAAAATCGTGTACAAATATATGTCACAACATTAAATGTTGCAACACATAATGTATCAACTTATAATATTTTTACTTAAAATATTGATAATCAAGTATAATATTTTATGGTGGGGCGGTTACCCCTTCTAAAAACTTAACTTGGAAAGGCGGCTTGAGTGAACCTGCTTCAATCTAAAAGTGCCGGATACCGATTGCATGTCTTGCTTCGCTGACTGTTTTCGAAGCGCTCTCTCTCGCCTTTTCGGCACCTCTTGTGGCTACACGATGTATAAATGATTCATCCTTTGAAAGCTCTGTAATCTTTTCATGAAAAGGGGAGGTGAATGTAATCATGTCTTCGGCCAATTGTTTTTTCATATCGCCGTAACGGATTTTCATCGTATCGTACTGCTCATTAAAAAAGTCGATGGTTTCTTTTTGCGAAACCACTTCCATCAATGTAAAAATATTCTGAATCGCTTCTGGTTTGGGTTGCTTTTCTATTGTAGGACCGCTATCGGTTACGGCACGCATTACTTTTTTATGAATCACTTCGGGAGTATCAGCGAGAAAAATCGCATTGCCTTCACCTTCACTCTTTCCCATTTTTCCTGATCCATCGAGCCCGGGAATTTTCACAAGGTTTGTTCCGAAGTTAAAGGCAACGGGTTCCGGAAATAATTCCGTTTTATATATCCTGTTAAAACGATTTCCGAACGTACGCGACATTTCTAAATGTTGTTCCTGGTCCTTTCCAACAGGAACTTTCACTGCCCTGTGAATCAGGATATCAGCGGCCATCAATACAGGATAAGTAAGCAGTCCTGCATTAATATTATCCGGATGTTTGCGGATTTTTTCTTTGAATGTGGTAGCCCGTTCAAGTTCTCCGACATACGCATTCATATTCAGCAACAAATAGAGTTCAGCAATTTCAGGCAAATCACTTTGAATATAGATGGTGCAGGCCTCCGGATCAATGCCACAGGCAAGATATTCAACGAGTACCTGTTTTACATTGGAATGAAAATCGGCAGGGTTCGGATGTGTGGTGAGCGAATGATAATCAGCAATGAAGAAATAGCAATTGTATTCATGTTGCATCTTCAGAAAATTTTTTATTGCCCCGAAATAATTTCCCAGATGCAGGTTCCCCGTGCTTCTGATACCGCTGACGACTACTTCCTTTTTCATGCTGCGAATCTACGAATTACAAAATGTTTCTGAAGAAAGGAAGAATAAATAACCCAGATCCCAATACGCTTCGCTATCGGGATTAATTCGACTTAATGATTTCAGTGCACCCGCCCAAAAGCGGGTTTCTGAAATCATGGTCTCATTAATAAAAATCAAATAGTAATTTAGCCGGTCAGAATAAGGAAATCAGAATCCCGTAATCCTCTTTTAATCGTTGTCATAGCCGAAATGAAAAACAAACTCAATCTTCTCGAAGAAAAAATTACCGAAGCAAAACTCGGTGGTGGAAAAAAGCGAATAGAAGCCCAGCATAAAAAAGGAAAGATGACTGCACGCGAGCGCGTTCATTTTCTTCTGGATGAAGGTAGCTTTGAGGAAATCGGAATGCTCGTTACCCATCGCGCAACAGACTTTGGACTCGATAAAGAAAAATATTTAGGCGATGGAGTAGTTACCGGCTATGGAACAGTCGCAGGAAGACTAATTTATGTATACGCACAGGACTTTACCGTATTCGGCGGATCGTTGAGCGAAACACATGCAAAGAAAATCTGCCGCATCATGGATCTCGCCATGCAGAATGGTGCACCCGTTATCGGGTTAAACGATTCCGGCGGTGCGCGTATTCAGGAAGGTGTGGTATCGCTCGGAGGGTATGCTGATATTTTTTACCGCAACACCATGGCGTCCGGTGTCATTCCTCAAATCTCCGCCATCATGGGGCCTTGCGCCGGAGGTGCCGTCTATTCACCAGCCATCACCGATTTTATTCTCATGGTCGAAAACCAGTCATACATGTTTGTGACCGGACCGAACGTCGTGAAAACTGTGACGCATGAAGAAGTGACTTCCGAAGAACTTGGTGGTGCTTCCACGCATGCGACAAAATCGGGCGTTACTCATTTTACTTCTGCAAACGAATTAGAATGCATCACCGGAATAAAAAAATTATTGAGTTACGTTCCGCAGAATTGTGAAGACGCGCCGCCCGCATTGAAGTATGAAAGTAATGGTGAGTCGCGGCCTGGTTTAAACGCCATCATACCGGCTAATCCCAATCAACCATACGATATAAAGGAAGTGATAGAAGAATGCACAGATGACGGAAGTTTTTTTGAAGTGCATAAAGATTTCGCAGAGAACATTGTTGTTGGTTTTGCACGACTTGCCGGAAAGAGCATCGGCATCGTTGCGAATCAGCCTGCTTACTTAGCTGGTGTACTCGACATTCACGCATCCACAAAAGCCGCACGCTTCGTTCGCTTCTGTGATTGCTTCAATATTCCCCTGCTGGTTTTTGAAGATGTTCCGGGATTCCTTCCGGGAACCGACCAGGAATGGAATGGTATCATTACGAACGGTGCAAAACTGCTTTACGCATTCTGTGAAGCTACGGTTCCGCGCATCACTGTGATTACTCGCAAAGCATACGGCGGCGCATACGATGTGATGAACAGCAAGCACATCGGTGCCGATATGAATTATGCCTGGCCTTCCGCTGAGATTGCTGTGATGGGAGCCAAAGGTGCCGCTGAAATAATTTTCAAAAAAGAAATTTCAGAAGCTAAAAACAAGGAAGAAAAACTGAAAGAAAAAGAGCAGGAATTCAATGAATTGTTCGCGAATCCGTATAAAGCCGCCGAACATGGTTATGTGGATGAAGTGATAAAACCCGAAGACACACGCAAAAAACTGATTGCATCATTTAAGATGCTTGAAAATAAAGTGGCGAAACTACCAAGAAAAAAACACGGGAACATTCCTCTTTAAAAAGTTGGCAGTTCGTAATCAGTCTGCCACTTGCGAACTGCCACATGCCGATTGCTAACTGCTATTGATATGAATATATTGCTGCTTGGTTCTGGTGGTCGTGAACACGCTTTTGCATGGAAGATTTCGCAAAGCAGGCGATGCTCAAAACTTTTTATCGCTCCGGGAAATGCAGGAACTTCTCAACACGGTGTGAATGTAAATATAAGCACCACAGATTTTCCTGCGATCAAAAAATTCGTTGTTGAGAACGATATTCACCTGGTTGTCGTGGGGCCCGAAGAGCCGTTGGTAAAAGGCATCCATGATTTCTTTCTTGCTGATGGTGCGCTGAAAAATATTCCTGTGATTGGTCCGAAGAAAGACGGAGCTCAGCTCGAAGGAAGCAAAGATTTTTCGAAACAATTTATGATTCGTCATCACATTCCGACTGCTCAATACAAAACTTTCACGAAAGAAACATTGCATGAGGGATTCTCATTCCTCGAAAAATTAAATCCGCCGTATGTGTTAAAAGCAGACGGGCTGGCGGCAGGAAAAGGTGTCGTTATTCCACACACACTTGATGAAGCAAGAATGGAATTGTCGGAGATGCTTGTGCATGCAAAGTTCGGAGACGCATCGGCCAAAGTGGTGATCGAAGAATTTCTTGCCGGCATCGAACTTTCGGTTTTCGTTTTAACAGATGGTAACTCTTACAAAATTTTACCCGAAGCAAAAGATTACAAACGAATCGGTGATCAGGATACCGGTCCTAATACGGGAGGAATGGGTGCCGTATCGCCTGTACCATTTGCCGACAAAATGTTTATGCAAAAAGTGGAATCGCAAATTGTGATTCCAACCATTGAGGGTTTGAAAAAAGAAAATATTAATTACAAAGGTTTTATTTTTATCGGGCTCATGAATGTAAAAGGTAATCCTTTTGTGATTGAATACAATGTACGCATGGGCGATCCTGAAACGGAAGCCGTAATTCCCCGCATCAAATCTGATCTTGTTGAATTGTTTGAAGCGGTTGCAAACGGAAATCTCTCCGCAATAAAATCAGAAACAGACAACCGCACCGCCGTAACTGTCATGTTAGTGAGTGGCGGTTACCCTGGCGATTACGAAAAAGGGAAATTAATTTCGGGGATTACCACCGTGAAAGAGAGCCTGGTTTTTCACGCGGGCACATCAAAAGACGAAAAGAACAATGTGATAACAGCCGGCGGGCGAGTGCTTGCTCTTACTTCACTTGGAAAAACCATGGAAGAGGCGGCAGCATTATCGTATCGCAACGTTGCCAAAATTTCATACGACAAAATGTATTATAGAAAAGACATTGCAAAAGATTTGATGCAGGCAGGCTCTCTCCCGGTATCAAAATAAAAATTATTTCAGCCAGGTAAACTTAAATGTTGATCCTTTTTCAAATTCCGAATCAACGGTTATAGACCCATCCTGTTGCTCTATAATTTTTTTCACAATCGTTAAACCGATTCCAGTACTTTCAATTTTATCTTTGGGTTGAAGCGTTTGAAATATTCCGAAAATTTTTTCCCAGTGTTCCGGTTTTATTCCGATGCCGTTATCAATAACTGAAAATAGATAGTGATCACCCCTTTCCTCGAAGCCAATTTTAACAACGCCGGTTTCTTTATCGTTGTATTTGATTCCATTGCTGATCAGGTTTTGAAAAACTTCATACAATTTTATTTTTTCAGTATGGAGAACAGGAAGATTGTCTGGGAATTCAATTCGTATATGAGGAGGCGGACAAATCAAGTCAATGATATTATGAATCAACTCTGACACATTTACTTTTTCCTTTTCTGTTTTAGTATTTCCCATTCTCGAATACTGCAATATACCGTCAATCAGATTTTGCATCCGCAATGTCCGGCTTTTCATGATGTTCAGAATTTCGATAACCTGTGGTTTCGGATCGGCGCCCAATTCATCTTCCATAAAAGATGCGAGACTGGAGAGCCCGCGCAACGGAGCTTTTAAGTCATGCGAAACGATGTAAACAAATTCATCCAGCTGTTTATTGATCTGCTCAACTTTTGCTGCGTATCGTTGCAAGTCCAATTTTTGCAAATAGAGTTTTTCAAAAACGGCGACCTTTGCCTGAACAATGTTTATTTCTAACGGCTTGTGCAGGTAATCCACGGCACCTTCTTCGTATCCCTGCATGGTAAATTTTTCTTCTTTGCTGATAGCTGTTACAAAGATGATTGAAATATCTTTCGTTCTAGAATTTTCTTTTAACAACCTCGCCACTTCAAATCCATCCATTTCAGGCATCTGAACATCAAGTAAAATCAAACCGATTTCTTCGCTGAGTGCAATCTTCAATGCTTCATTTCCGGATGCCGCTTTAAAGATAGAACGCCCTTCCTGTTCAAGAATACTTTCAAGGGAAATAAGGTTTTCTTTTCTGTCGTCGACAAGCAATATATTCACCTTTCGAGTGTGTGTTCCGGTTTCCGTCTGCTGACGTATTTGCTGTATTATATCCATGACTTTTTAATTGTG
>JAYVZS010000114.1:0-3624 GCA_043783155.1 Bacteroidota bacterium | reverse complement strand
ATCCCGATACGCTTCGCTACCGGGATCAATTCGACTTAATCGTTTCAGTGCACCGCCTGCGGCGGTTTCTAAAACGATAGTCTCATTGATTTAATTTTACTGGAAGAAAAAAGGGCAACAATTTTTTTATGAATTGTTGCCCTGTACTGTGGGCCTACTTGGGCTCGAACCAAGGACCAACTGATTATGAGTCAGCTACTCTAACCAACTGAGCTATAGGCCCCTTTTTAAATCTCCTGAAAAGAGGTCGCAAATGTATTTTTTATGACCGATGTTACCAAACTAAAATAAAAATCCTTCCACTGTTTTAGAGGGAACCTGCCGGCTTTAACGGGTTTATTTAAAAGGATATCCTTTCGATTTGTCCTTTGCTACTGCGCTTTGCTTTTCATCGTTGAATCATGTATGTTTGAAGGAGTTAAATCATCTCTATTCTGCAACAACAGTCATCATGAAAAAAAACACGGTCGTTCTTATTACCCTGATATATCATTTAATGTGTTTCCGAATCCGGCTGATGACGTGTTTACACTTCATCTTCTAAAACACTTTTTAGGAGATGAAATAAAAATTTCTGATGTGATGGGGAGAGAAATTTATTCAGGACACTTCTCAACTGAATACACAAAACTAAACACATCGCATTTCGCCGACGGAATTTATTTTATTCAACTTATCCGATCAGGAAAAGAGACAGAACTAAATATACCAACGAAAAAATTAATTATACTCCTTTGAAAAGCTGAATCAATTCACTGGATTTTTAACGAAAAACAATTCCTGTCTCCCGTTGATAAAAACAATTCAGGTAACAATTCATCATTGGTGTTTTAAAGAATTTATTTTTACACTTGTAGACGAAACACAAAAAACACACCCATGAAAAAATTATTCAAAATCCTTGGCATTCTACTTCTTCTTGTTGTTGTTGCCATTGCCGGCTTTGCTGCATTCATTGCGATACGTGGTATTCCAAAGTATGAAGTGCATGTGCCTGAAATTCCAAAAGTAGAAGTTACACCGGAGCGTGTTCAGCGAGGTGAAAAAATCGCCAACATGCTTTGTGTCAATTGTCATTATGACAAAAAAACACAGAAGCTTACCGGACGACTCATTACAGAAGCTCCGCAGTTCGGTTCAGTCTATTCGAAAAACATCACCAACGATCCCGAATACGGAATAGGTAAGTGGACAGACGCACAAATTATTTATTTTATACGGACAGGAATCCATCCGTTAACCGGACAATATGTTCCGCCATACATGGTGAAGCTTCTTCATATTTCGGATGAAGACATGCGTTCTATTGTTGCCTTCCTGCGTTCTGACAAACCGGTTGTACAGGCAAGCCAGGTAAAACAACCGCCTACCGACCCTTCTTTCCTCACAAAATTTTTATCCACGATTGCATTTAAACCATTTCCATATCCTGAAAAAGAAATTCCTCAACCGGATACAAACAATGTAATGGAGTTTGGAAAATACCTCACTCTCTACCAGATGGAATGTTACGCCTGCCACTCCGCTGATTTTAAAACGATGAATGTATTTGAACCAGAGAAATCTGCAGGCTTCTTCGGCGGTGGAAATGAAATGTTCCAGCCCGATGGAAATAAAATAAAATCGATGAACCTCACGAGCGATGAGGAAACGGGAATCGGATCATGGACAGAAGAACAATTTTCGAATGCATTGAGAAGCGGTATTGTTCCGAGCGGACCTGCTTTGCGAAATCCGATGGTGCCTTTTACACCTCTTACCGATCGTGAAGTGCATGCGATGTACACGTACTTGCGTACTGTACCAAAAATTCACAACAAGGTTGACAGGGGATTGTAATTATTGTTTGCTGTTTTGTTAAATGAAATAAAGTCACCTGAAAAAATATTTTCTTAAAGGCGCAGAGAAAGCAAATGAAAAAATCAGAGGCATTTTTTGTGTACTCTGCGTCTTTGCGCGATCCAAAAAAATTATTGACCTGATTGTTTTTATTCCTGTTGCTTTCATGTTCCGGCTTTTTCGGAAGAGATTAAAGTAAAATCGTTTTGGGGCCATTTATTAGCTAATTATATGTTAAATTCTTGTTAACGGTTTTCAACTAATCCATTTCCAGCCGAAATTCATGGTATGTCGTTATTTTGTGAATGATTTTTCCAGATTTAGATCACCATTATCTCATCATTTATGCTATCTTTGGACAATGGTAAATAAACACGCAAAGAAGAACGATTTCAAAAGAGTGAGAAACCCGATCATGAAACAAGCTCCAACTAAAGCAACGATCCGGGTACGACTTGATTCCCGCACACTAATTACACTGCCCGATATGTCAGCTTTTAAAATGTGGAAAGAAAAATATCCGGGAGCAGTAATTCTCGGCACCTGATTTTTCTCATAGGTCAGTTTTGTATGCGGATGAATGGTCATCCCCTGCTTTCATTTTCTTATATCCGTACCCGATAAAAACCGAAGCGGTTTGGCACGCATCAAAGTTGATCTTCATGATATTTATAACGACAGTAAAGCGATTGATGCCGCACTCCTGAAGGCTTTTGAAAATGCCGTAGAAAAAAAAATCCGGGAAGTGGAAATCATACCGGGAAAGGGAAGCGGGCAACTTCGTAAAAAGGTACAACGGTTTTTACAACTTCCGCACATTAAACCGCTGTATCATCGAATTGAAAATGACAGGATAAATTTCGGACGCCTGTTTGTTTACTTTAAGTTTTGAAGACAACGCCTGTCGGGAAAAAATATCACGTTCGAAAAAATTACTTTTCTGTTTGCTTGATAAAATACTGACCGTCTTTTAAAACCCCTTTCGGTCGTGGCACATCGTATGCTTTTATATTGAATTCCTGCTCAAGAACTCTCAGTAAAGCGGAAAGATTTTCTGTCGTTACTGTCGCAAATCCGTATTTGGTAAGCTGTCCCGCAACTCCACTAATAATATTTTTATATTCTATTGACTTGGTTGTATGGCTGTCATTATGCATGCAATGAAGATAGACAATTTATCTTCGAAAAATTATTTTGTTTACTATTTTTTTCAGCCCCCGACTTGTTTCTGTGTCATGAAATTATTTTCATCGCAACAAAAATTTTCTGCGCTCATCCCCCTTCCACTAATCCGCCTGGAGAAAAAACCGGTGTTAATTGTATTGTTGTTATCGGTTTACCGTTTCTCAGTCAGTCGTCTTTCCTCCTTTTGCATTCCATTTAACGATTGCATCAATGTCAGAAAATGAAAGTACTGATCCGGATGGCATTCTCTTATTCGTTAGCGTAATGGGGTCCGCTATGGATGCTTTGATACCCGGAGCGCGTTGCACCAGGTCGCTTTCGGTTTCAAGAATCACCGGCATGCCTTGGTAGAATCTGTGAGAAGGATCGTGGCAACTAATGGTGCAATGGTTTTGAATAATGAGTTTCACTTTGGAAAAATACCGATCGGTTGTTGGGGGCTGAAGCACAACATTTTCCTTTTTACATGAAAAAATGATCGCTAATAGAATTCCTGCCAACATAAATAAACATCTCCGCCGCAGAGCAGCGGAGTATTTGATGGGAATTCTTTCCGATCGCCCCAAGGGGCGGGGAATAATTCCCATCAGATCCCGATAC
>JAYVZS010000113.1:0-24440 GCA_043783155.1 Bacteroidota bacterium | reverse complement strand
CCGCGCAACCGGGATCTCGGCCTCGGGATCTTCTGTAAGTGAAACACGAATGGTATCACCAATTCCATCTTCCAGCAATGTTCCAATCCCGACAGCGGATTTTATTCTTCCGTCTTCGCCTTCGCCAGCTTCCGTTACACCGAGATGCAGAGGGTAATTCATTCCTTCTTCCTGCATCTTGACATTCAGTAAACGATATGCCTGCACCATCACCTGCGGATTACTCGACTTCATCGAAAGAACAATGCTGAAATATTTTTCTTCCTCGCAGATACGAAGGAATTCCATCGCTGATTCCACCATGCCAAGCGGAGTGTCACCGTAACGGCTCAGGATACGATCGCTTAATGAACCGTGATTGGTTCCGATGCGCATAGCGGTTCCGTATTCTTGGCAGATTTTTATCAACGGAATAAAACGCGCACGGATTCTAAGCATTTCGGAATCATACGTTGCATCCGTGTATTCGAGGTGTTCGAATTTTTTTCTGTCGGCATAGTTGCCCGGATTCACGCGTACCTTTTCAACGATACGCGCAGCGGCTTCTGCGGCATTGGGTGTGAAATGGATATCGGCGCACAACGGAGTTTTATAACCCCGTTTATGCAACTCATTTTTGATGTGTTGTAAATTTTTCGCCTCGTTAATGCTCGGAGCGGTAATGCGAACTAACTCACAGCCGGCTTCAATCATACGAATACTTTGTTCAACAGTGGCAATCGTATTCATCGTATCGGTCGTGGTCATGCTCTGAACGCGAATCGGGTTGTTTCCGCCAATACCAAGATGACCAACCATTACTTCGCGTGTTACATAGCGTGAGTAGCGGGTTAGACTGTTGCAGTAAAGTGTTGGAACTGTTTGAGAGAGCATAAGAATGAATACTCAGCAAAGGTAATTCAAATTAGGAATTTCGCATAAAAAAAGCCCCGAAAATTCCGGAGCTTTTTACACGTATAATCACACAAACACAAAACAATATCAAATTGCAGTCAACACTTTGCACTGACCAAAAATTCTGTTTTCATTTTCAACGACACGACAATTCTGACCGACGTCTCAGTCGTAATAATTGCACAAGTGTTTGCAGGTAACAATGCTTTGTTAAATTGAATGGCGGCTGCTGTGGTTTTGTAAAACCGAAGCATAGAGCCGATTCCCGGCACTCCTAAACCTTTTAAAAAGTCGTTTCTTTCCATGGAAGTTTTATTTTTTTGAGAGATTCTTTTAATCGGTGAATGGTGTGCAGACACGATTACACCCACAACGCCGGATTTTTCACTTTCATTTCTATTCGTTGAAGAACTTCCGTTAGCGATATAAAACCATCAGACAATCGAAGTGTATAGGTATTCTTGAATGATAAAAGTTGACGGGAAACAAGTTCCGTGATGTCGTCACTCCAGATAATGACAGGTACATCATTTGATTTACGCAATTGCCGAAGTAACAGAGGAGTGCTCGAATCGTCCCACGACTGATGGTTGACAATAATCACCTGCGGATCGAGTCCTTTCACTGTATTGGTCATATCGCTTTCGTCTGTAGCAAAAAGGATTTCCTGGAATCCGAAGCGGCTCAGGTTTTCTTTCACTTTTCTCGTAGGAATCTTTGAATTGTAAAACAGGATGCGGAATTTTTCCGTGGATGCAAAAGTCATTTTCATGTTGTTTGATTTTTTGAAGTGAACTATTTAATTAACGGACTTGGGAAAAAATAATAAAGTAGAAAAGCCAAAGCAAACATGGCAGCGAGGATTAACAATGGATCAGCAGTCTTATTCTTGAATAAATTTTTATTCATCATGCCTGATCCGGTTTTCAATTGAGTTTTCAGTTCCATTTTATTCAGCTGTTACAAGGATTTTATTGACTGTACGATTTCCGTTTCTATCAATTTGTTCAAGGAAGTAGATTCCTCTGTTGAAGGAAGAAACACTGATCGTTTTAACGGCTTCGTTTACATTGAATACTTCCCTGCCCATAAGATCATAAATTCTTACGCGGTCAACGCTCTTTTCGTTGGTGTATTTCAGGTGTATGATCTGTGAAACAGGGTTCGGGTAGAGGTTTAATAAGGTTTGATTCGGTTCCTCAACCGCGGTCGCAAGAGGAACAAAATAGATGTGTGCCGCGTAAGTATCGAAATTGACAGGGCCGTTGAAAGGCCAGACTACAATGATATTATCCCCCGCAGCGTAATGCGTGGTTTTGAATGAATAATTTAGATTGCCAGAAAGAGAAACCGTATCCGTTGCTCCTGCAGGCAAAAGGTAATGCTGGTGAAACGGGTCGTCACGTAATGTGTCAATTACGCCGATAGTTTGATTTAAAAGAAAAACATCAATATCTCCGTAAAAATTTTGATCCCCGACGTTTGTTACTCGAATGCGCATGTGATGATAACCTACACTTTCAAATGCAGTATCTGCAGGTAGTTGTGGAAAACTATCAATCTGCACTATGTGTAAACGCGCCTGCCCGAAAGAATTCAGATGAAGGAACATCGTTAACCCGGTTAAGAGCAGAAGAGAAAGTACCTTTTTCATAGGAGGATTTTATTTTGATGATCAAATTTATCTTAAAACTTGCAGGTGAGTAAACAAAACTTTACCTTTCCTTACGCGTTCAAGTTACTATTATGGACATACTCAACCAGGTTATCGAAGGAATGAATAAGGAGCAGGTTCGGTTCTTTAAATTATTTATTTCACGCAGCCGTGAGGTGGAAGATCGAAAGGATGCGGAGCTTTTTGATTTCATCCGAAAATCAGGGGAGAAGTACGACGAAAAGAAAATTCACAAACGGTTGTACGGAGAAGATTCCAAGAATTCTTTTTACCGGTTAAAACACCGTCTGCTTCAGGACCTGAACAAGAGTTTAATGGTGCAGCATTTTGATGACGACCAGGTGGTGTATATCTTACATTTGCTGGCGCTCGAAAAATACTATTCCAACAAAAACAACATCCGTTGCGCCATCTATTTTTTGAAGAAAGCGGAAAGCGGAGCTTCACGAATAGAAAATTATGAATTGCTCGACATTATTTACGGGGAATTCATCAAGCTGTCGCATGAATTGGTATCCATCAATCCTGAAAAATACATTGAACAACGAAAAGAGAACCAGGATAACATTCAACAGCTTCGTGTGATTGATGATATTCTGGCTGTTGTGAGTTACAAGATGAAAATCACACAGAATTTTTCCGCGAATGAAAATCCTGTTACTCCGCTGCTTCAGAAAACATTGAACGAACTTTCAAAGGATAAGGAACTGAAGAAAAGTCCACCGTTGCGATTTAAAATTTATTCTGCCGTTAGCAGAATTCTTTTACAGAAGCGTGAGTACAAAGCGCTGGAAGATTACCTGCTCGCGATTTTCAATGAGTTCGAAACAGAAAAACTGTTCAACAAAAACAACCACGATACAAAACTTCAGATGCTCGTGTTCATCGTGAACACACTTTTCAAAAATGGCAAACTCAAAGAGTCGTTGAAATATACCGAGAAACTGAAAACATCGATGGACGAGTTCCAGCGGTTGTTTTACGACAAATATCTTTTCTTTTATTACAACTCTCTCGTAATTAATTATTCTCGTGTAGATGGTTTGAAGGCGATTGATATCCTGGAGGAAATGAAAACGAATGCGAAGCTCAAGTCAACGCCGTTCTATGAAATGTTTGTGTACGCGAATCTCGCCGTACTTTTCTTTGATCAGAAGAATTACCACGCTTCTATCCGCAACCTGAATAAAGTTTATTTACTGGAAGGGTTTAAAAATGCTGATCGTTCGCTTCAGTTTAAAATTGCGATTGCTGAGTTAATGATTCGGTATGAACTCAACGACTTCGACATCCTGGAAATCAAAATTAACCAGGTAAAAAAGGATTACAAAGAGTTTTTGAAAAAGAAAGAAACCGAACGCGAAAAACAAATGCTTGTCATTATTAAACGGATGATTGAAACAGACAACATCCGAAAAGATAAAATACTTTTTGCAAATATTCAGGTCATGTTAAATGCCGAAGAACAACAGGCGGAAGGAGACGCGGAAATTCTCAATTATAAAAACTGGCTGAAAGAAAAAATCAGCTGAACAAACGTGCAATGCCGAATGCAGCAGCAGCAGCCAGCACACCAATGACAGTTGTTCGGAGCGCTCCTTGTAACGGCGATTGCCCTGTTACTTTACTTTTGAAGTAACCGAATGTGGCAAGACAGGCAATGGTAATAATGGCTGAAAATAATAATCCGTTTAACGGAGTCGAAGTAAACATGTATGCCGACAACGGAACAATCCCACCAACAATATAAGCGAGCCCGATGTTGCGTGCGCTTTGACGTGCCCTGTTAATGTCTGGTTTTTCAAGTCCGAGTTCGAAACGCATCATGAAATCAACCCACTTGTCGTGATCTTTCGAAAGTTCATCCACTATTTTTTCCTGTGACTCATGGGATAAACCGTAGTGAGAAAAGATTTCTTTACACTCATTTTTTTCGACCTCGTAAAATTCTTCAATCTCCTTGTATTCACGTTTCACTTCGCTGTCGTAATGTTCAATTTCAGTTTTACCTGCGAGATATCCACCCAGCCCCATAGCAATGGAACCCGCAATAATTTCGGCGAGACCTGCGGTGATGATGATGCCGTTGCTCACCGTACTCAAACTGCTCAACCCTGCCGCGAGAGCAAAAGGAACGGTGAGTCCGTCAGACATGCCGATCACAATATCGCGGACTGTTTCCGACTGTTCAAAATGTTCTTCAGCATGAGCTGCGTCGTGAGGCATGTGCATAGAGTCAATTTTTAGCGGAACAAAAATATATAAATTAATAGAAGGAGATGGATGCGAATAAATGAATCTGAAATTTTCTTTTTGTGGTGTTGAGAATTCTTTCACTACTTTGTGGGTAATCTTTTTCACTCATCACGTAAAAGAGTGTTTCGGAATTGTAAATAAAAAATACCTCGTGAAATTTCCAGTCTACCTTGATTACAATTCCACCACTCCCGTTGATAAGCGTGTGCTTGAAGCGATGCTCCCTTATTTTTCGGAACATTTCGGTAATGCGGCGAGCAGAACTCATGCTTATGGCTGGATTGCGGAAGAAGCAGTGAATCAAGCGCGCGATCAGGCGGCGAAATTAATTCATGCGGAGCCCGGAGAAATTATTTTTACGTCTGGTTCAACAGAAGCAATTAACATCGCTTTGAAAGGTGTGTATGAGGCGTTCCATTCAAAAGGCAATCATATTGTAACAGTTGCAAGTGAACACAAAGCTGTGCTCGATACATGCAAACATCTTGAAAAACTCGGTGCACACATCACAGTACTTCCTGTGAAAGAAGACGGGTTGGTTGATTTGAACCTGCTCGAACAGAGTATTCAGCCAGGCACCATTGCGGTTGCGATCATGTATGCAAACAATGAAACCGGCGTCATTCAACCTGTTCGTGAAATTGCGGAGATCATTCATCAACGCGGATCCTTGTTCCTATGTGACGCGACACAGGCATGCGGGAAAATTTCAGTTGATGTTCAGACAGACAGAATCGATTTGCTTTGCATGAGCGCTCATAAATTTTACGGACCGAAAGGAGCAGGAGCATTGTATGTCCGCAGAAAAAATCCGCGTGTTATATTGGCGCCGTTGATTGACGGCGGCGGACATGAAAAAGGATTGCGCAGCGGAACGTTGAATGTGCCCGCCATTGTCGGCTTCGGAAAGGCATGTGAAATTACACGATCGGAAATGACGGACGATGCAACAAGAATAGAATCATTACGAAATGAATTGGAGAACCGGCTGCTTGAGTTCGGAAATGTACTCGTGAACGGAAATACAACTCATCGTTTGTTCAACGTCACCAATCTTTCTTTTGCCGGAATGAATTCGAATGCAATGATCCTTGAACTGAAAGACATTGCTGTTGCAACCGGCAGCGCCTGTTCGTCAGCGATTCCCGAACCGTCGCATGTTTTAAAGGCGATGATGGTGAAAGAGGACCTTGCCTATGCTTCCTTACGCTTTTCACTTGGAAAATTTACAACGGAAGAAGATATTCTGTTTGCTGTAAAAAAAGTGAATGACGCTTTGATAAAGCTAAGAAGAGAATGATAAGTTTTCTTCGTATGCCGGAAAGGAAGGCGGTCGAAAACGGATTGAAATCATCTTGTATATTTACATGCTAACCCACTGAATTCTCTTTCGACAATTTATGAAGGTACATTTCCAGGGTATTAACTCACTTCGTTTTTTTGCAGCACTCTCAGTAATCATCTATCACATCGAGGGCTTCAAATCAACGGATCTGAAAACGGTTCCTTTTCTTCGTAACATGGGACCGCATGGAGTCAGCTTTTTTTTTGTTCTCAGCGGTTTTCTTATTACCTATCTTCTCCTTGTGGAGAAAGAAACCTATGGTTCGATCAGTATCCGTAAGTTTTATACCCGGCGGGCATTGCGTATCTGGCCGCTCTATTATTTTATTGTTATCGTTGGCTTATATGTTATTCCGCAAATTCCATTCTTAAGGTATTGGGACAATCAAGCCGAAATGCAACAGGTTATTTCTTCTTCCTCTTTGCTTTGTTTTCTTCTTCTTCCTAATGTGGCAGAAGCAATTAATACGATGCCTTATATTGGAAATACCTGGAGCATAGGTGTGGAAGAACAGTTTTATTTTCTCTGGCCGTGGCTTATCAGGTACACAAAAAAATATTTCAGGTTATTGTTCCTCGTTATTATCGTGATGATTCTGATCCGTGTTATTATCATTTTACTTATGAATCGTTTTCCCAATGCAGGACTCGGGCCGCTACTTGAAATTTTTGTACTCCTCCGGTTCGATGCAATGGCGACAGGAGGAATAGCCGCGTGCTTGTTGTTTTATAAAAAAGAAAAGATACTGCAATTTATTTACAGAAGAGATGTACAGTGGCTTTGCCTGGGGCTTACTTTTTTATTGCTATATATCGAAACAGGCAACAGGATTCATTTTTACGGTTGGTATTATTTCCTGTTCGCGATTATTATCCTCAATGTTGCCACAGGTACAAAACCATTGTTCCGGTTAAGGCAAAAATGGTTGGACTATCTGGGAAAAATTTCTTTTGGAATATATATCTATCATCCAATCGTAATTTTTTTCTGTCTGAAAATGTTGAAACCGCTAATCGTCAGCACGTACTTTTTCAACGGACTGCTTTATATTTCATCTGTTGCCGGAACGATATTTATTTCCGCGATTTCTTTCCATGGGTTTGAATTATTTTTCCTGCGGCTGAAAAAATATTTTGTGATGATAGAAACGATAGAAACCTGATGAGCTTATTCGTTCTTAAATGAATAAGAACCATCCTTGTTAACCGAAACCGCCGGAATCTTTTTTCCGTTTTCAAAAAAATCAAATCCCTGTTTCAAGTCTTTCCAGAAGTTTAAAAGTTTTTGCTGACGCGGATATTCTTTCTCAAGATAGTTCATGCCTGTCGCGTCCATTTTACACGGAAAAACATGAACAGAAATTAGTGACTGGCCTGCATTTTTCGCTTCCACAGCAAGCAGGTACACTTCTTTTATTTTGTCGTCGGTAATCGGCATGCAACCGATGGTTACGCAATTGCCATGAATAAAAATATCACCTCCTGGATTTTTCGTATCACACAAAACTTTGTCCGATTGATTCGGATAACTCACTTTCAATGACAGGAAAAAATTACTAAACGGATTAAAACTTTCAATGTGATAAAATCCTTCAGGCACTTGTCCGTCACCACCTTTTCGTTTCGGCCCTAAACCTCCTGATGATGCACAGATCGGATATGTTTTGAGAAGCCTGAAAGCAGATTCGCCCTTTCCGGCAGCCCAAACTTCCATCATTGCTTCTTTTTTGAATACGCGAATAAAAATTTTCAGAAAACTGATGTCAATTGAATGTTCTTTCAGAAGTTTTTTGATTGAACCATCTTTTTCATTGTATGCAACCCTTACGCGTGAATTTTTCTTTTGATCTTCCCTAAAAGAAGAATGGGTTGATTGTCCGGATAAAATAATGACCACGGAAAGAAGTGCCGCAGTTAAAATTATTTTTTTCATGAGATGAAAATTCTCAACTCACAGCTTCTTCTTCCCTGATCAGTTCCACATCAGGTTTTGATTCATCGGTCAAAGCAACTTTTCCTCTGTCCTGCCGAACGATACGTGAAAAAAGGGAAATGTTTTTATCAAATAAAAAGCGAAAGAATAATTTTGTCCACGATTTGTGCGAGTACAACGAATCATAATAGGAAGAAGCGCGTTTGTTCAACTCGGGTAATTTATTCCATGGAATAGAAGGGAAATCATGATGTTCGTTGTGGTACCCGACATTGAACGCAATCGTATTCCATGATCCATAGTAACTATACGTTTCCTGTTTGTCATCCATTGTCAGGTAATGTTCCTGGATCCAGCGGGCACCAAGAGGATGAAGTCCCACAGAAAAAAAGAAACTGAATAACATGAAACAAAATGCTTTTGGTCCGAAGAAAACCCACAACGCAATATTAAATGCGAGCTGCGCGCTCCAGTTCAGAATCACCCATCCGTCAATTGGTTTTATTTCTTTTAAGCGGAACGTTCTTCCGAATTGAAAAAATGGAAACATGAATAGCCAAAACGCTTTTCCCAATGCTGAGTGATTGATAAAGCGCGCTTCCCATTTACCCGGTAAATCGGCATCCAATTCATGAATTCCCTGGAACGAATGGTGCTTGAGATGATAGCGTGAAAATGAAACAGCCGCCGGTAAAATGTGAGGGAGATTGGCGAAAATGCCGGCTAATAAATTAGCGGTTTTACTTTTGAATAGAAGATTGTGCGTGGTTTCATGAATCATTACAAACAATGAATGATTGATGAACGCACCCACCACGTAGGAAACCAATACCACAAGCCACCATGGAGAATCTTTTACGAGCCAGGCAATAAGCACCATCGCGAATACAAGACCTGTGAGCGCCACAAATGTATATGGATTTTTCCCGATCAACTCCCGGACTTCCGGATGTTCTTCAAGAATTTTTTTTGTACGAAGACGGTGAGGTTCCGACGCTGTTGAATAGCGGAAGTCTTTTTCTGCTGACATGTTTTTGGTTTGAGAAGCTGCAAATGTAGGAATCTTCAGCGGGAAAAAATAATGAGGTAGTGAGGATCGGTTTTCTGTCATGAATGGCGAAATATATTTTTTTCTTTTTTTGTGGCAACGGCACCAGGAAAATAATTCGGATAGTTTTTTTATTTTTACTCTTGAAACCGGTGAGGTTTATGATCAGATATTATTCCTTACTCTATGAATTTAAAATCGCCATAACATTCCATTACTATTTATAAACCAGTAACTTTGCTGTATAACTCTCAAAAAATAATTTCACCATGGAAACAACAATTGCAAATCCGAAGACAAGCGAAAAACAAACTGCCGCCCATCTCAGTCCTGAAAACATCATGAAAATAGGAACCGGTTTCTGGGCTTCTAAAACATTGCTTGCCGCTATTAAGTTCCGATTATTTACTGTGCTTTCTGAAGGGGCTTTACCTGCTTCCCAGATTAAGAGTAAACTGGGATTGCACGAACGCTCACTCTATGATTTTCTCGATACACTTGTCGCGTTGGGATTTTTATACCGGGAAGGCTTGTATGAAAAAGCGATTTATGCAAACGCTCCTGAAACAGATTTTTTCTTAGACAAAAACAAGCCCTCTTACCTTGGTGGTATTCTTGAAATGTGCAACAATCGCCTCTACCGCTTCTGGGGCGACCTTGAAGAAGGCCTCTTAACCGGCAAACCGCAAAACGAAGTGAAGCACAGCAATTCGCAAAATCAGTTTGACGCTATATACAGTAACCCGGAAACACTTGCTGAATTTATGAGAGCGATGGCAGGTATCCAGATGGGTGCATTCATGAGTTTTGCGCAGCAGTTTGATTTTTCAAATTACAAAACGTTGTGCGATGCAGGCGGTGCAACAGGAATACTAAGTGTGCAGGTGGCGTTAAATCATCCGCACATGCGTTGTATCAACTTCGACCTTCCTGCCGTGGAACCAATAGCGAAAGCAACGGTGGAAAAATTTAAATTGACGGATAAAATAGAAATAAAGTCAGGCGATTTCTTCAAAGATGCAATTCCAAAAGTGGATGTTGTGGTGATGGGAAATATTCTTCATGACTGGAACGAAAAAGAAAAACTCAGTTTGTTTAAGCAGGCGTATGATGCGTTACCGCTGGGCGGAGCGTTTGTTTGTATTGAAGCCGTAATCGATAACGAGCGAAGACAAAATGCTTTTGGCCTGCTCATGTCGCTCAACATGCTCATCGAAACTCAGGGTGGATCAGATTATACGATGAATGATTTTACCCGGTGGGCTACGCAAACCGGTTTTAAGAAAACATCGTTGATCCCGTTGGCCGGACCAACCAGTGCAGCCATCGCGTATAAATAAAAAATCAGTTTTCATTTGGCGACAGGAACTTCTAAACGGGTTCCTGTTTTTTTTATGTCTTTGAATGGCCATTCGCTTTCACGATTAGATTTTCGGTGAAGAAAGCGATGTGTCCGGAAAAAGAAATGGAAATTTACCCTTTCCTAAAAAATCTATCTTTGTTGAACAACTTTCGATGAAAAAAACTGTTTCTGCAATCGTACTGTTTTTACTCATTCACTTTTATACAGATGCCGGATCCGGTGTTTATTATACCGGTAACGGAGTGGTTACATTCCGGTCAGAAGCAGCCCAGGAACTGATCAGCGGAACATCAAACATTTTGCACGGACTAATCGATATAGAAAAACGAACGTTCGCTTTCCGGGTATTGATAAGGAGTTTCAAAGGTTTTAACAGCGGATTACAGGAACAGCATTTTAATGAAAATTACCTGGAGTCGGAAAAATTTCCGGAAGCCACTTTCAGGGGAAAGATTATAGAGCAGATTGATTTTACTAAGGATGGAAAATACACCTTACGTACCAAAGGGTTACTCAGCATACATGGTGTGGAACAGGAACGCATAATCAAAAGTGATATCGTTATCCTGAGCGGAAGTATTCATGTGAATGCGAAGTTTAATGTTTTAATTACAGACCACGATATTAAAGTCCCCCGGGTTGTTCACGAAAAAATTGCCTCAGAAGTGGAGATAGAAGTGTTGGCCGATTTCAAAAGGAAGGAAAATTAATTCATGCGTATCAGCAAAGTCGTTGTATTCATTATCTCACTGGTTGTAATTTGGCCGGCGGTTACAAGGTCGCAGATTCCTTTTTTAAAAACATTCCAGGTTGATAAAGAAAGAAGCGAAATTCGTGTTCAGCGCATCGTCAAAGACAAACAGGGTTTTATCTGGCTTGGAACTTCTGAAGGATTGTATAAATTTAATGGCATTGAGTTTTCAAAAGTGGCCAGTGAATTTGTCCGCGATAGCTCTGTCACCGCCTTGTTTGTAGACAGTCGCCGGCGGCTATGGGTTGGATTTCGTAACGGAAAAATTGCCACCGTTGAAAACAACTTACTGAAAGTATTTTTGCCGGAAGGACATTTACCCAAAACCACCATTCACGCTATCACCGAAGACCGCGATTCCAGGATCTGGTTTGCGACCAATGGAGAAGGAGTCTTTTATTATTCGGACAACATCCTGTCGAACATTAACAGCAGTGGTGGTTTGAGCGATGACTACACCTACGCCATTGCGCAAACCGGAAATGGAGATATTTGGATTGGAACCGATCAGGGAATCAGCATCTGTAGCTTTAACGGAAAGAAAAAAAAGGAAATCAAAAAACTGACATCCGGGAACGGGCTGCCCGATAATATTGTGAGAGTGCTGTTGCCAACAACAAATGATAACATGTGGATCGGTATGCAGGACAAAGGTGTTTGCAAATACATGATGCAGGAGAAAATATTTTCCACTCCGGAACAATTGCAAAACTGGAAATACGGACAGGTGAATTGTTTGCTCGAAACGGAAAACGATTTATGGATCGGTTCAGACAACGATGGCATTGTGGATTTTGAAATCAACAATGGAATGTCAGTCAGGCGCCTTACTTCCGGAGAAAACATCAAACTCGTAAAGATCAATGATCTCCTCGAAGATGCTGAGTTCAATGTCTGGATTGCGAACAACATCCAGTTGGTTCGTTCTACCGGTGAACAAATTAGTTTTTTATCAGGGTATGAAAATAAAACAAAGAAGGAACATGATTCTACAAAAATGGAATTCAGGTTCATCCATTCGATGCTTTTTGATCGAACCGGAAACCTGTGGTTCACTCCTGATCAGGGTTTGGTAAAACTTTCAATCAATAATAAATCTGAAAAAAAATTTGCCAGGTTTACCATTACTCCGAAAGAGGCGAAGGTCGATATTACTTCTTTGTATGAAGATAAATATGGTTACCTCTGGATCGGTACCATGGGAAGAGGAATTTTCAGGATGAATACTGTTACGGGCAGGTTTAATAAAATAGAAGGTGATTCATCGTTAGAAAAGGCAAGCATTCTTTCGATATCCGGCAAGAATGATGAACTGTGGTTTGCCGGGCTGGAAGGAGTTACACACTGCACCATTCAACATGGTGAAATGGAAGATGCAAGTCTTCTTGTAACTGCGATTAACGATTCAGACAGCTTTGGCAGAAACTATATTTACTCCATTTTTATTGATTCGCATAATCGTGTCTGGTTCGGGACAGACGACAAGGGAATTATCGTATATGATAAAGGAAAAATCTCAAACTATACCACGTCAAACGGATTACGCAGCAATGTGGTCTATTCCATTACGGAAGATCCGTCAGGAAATATCTGGTTCAGCACACTCAAAGCGGGTATTTACAGGTACAATGGAAATACATTTCAGAATTATTCAACAGCTGAGGGGTTGAGCGACCTGAATATTTATTCTATTGCATCGGACAAATTCGGAAACATTGTGATTGTTACAAAACATGGTGTGGATGTGCTTGATCCTGCTACAGGTTTGTTTTCTTATTATGATCGTGCATCAGGTATTGAAGAAATTATTGCTGATCTCAATTCCATTACAAAAGATAAGTATGGTAACATCTGGATAGGAACAGAAAACGGCATCATAAAATATCATCCATGTGCGTTGAAAAAAATTCGTCAGCCGATTACCGTAGTAAATAATGTATCCGTTTTTCTTGAGAATGTAGATTATATGCAGATTACCAAATTTTCATACGATCAAAACAATATTACATTTTCCTATCATGGATTATGGTACAGTGATCCGGAACGTGTTTTTTATCAATACATGCTGGAAGGGTATAACAATAACTGGATTACCTCGAGAGACCGGATCATTACATATCCTCGCCTTTCTCCCGGAAAATATACGTTCCGTATTCGCTCCGCACTGAACCAGAATTTTAATCATGCAAAAGAAGCAAGGTATTCGTTTGTCATTACTCCGCCTGTATGGCAACGGTGGTGGTTTAAAACCGCACTTTGTCTGTTGATCGTTATCGCTCTGCGTTATTACATCATGAACCGTGAGCGAAGGATAAAACATATTGACATGCTGCAAAAAGAAAAAATAGAATTTCAGTTTGAAACACTCAAGAGTCAGGTAAATCCGCATTTTCTGTTCAATAGTTTTAACACGCTGATTTCTGTTATTGAAGAGAGTCCAAAAGTAGCGGTGGAATATGTTGAACGGATGTCACAGTTTTTCAGGAACATTGTTACGTACCGTGAAAAAGATGTAATCAGTTTGAAAGAAGAACTGGAACTTCTCGACAACTATTATTTTCTTCAGAAGAAAAGATATGGTGAAAATCTAACACTCAATGTTGACGTAACCGATGACTTTCAAACCACCCGTTATGTGCCACCGCTCACGTTGCAGTTATTGATGGAAAACGCAGTGAAACACAATGCTGTTTCAAAAGAAACTCCGCTGCATGTTTCAATTGTTATCAATAAACACAACAAGCTTGTGGTGCGAAACAACACAAACCGAAAAATAAAAAAAGAAGAATCATCGGGCATGGGACTGGAGAATATAATCAACAGGTTTCGACTTTTAAGTGATAGAACGGTTGAAATAAAATCAGGGGATGATTTTTTTGAAGTTGCAATTCCGTTGTTAAAAGAATACTGATATGAATGTATTGATTATAGAAGATGAAGAACCTGCAGCCGGCAGACTGAAAAAGATGCTGATCGAAATTGATCCTGGCATCCATGTGCTGAATGTGATTGTTAGCGTAAAATCGGCAGTGGATTGGTTGATTCAAAACGCAATGCCGGATTTGATCCTGCTTGACATTCACCTTGCTGATGGTCAGAGTTTCGAAATTTTCAAAGGTGTTGATATAACTGCTCCGGTTATTTTTATCACGGCCTTCGACGAATATGCGATACAGGCTTTTAAAGTAAACAGCATCGACTATTTATTGAAACCCATCAAGAAAGATGAGTTGCAGGCAGCGTTGAAAAAATTTCACAAACTGCATTCTGTAAAATCAAAATCCGTTACTGATTTTAGTAAGTTGCTGGAAACTCTCCGAGAACCAAAATCAGAATTCAAGAAAAGATTTATTATCAGGTACGGAGATCATATCAAGGCGATTGAAATAAAGGAGGTCGCGTATTTTTTTACACAGGAAAAAATTAATTTTCTTCGTACCAATGATAATAAAACATACCCGGTAGATTTTAATCTGGACAAGCTTGAAACCATGCTCGATCCGGCTGTATTCTTTCGGATCAACAGACAATTCATCATCGGTATTCATGCCATTGAGCAGATGTTTGCGTTTTCAAAATCAAGAGTAAAAGTGAAATTGAATCCTTCTACAGATGAGGATACCATTGTCAGTACTGAGCGTTCATCGGCCTTTAAAGAGTGGTTGGGTGGTGATAAGTAGACAGTTGCCTGTAAGGAAACAGAGCTTTTTTGTAGGATTAAAATTTCGTGGTGCTTATATTGACAGATGAATCTTTATCTTTCGGGAACGTCTGGTTCCCGTTCAGCCGGAGATTTTCCCCAATCAGCAACTTCCATTATCAGAACGTATCGAACCCATAGTACTTTTATATCATGAAAAAATCAGTCATCCAATTATTCAAATCCGATTCAAAGATCGTTGACGGCTTCATTCTGTTCATGGTGTTTGTAGTAACACTTGCATTGTTTCTGACATCCTGCAATTTTTAATAGTGCTGCGATACAGAAAACTTTTATCACGATATAATATTTCTACAGATTGAGACACTAAATCTTTACAGCGTTATTCAATTTTAAAGATGAAACCCCAAATAAAATTTACACTTCCTCTTCTTTTTAGTGTGGCAGTAATGATCGGTGCTTGTAAACATGAACCAATGGTAGTTCCTGCGCGGTCTTCCGACGCAACGAATGCCGGTAATACAAATGGAAATAATACGAATAACAATGACGGGAATAGCGGCAATACGGTTGTATGCGCTCCTGACACAGCATATTTTCAGAATGACATTTTACCTTTATTTGTTTCCAACTGTGCAATGACGGCATGCCATGATGCACAAACCCATCAGACGGGAATTGTTTTGGATTCCTATAATAACATTATTGCAACCGGTAATGTTCGTGCTTTCGATGTGAACCATGGTAAAATATATGAATCGCTCACCACAGGTGATATTGGTGACCGGATGCCTCCTTCACCGCGCCCTTCGCTTACTCCTGATAAAATTAATTTGATAACGAAATGGATCAACCAGGGCGCTCTTAATAATGTCTGTAATGCCGGTGGTGGTGCATGCGATACAACACATGTTACTTACGCAGGAATAGTAGCTCCGCTTCTTCAGGCACATTGCACCGGTTGTCACAACAGTGCTTCTCCTGGCGGTAACATCAATCTTACTTCTTATGCCGGAGTTCAGCCAGTTGCATTAAATGGTCATTTGCTTGGGTCAGTAAATCACGATGCAGGATTTTCGGCCATGCCGAAAAATATAACTAAGCTTGCTGATTGTCAGATATCACAGATAAGAATCTGGATACAAAATGGATCGCTCAACGACTAAAATAAAAAAAACAAGACGATGAAAAAATTCATCATTATTGCTCTTATTGTGTTCGGAAGTGCAGTCGCTTACGGGTTCTACCTGTTTAACAAACCACACCAAGGCATTGGTAACAAAGAAGCTGCATACACAATGGAATCAAAGCAACTCTTCAATGAGTTTGATCAGAATGAAAATGCTGCCAACAAAAAATACCTTGGGAAAATTGTTTGCATATATGGTAAAGTTGCAGATAAAGCGGTTGATTCAAAAGGAGCCATGAGTTTCATTCTTGAAGGCGGTGAGATGGCCGGGGTCGGCTGCCAGTTTGATAAAAATAGTCTGAAAGAAATTCAAGATATAAAAAAAGGACAGGTCATTCGGGTAAAAGGAGTTTGTACCGGGATGTTAATGGATGTCGTGTTGGTAGATTGTGTTCCTGAAGAGGGTAATTAATTAATTCAAAAAAAACCAGAAAATGATGAGCCACGTTGAATCACCCGAAATGAAATCAAGTTCTTATGTGCTTTCAATCAATTTACATGAAAGCGTGTTCCCGGTAATTAAAATTGATTTTGAAGGAACAATTCTATATGCCAACAGAGCCGCGTTCGGCTTAATGCAGGATTGGGGTTGTATGGCAAGCCGTAAATTGCCTTTGAATATTCTGAAGAATCACCCGGAATTGCTCAACAGGAAAGCGGATGTGGAAACAGAACTCACATCCCCTAAGCGGATTGTTAAATTTAACCTGATCGCTTTTGACGAAGCCGGTTACACGGGTTTGTATGGGTACGAAATGAAAATGATTGCGTAATGTTTCATATCAGATCCGGCACAATGATTGGCAATCGCTGATTAGAATTTTAAAGATAAAAATAAAAATGAAAAAAAATCTCATCTTTAGTCTTGTACTTCTGTCGTTCGTTTCGTTTGCCTCTTACGGGCAGTCAAAATATTTTACCCGGAACGGAAAAATAGTTTTCGACGCAACCTCTCCTTCTTCTCCTGAAAAAATTATCGGAAAAAATGAGAAAGCTACAAGCATCCTGGATGTTTCCAATGGTCAGATGGAATTTGCTGTATTGATGAAAGCATTTATGTTTGAGAAAGCTTTGATGGAAGAACACTTTAACGAAAATTATGTGGAGTCTGATAAGTTTCCGAAAGCGACATTCAAAGGAACCATTAAAAACATGAGTGAGATCAATGTATTGAAGGAAGGAACATACACAGCAAAGATCTCAGGGAAACTTACCATTCATGGTGTAACAAAAGATGTTGATGCAACAGGTTCCATCGTTGTAAAAGGTACTTCCATTTCCTCAAAAGCTGAATTTAAAATTGTATTTTCTAATTACAATATCGATATTCCTTCTTTGGTTCAGGATAAAGTCGCAAAAGAAGCAACTATTAGCGTTGATGTGAATTATGAGCTATTGAAAACATCCTGATCATTAATTACGATCTCTGTTTTCGGTTAAAAAATTAAAAGTGTTTTTGTGTTTTATGTTGTTCATTCCGATCGGGCATTGCAGATTCTAACGAGTCTGCATGCCTTGAGCCGGAAAAACTGAGTGCCGCACGAAAGATATTTGTAAAACGTTAAGTAAAAATCCTGTCCCGATTTATTGTCGGACAGGATTTTTTTAAATGAGACTTTAACTTTTGCAAGCTTGGTCCGGTTAACACCTCATCGCTGATAACAGACCCATTTATTCCCGGAAGAATAAAACCCAACTCGAAATTAATCCAACATGACGAAGTAGTTTTGCAACCATGAGATATATCATGTATTGGATGATGAAACAATGCTACTATTGCTCAAAGAAATCAAGATGATTACGAGGCCGGCTTCTGACAAATTCATGACATTAGAAAATATAGTACTGCGACCTTCGCACTTGGAAAAAACCGATCTCAAAGTGCAGCGACTGAAAATAATTTCATTCACCCATAAAACGATATTATTAAATAATCTTAGTAAGTTTTTTATTGATGAAGACATCCGAATGTCGCGACTGTCTTTTCTCAAAGAGTCAGCATCCGTTCATGAATTGTTTTACCTCGCTACCTGCAATCGCATTGAATTTATTTTATCCGGGGAGCAAAAATGCGATCAGGCATTTCTTCGGTTTTTCTTTAAAAAATTTAACGAAGACTGGAATAAAGAAGAGGTAGAATTCGCTGTTCAGCACGTGCATGTTTACGAAGGTGATTTGGCGCTGCACCATATTTTTTCCGTTGCGTCTTCACTCGATTCAATGGTTATAGGCGAAAGGGAAATTATCACACAGGTGCGTAAGGCCTACGATGAGTGTTGTGCTGCCGGTTTAACGGGCGATTTTCTTCGACTGGTGCTTCGCAGCACAATCACGACAGCCAAAAAGGTTTTCACAGAAACAAAGATTGCCACTCACCCGGTTTCAGTTGTCTCTCTTGCGTATCGAAAATTGCGTGACCTCAATTCGAAACTCGATTCAAAAATTCTGATGATTGGTGCCGGTGAAACCAATACTAATCTGTTAAAGTACCTGGTAAAACATGGTTTCCGGAATTTTACAATCTTTAACAGGACTATTGCCAATGCGGAAAAACTGGCGACATCACTGAAAACGGAAAACATTGAAATTAAAACTGCTGCTTTGGAATCATTGAAGCAATTTGAAGGTGGTTTTGATGTATTGATTACCTGTACTGCTTCTGCTCAGCCGATTGTCACGAATAATCTTTACAAGGCACTCCTTCAGGGTGACACATCTAAGAAAATTATTATTGACCTTGCATTACCTGCTGATGTTGACCATGAGGTGATTGAAAAAAATTCAGTACACCTGATAGACATCAATAAGTTGAAAATGGAAGCGGATAAAAACCTTGCTGAGCGTCACAATGAATTGAAAGCAGCAGAAGCGATCATCGGTGAAAATATTGTTGAGTTTCATCAGATTGTCCGCCTCAGAAAACTCGAGTTAGCGATGAAAGAAGTTCCTGAAAGGATTCGCGAGATAAAAAGCCGTGCAGTAAATGACGTCTTTGCAAAGGAGATTGATTTATTGGATGAGAACTCAAGGGAGTTGCTTGGTAAGGTACTCGACTACATGGAGAAAAAATGTATCAGCGTGCCAATGATTTTGGCAAAGGAACTGATTCTCGAATCTGCTGACTGATTTATATTTTTAATACCTTTATTGGATGTACTATAAAGGACAGACTGATTTTTTACTTCTGATTTTATACAATGAACTCCCCTCTCATTATAGGAACCCGAGGAAGCGACCTTGCTCTCTGGCAGGCGAATCATGTAAAGTCACAGCTTGAAAAAATCGGTCTGCTCTGCAGGCTGAACATCATCAAAACAAAAGGTGATGAAATACAACATTTGAATCTGGATAAATTAGAGGGCAAAGGTTTTTTCACCAAAGAAATAGAAGATGCACTCCTAAGTAAAGAAGCAGACATTGCTGTACATTCACATAAAGATCTTCCCACCGAATCGCATCCTGATCTTATGATTGCCGCTGTTTCGGATCGCGAAGACCCGTCGGAATTTCTGATTATCAGGAAAGAAAGTGTCGATTTGAAACAGAAATTTTCATTGAAGAAAGGTGCTTCGGTTGGTACTTCCTCCGCAAGAAGAAAATCACAACTGCTTGCTTTCAGAAGGGATGTGGAACTAAAAGATCTGCGGGGGAACGTTCCGACCCGAATCACGAAACTACGGGATAAAATGTACGACGCAATTCTTATTGCCTCTGCAGGTGTTGAACGGCTCGAACTGGATGTAACGGATTTTCATGTTGAAAAACTGGATCCAAAGGAATTTATACCGGCTCCTGCGCAAGGTGTTCTAGCCATTCAGATCAGGAAGGAAGATCAGGAGTTGTGTGAAAAACTTCAGTCCATTCATCATGAAGAAACTGCAAGAACAATTTCAATTGAACGCAATATATTAAATCTTTTTCAGGGTGGGTGTCATACGCCTATAGGGGCGTATGTTGAGTTCGATGATGACAAAGAAGTTTTTAAAGTTCGTGCATGCAAAGCTGATCAATGGGAAGAAGTTCCGGTTTCAGTTTACCTGGAATCAAAAACAATCGACTCCCTTGCAGAGAAAACGGTAAGCAAGATCAGGAGTGCTAAAGCAGCATCTGTTTTTATTACGAGGAATTTAAGAACCGAAGATTATTTCAGGCACGTTCTGTCGTCTAAAAAATATAAAGTAAGTGGCCGCTCGTTAATTGAAATGTCTGTTGTACCAATGAAATATTTCCCGGAAACAGATTGGATATTTTTTTCCAGCAAACATGCGGTAAATTTTTTCTTCCTTCAGAATCCCTCCCTTGGAAACCAAAAATTTGCCTGTGTAGGTAAATCAACGGCAGATGTTTTACGTAAAAATGGTAAGCGTGCAGATTTCATCGGCTATTCTGCGGATACTAAATTAACGGGTAAGCAATTTGCTTCACGAGTAGGAGACGGGGTCGTGTTGTTTCCCCAGGCCAAAGGAAGTTTGAGATCAATACAAAACGGATTTGTAAAAAAAGAACAGATTATTGATTTGGTTGTGTATGAAACGTTGAAAAGAAATGAAGAAGAGATTCTCTTTTCTGAGATCATTGTTTTCACGAGTCCAAGTAATGTCGAAGCTTACTTTGAGAAAAATAAAATCAGCAAGGATCAAAAAATCATCGCCATGGGTGAAGCAACAGGGGGAGCATTGGGGAAATTCGGTGTTGAAAAATATGCCATGCCCGATTCTTTTGATGATGCCGGCCTGGTTAGAGCTGTATTTTCAATTTCGGGGTAGCTACCGGTTTCAAAGATCTCTCAGTATAAATTTCTGCTCAAATCAATAACCACACTTGTTAAATGATACACCGCCCAAGGAGACTAAGAAAAAATCCGATCATTCGCGAACTCGTTGCAGAGACCCGTTTATCGAAGAATATGTTCATCTATCCTTACTTTGTTGTTCCCGGAAAAAATGTTGTGCAGCCAATCGATGCAATGCCGGGCATCAGTCGCTTTTCTGTTGACATGCTTATAAAAGATGTAGAAAAAGGATTGAAGGCAGGAGTCAACAAGATTTTATTGTTTGGTGTGGGTGAAGAAAAATTTGAAGACGCACATTCTGCTTACGACAGTCACTCAGTAGTATCGGAAGCCATAAGCCAGTTGAAAAAGAAATTCGGTGAAAATTTATATGTGATTACAGATGTCTGTCTTTGTGCTTATACAACGCACGGACATTGTGGTCTTTTACATGGTGATGTTGTTGACAACGATTCATCCCTTGATGTATTGGCGAAGATGGCTCTTGCTCATGCGCAGGCCGGTGCCGATATGGTAGCTCCTTCTGACATGATGGATGGACGAATTGCCGCAATCAGAAAAAAACTCGACGAACATAATCTGGCGAACATATCTATTATGAGTTATGCGACGAAATTTGCCTCAGCTTATTACGGACCTTTTCGGGCAGCAGCTGATAGCGCCCCCGGCAACAGTGATCGAAAGAGTTACCAGATGGATTTCCGTAATTTGAATGAAGCATTGAAAGAAGCCATATTGGACGAAGAGGAAGGCGCTGACATCATCATGGTAAAGCCCGCGCTTGCCTACCTGGATATCATTCATAGAGTGAGAGAAAATACACATCTTCCTGTAGCATGTTACAATGTTTCGGCTGAATATTCAATGGTGAAAACAGCGTCGATGGCAGGATATATTGATGAACAGAAAATTGTGATGGAAAATATGTTTGCATTTACCCGTGCAGGAGCCAGCATCATTATCACCTATCATGCAAGAGATATCCTGGAAAACGGATGGATGTAAGACGCGCACTATTTATTTTAAAAAATGGTTGCCAGGTTTTCAGCAACTAAATAATATTTTTATTCAGCACAAAATGGGTTCCTTTAATAGTTCTCTTTGAACGGAATAGGATGAAATTTTTTTCCACGATTTTTCTGTTGTCATTCAAGTTTATTAAAAATAAAATTTGTCGAGTTGAATTTTGTTTCAGAAAAAGACCTAAAGAGCAAACAATTCATTGGGTTTAAATAGCAAACAATCTCTTTTGTATTTATAGGATTGTGCAATTATTTTTTTTATTTTAATAACTCATCCTTAGGAATCACTTAAGTCTGACTCAAACCGGCATAGTATGATATGTTTTTTATCATATCAATTATTTCATATCTTTTTTATGGTTTTTAGCAAGTCAATTGAACAGCTTTACCAAGCAAACTCATATATTCGCCAAAATATATCAATTTTTGCAGCAGAATCCATGTATTAAATGAATTTTTGAACATATATTTACAAAAAAATCAGCGGAATCAACAACTAAAAACAATAAAAATCAGTCACATGAAAACATTTACAAAGCTATGTTTAACGGGATTATTATCCCCTGCTTCCTCATCAGAAAACGGACGAAGTCAAACGAACTTTAAAAAATCCGGAATTCGAATTCTTCATGTAACCAGTTACGTGTTTGTTTTTTTATTGTGCATCGTTGCTGCAGATTTTTCTTTTGGTCAGAGTGCTGACAAAAAAACAAATAAGCACAAAAATTTTTCTTCAGTTATTATGAATAGCAATACCAATAACTCTTCTCTTAGAGTTGATCCTACTGAACAAACTCCTGGCATAACAGTGGGTGTTATTCCATGTAGTGTAAGTGGTAATGCAACCATGTGTACCGGTGGTACCAATATTTACAGAGGTCCTAGCGGAGCGGGGTATCAGTATTCATGGTCGATTGTAAATATTGCTCCAGCGGCTGCTGCAATTGTGGGTTCCACAACTGCCGATACGGTAATAGTAAGTTCGGGAGCCAGTGCAGGCAATTTTGATTTGCAACTTACGGTTTCAATTGCCGGAGTTGGAAATAGCCCTTGTAAATTAACGGTCTCAATTATTCTTGGAGCTACTTGTTCAATTAATCCTGTACAGACTGTTTGTCCGGGGTCAACAGATAATTATAGTGCTCCTTCCGGAATGGATTCATACTTATGGTCTGTATCAGGAGGCGCTTCTATTGTAGGTGGAATAAATAACCAGCAGTCAGTGAACATAACAGCACCAATTATTTGCAATGGTCATTACACGGTAAATTTGGTTTTTACTAAAAGTGGTTGCTCCTTTAATTGTTCTCAGCAAATAACAGTACTTGATAACAGCGCTCCTTCAGTTTCTCTTCCAGGTACACAAAAGCATCTTAGTTGTACCGCTCCTCAAACCTTTAATCCGCCGACAGCTTTTGATTTTTGCGATCCTAACCCTCGACTTATTTATCATGATTCTATAATAGTAGGTCGTTGCCTTAATTCGTATACACATAGAAGAACATGGTTTGCAAAGGACACTTGCGGAAATGTGTCATCAACAGTTTTTCAGGATCTCTTCATCGATGATACACAGGGTCCATTTATTTCTGAAGCAGGTCATGATACAACGATTTATTGTTCAGCCAATACCATTATCCACTTTACTCCTCCAACTGGTTTTGATAGTTGTGATGCAGCACCTCAACTCATTCAAGTTTCTGACATAACCGTTCATGGAGCTTGTCCTGGAAATTATCAGAGAACTTTGGAATGGAAATATGAAGATGCATGTGGAAATAACTCAATTCATAAGCACCAGACCATTACTGTTCTTGATACAACTCCTCCGGCACTTAGTTGTCCGGGAGATGTTCAATTACTATGCAACGGTGACAGCAGTACTTCAAATACTGGATTAGCTTCAGCAGTTGATATTTGTTCTGGATATACTATCTCTTATACAGATGTATTGGCTGCTCAGGCAAATTGTACAGGCAAGAAAAATATAAGCCGTATCTGGAGTGCAGTAGATGGCTGTGGTAATCGAACAAGCTGTACCCAGCACATCAATTTTATCGATACAATAGCTCCGGTGATTACAGTTGGGACATCTACGCCGCTTAATTGCAATCCTTCCTCAGTAGATATTGCATCGGCTTTCGGAACAGCGAGTGTAACTGATAATTGCAGCCAGGGTCTTACAGCTACCGGAACAATAGGAGTAGAGCAAGGCACAGGATGTAACCGTTCGATAACTAAATCATGGACGGCTACAGATCTTTGTGGTAACAGAGCAATAACAGTTACACAAACAGTTAGCTTCACAAGAGACACAGAAAAACCAGTCATCACATTGACACCGTCCACACCACTGGGATGTAATCCAAATGCAACGGCAATTGCAGCGGCATTCGGAACAGCAAGTGTAACTGATAATTGCAGTCAGGGTCTTACAGCTACCGGAACAATAGGAGTAGAGCAAGGCGAAGGATGCAGTCATTCAGTTACTAAAACATGGACAGTAACGGAT
>JAYVZS010000112.1:0-24520 GCA_043783155.1 Bacteroidota bacterium | reverse complement strand
CAGCGTCGCGTCCATCTCATCGGCAATGCTTTCAAGCCGGCCCTTGAGGACGGCGAGGGTGACGGAGTCCATTTGTGGCGCTTTCTTGTCAGATGCCGGTCACGGCCATTCGGCACAGGCTCAGTCACGGCCGTCGTCGGTTACTCCGGTTACCACCGAACCACGTGGGTGGCCGCGTCAAGTCCCTGCCTTCCCCCTCTCCCTTGGGAGAGGGCCGGGGTGAGGGCAACCTTCCCCTCAAATACTCCCCAATTTTACCCAACACTACATCCAGGCTCGTCAGTACTTCTTCATTCCTGAATCGCAAAACAGTTAATCCTATATTCTTCAAATAAGTTTCACGCTGTTCATCACATTCCTTTATTTCAGGGACATCATGAATGCCTCCATCAACTTCAACTACCAATTCGGCAGCATTGCAAAAAAAATCAACGATAAAAGGCCCGACAGGATGTTGTCTTCTGAATTTAAAATTCTCAATTCCCCTGTTCCTTAATGCCTGCCAAAGGAAATCTTCTGCAGGCGTAAGTTCCTTACGCAACGATTTTGCTTTTTGGAACGTGACTTCACCTGCTCCGTAGTAATAAGGGAACTTGTTTGGCATTTTGGAATTAAAATTTTCGGACTTATCGGTTTTTCACCCTCAACCTAAATCCTTCTCCCTAAGGAAGAAGGACTTGCTTTCACACTATCCACGACAGAGCCCTACGTATCAATAAAAAAGAATAAAATAAAATTGTAATAAAAAAAAACTCATCACTTCAAAATCTCCCTCGCAATCACCAGCTTCTGAATTTCAGAAGTTCCTTCGCCGATGGTGCAAAGCTTGGAATCACGATAATATTTTTCAACGGGAAAATCTTTGGTGTAACCATAGCCGCCGAAAATCTGGACGGCATCGGTAGAAACACGCACCGAAACTTCTGATGCATAGTATTTCGCAAAAGCACTTTCCTTCGTCACTTTTTGTCCCTTGTTTTTTAAATCGGCTGCATGAAAAGTAAGCAACTCGGCCGCTTCAATTTGCGTGGCCATATCAGCAAGCTTAAATGAAATACCCTGGAATTCTGAAATCGGTTTACCAAACTGGTGACGCTCTTTCGAATATTTGAGAGATGCTTCGTATGCACCTTTTGCAATACCGAGTGCAAGAGCAGCAATCGAAATGCGGCCACCATCAAGCACTTTCAGCGACTGCACAAAACCATCTCCTACTTTACCCATCACCTGGCTCTTATGCACTTTGCAATTATCAAAAATCATTTCCGTCGTTTCGGAAGCGCGCATACCTAATTTGTTTTCTTTTTTTCCTCCGGAAAATCCAGGCGTTCCCTTCTCAATAATGAAAGCCGACATGCCATGCGAATCACCTTTCTCACCCGTCCGCGCAATCACCACGGTTACATTGCATGACTTGCCATGCGTGATCCAACATTTTGTTCCGTTGAGAATAAAATAATCGCCATCCTGTTTCGCCACACACGACATGTTGCCCGCATCAGAACCTGTTCCCGGTTCAGTAAGTCCCCAAGCACCTATCCATTCTGCCGTTGCCAGCTTCGGTAAATATTTTTTCTTCTGTTCTTCGTTTCCAAACTGAAGGATGTGACCGGTGCAAAGAGAATTATGAGCCGCGAGAGACAAACCAATGGAACCACAGATCTTAGCGACTTCCGTAATGGCAGTCACGTATTCGAAATAACCGAGACCGGCACCGCCATATTCCTGCGGCACCAAAACGCCCATCAATCCAAGCTCTCCGAGTTTCTTAAAAACTTCGACAGGAAAAATTTGCTCTTCATCCCACTTCATCATGTCGGGTTTTATGTGAGCTTCGCCAAACTTGCGAATTGTTTCTGCAATCATGATTTGATTTTCTGTCAGGCTGAAATCCATATTAGTTGGGAGTTGGGAGATCGGAGTTAGGAGTAGTTAATAATTTACTAAAGAGATAATCGTTGAAGAGTATTTTCTCAGGATATCATTTCCATTTAAGAAATCGAGTGCAACAAGGAAAGCAAAGCCGGCCACTTTTCCCTTTTGCATTTTTACTAATTCGGCGGCCGCGGAAGCAGTTCCTCCAGTCGCTAACAGATCATCATGTATCAATACATTGCTTCCGGGTTTGATGGCATCAACATGCATTTCCACAATAGCGGAACCGTATTCGAGTTTGTATTCGTATGACATCGTTTTAAAAGGAAGTTTACCTTGCTTTCGAACCGGAATAAACGGCACATTAAATTTTTGCGCCAGCATCATCCCGAATAAAAATCCACGGCTCTCTACTCCGATTATGCAATCTATTTGATGCGTTGATAACGACTCATAGAAGCCGTCAACGATGTCTTTGCACAACTTCGTATCAATAAGAATCGGTGTGATGTCTTTGAATAAGATACCCGGTTTAGGAAAATCAGGAATGTCGCGAATGGCTGATTTGATGCGAGCTTGAAGAGACATTAGAATGTATTCGATAATGATTTGAAATGAACTTGCAGTGGACTGACGCCCCGCGCCCTTCGTCCCTCTCCACTAAAATTTCTTATTGAAAGTTGAAACATGGACGTAACCCCTGTTCAAAAGCTATTCTATTTTTAGGTATGGTGCAAGTTTACTATAAAGTTGATCATTTACCAAAGGTATCTTTCTGATTTCATCCACACTCTTAAAACCTTTATGCTGCAATCGGTAATTACTGACGAGGCCAGCAAGCTGGTACCCGATGTAAGGATGATTTCTTAACTCATTGAAATCAGCCGTGTTCAAATTTATTTTTTTGATATTGGAGGAGTCCTTCAGACAAATATTAGGAAGAAGTGTTTGATAAAGTGAATCAGAAACTCCCCAGACTTCTTTCAACTGTTCCAGGTGTATGAACCCTCCAAGTTTATTCCTATAGACAGAAATCCGTCGCGCAAACGAAGGACCGATTCCTCTCAGGTTTGTCAACTCCACTGAATCCGCAATTCCGATATCAACCATCACAGATTTTCGCTCGTATTTTTTTTCACTGAATATTTTTGGCTCAGCCACTTTTTCCGGGATCGTGACGTAAGGTTCAATCCGATTGAACTGTTCATCCGAAATACAATACATCTTTTTCAAATTTTCTTTTGAATAAAATTTTCCTCCTTTTGCTTCGTAGTTTTTGATCACCTTGATTTGTTTATCACTGAACCCAAGTCGCTGCCAGTTTTCTTCAGGAAGATTGTTCGGGTTGAAAGGAAACAGTTCGACCACCTTTTTCGTTTTCGCTTCTGTATGTTCTTCATTCGCTTTTGAATTATTTAATATCGGCGATTCTGAAGAATCAACTGAATTGTTTTCCGCATAAAACGCATCCACTTCCTTTTCAAATGCTGAAAAATCTTCGGCAGGTTTTTTCGAAGGAAAATAGTTGAGGTAAATAAGAAAACAGATTTGCAGAAAGACAATGCTGAGTAATGCGAAGATTCCTCTTCGTTCGCGTTTTGAGAATGAGAAATAATCCTTCCACGTGTCGCGGAAGACGGGACGTTTTGCCATGATCGAAAAATTTTAAAAATACGTTACTTAAATTAAAATACTGTTGTTACATAATTTTCTCTAATTGTTTTTTTACAATTTCCAGACCTTCCATAAATGTATGAGGATGAAAGTCCAGATCGCGGATCGCTTTGGTAATGATGAAACCTGTTACCGGTGGTCGTTTCGCAGGTTGTTTCAACTCAGCCGATGAAACGGGCTGAATAAATGAGGGATCAAGATGAAAATAATCAGCGACAATTTTCACCATGTCGAGAATGCACATCGTTTCTCTTCCTGACACGTGATAGATTCCGCTCGCACCTTTCAAAGCCGCACTCACGCAGGCATCAGCAAGATCTTCTGCAAGTGTTGGCGAACGAAACTGATCGTTAATTACACGAATCGCCTGTTTCTTCTCCAACGAATTTTTCGCCCACAACACAAGGTTTGACCGGCTGTTATCATCCACTACTCCATAAATAATAATCGTGCGGATGATACTCCATTTAATTTTACTTTTCTGAAGCACCAACTCGCCATTGTATTTCGATTGCGCATAAAAACTCTGGGGATTCGGTTTATCATCTTCCACATAAGGACCATTTTCTCCATCGAATACAAAATCAGTTGAGATGTGAATAAAATGACATGAGATGTGAGATTTGAGATCTGATATTTTTTCGATCACATCAATGAAATTTTGAATGGCTGTAACATTCAGATTAACCGCTTCTTCTTTCTTTGTTTCACATGCATCCACATTGGTCATGGCTGCGGTATTGATGATGACATCGGGTTGATACTGCCCAATTATTTTTTCAACCTGGTTTTTATCCGTGATATCAAGCGACTCGTATTCATAGCCGTCCTTTGCCAACAATCGGTTTGCACCAATGGCTGTCGCAATGCACCGAATGTCCTTTTTATTCCGCAACGCGTAAATTATTTTCTGACCTAAAAGCCCGTTGCTGCCTGTTACAAGAATTGTTTTCATTTAAAAAAAGTTAACCAGTTAATTTGCTAAAACACGAATCAAATTTTAAAAGCTTAAAACGTCCGTTTTAATTCAATAAAATTTCTTTGAACTTACTTACCTGTTCCTGCGTGCCCAGCACAAAAAGTTTAGCATCCTGCTGCATCACAGTATCCGGCGGAGGGTTGATGACATATTCTCCTTCCGCTGTTTTAAAACCAATGATGTTCGCGCCGGTTTTGTTTCGGATTTCCAGTTCACGGATTGATTTATTTTTCATCCGCTCGGGCAAGCTGCTGAATAAAATTTCTTCCAGCTTAATGTTGATGCGACCGGTGATGTGATCGATAAATTCAAGTACATCTGGTTTCACCACCAACGCCGCCATGTGTGTCCCGCCGATTTTATCAGGCATGATCACATTGTTGGCTCCCGCTCTTTTCAATTTACTTTCTGAAGCATCATCGGAAGCGCGGCTGATTATTTTCAGCTTCGGGTTCATCTCGCGTGCTGTGAGTACAACAAAAACATTTGCCGCATCATTCGGCAATGCAGTAATCAGAGCTTTCGCGCGTTTCAAACCGGCCTGCAACAACACTTCATCTTCCGTCGCGTCGCCTTCCACAAAAAGTAAATTTTCATGTTCACGCATGTGAGCAACCATTTCCTGGTTCGATTCCACAGCAACAAACAGTTCATTCTGCGAACGTAACTGATCACACGCCTGTCGCCCGTTACGCCCGTAGCCGCAAACGATCACATGGTTCTGAAGTTTTAGTATTTCTTTGTTCACCTGATAATGTTTGAAATAGGTTTGAAACTCTCCTTCGATTACGTACTTGGTTAAAACCGAAACAGCATACGCGAAAGTTCCGATGCTAAAGATAATGAGAAAAGATGTAAATACTTTTCCCGCGTCACTCAGCGGCTTCACCTCGCGGTATCCGACTGTGGCTACCGTGATGATCGTCATGAAAAAAGAATCCAGAAACGAGTAGTGTTCAATTAGAATAAACCCTAAAACACCAACTGTGAGAACAGAAAGGATCAGCCCTCCGGCGAGGTATAGCTTTTTGAAATAGTGTAAATTATTTTTCCAGCTTTCTAAAGAAAATAGTTCCATTGATTTCAAGTCAATCACTTAGAAACTGTTTAAAATTTATCTTATAATTTGTTTATGCGTCCTTTCGGCTGTGACTTCCTCCGTGCTTTTTGCCGTAGTTGCTCCACTACGGTATCGAAACACAGCGTCGTCTCGCTCAAAAATACGTCATAAACACTTTCACAATATAAATTTAAACAGTTTCTTTAAAATGTAAAGAAAAGAAAAAAAAGGTTGAAGATTCAACACCCGATTTATAAATCCCAAACAGATGTTCGCTTGTTACGAACATAGCTTTTCATCTTTAACCAGAAAGCTAAAATCATATAAACGATCAACGGAGAACCGATTGTCAGGAACGATGCATAAATAAAAAACAGTCGGATGACAGAGGTGCGCATTTGCAACTTTTCACCGATGGCAGAACATACCCCGAATGCCTGCTTCTCAAAATAATTTCTGACGTGCTGAACGAGGTTCATGAAAGGTTGCTGATGATTTTATTTCCGATGCTGCAAGTTAGACATTTTTTCTCAGAACAGTATACATTCTTCAATTGCAGCAATGCCTGTGAGCAATAAGCGGAGCCCGATTCAATGCCCAATTGATTCCAATTGGTGATGATTGAATTATTTTCAGATGGAATTTCTTCGAGGAAACGAATAGCTCGTTCCTCATGAATGTCGGAATTCCGGCTTCTGCCATACGCAAAAAGAAATGGAACAATTGTATTGATTAAAATATTCTGAATCGCGCTTTCACCGAGGTGTTTGCGCTGACATCCTGATATTTTATCAAACACAAAATGCGTATGCCAGTAATCAGAAACCTCAACTTCAAAATATCTTTCCATCCATTGAAGGTTTTCACATTCCAGTATTTTAGAAAACAAATGTGAAGATTGGTGAACCAATTGCGCGAATTGCGCGAGACGAATCGTCGGAAAGTTAACAGGACGCAGACGAAGAAATTTCCATTGGTGAAGAGGAATCGGTTCCAGTTTAAATTTATTTTTCAGAAACGCATATTCTTTTTGAAGTTCTTTCGCGTACTCATCATTCAGTTCATTTTCTAACATTCCCGCTTGGCCGAAGAGCATTGCTTCTAATTGGTTCAGATGATCTTTGTGTTTAGACAGAAATGCCAGCGGCAACGATTGAGCAAGCCGTTCAAACGGATCGGCATTGATCATGAATCCGAAATTTTTCGCGAGATGCTGGTAGAAGCTTTCCTCCCAGTTATTTCCATTCATCTGCAGCGAAGAAAAAATTCGTTCCGTTTTTATTTCAAGACGTTCCGTGAGAAGACGATCAAGCCAATTGTTCAATGTCCATTCATCCACTTCTGAAATGCGGTGCTCGCACGGAATCCATTTGCGGCTTTGCAGAAGTTCAGTATAATTTTTCCAGAGACGTTCATCGAAGCGGCCTTTCAGTTCAAGAGCAGGAATCAATGAACCATCTTTTCTTTTGACAGGTTCATCGTCTTCGAAAACAACATGCAGGATGACGTTGTTATAAGCGTCATCTTTTTCATGTTCATGCTTTTTCCAATCGGATGATTTCAGGTGTATCTCTACATTGCCCGCCCAGAGCGTATCTCCGATCTTTACCTGGGCGTTAAAAAAATCGGGGCCGGCGTCGCTGTTATGCAAACCGGTTTTAATAATTTCCACTGATTCGCTTTCAGTCGTTTGAAGATCGCGGAAATTAAATAGTTTTAATTTCCACAGATGGTGGAGAAAAAATTCATTCATGATTTGAAAAATTAAAAAAGGTTCAAAAAAAAATTACTAAAACGGCTACTCTTACTTCAACTTAAAAATTCTTACTAAGATATTTCTTCATTTCCTGTTGCACTTTCTTCGCAACCACTCCTGCTTTCTCAGCATAATCTTCTCCCGAAGATGCATAAATAATTTGACGTGATGAATTCACGAGTATACCACACTCTCGATTCATTCCTGCCTTTGAAACTTCTTCGAGACTTCCGCCCTGAGCGCCTACTCCGGGCACCAGCAGAAAATGATCCGGCACCATTTTCCTGATCTGTAAAAGTGAAGCAGCTTGTGTAGCACCGACAACATACATCATGTTATCAATGTTTCCCCAAGGTTGAGATTTCTCTAACACCATTTCAAATAATTTCCGGTTTTCGTTTTCCATCTTCCATCTTCCATCTTCCAACTTCCAACTTCCAACTTCTATCTTCTGAAAATCATCCGCGCCTTCATTAGAGGTCAGAGCTAAAAGAATCACCCATTTATTTTTGTAGTTCAAAAACGGTTTTACGGAATCGCTGCCCATATAAGGAGCCACTGTGACGGAATCAAAACCGTAGTACTCGAAAAAAGTTTTTGCATACATATCAGAAGTATTCGCGATGTCGCCGCGCTTCGCATCAGCAATTGTAAAAATATCTTTCGGAATATATTTTATTGTTTTCTCAAGACTCACCAATCCGGCCGGACCCAGGCTTTCATAAAAAGCAAGATTTGGTTTGTAAGAAACCGCGAACTCTTTTGTCGCGTCAATAATTTGTTTGTTGAATTCAAAAACCGGATCATCCGTTTTCAACAAATGCTTCGGAATTTTTGCAATGTCGGTATCGAGCCCGACACACAAGTATGATTCTTTCTTTTTAATCTGCCCGAAAAGCTCAGCGCGAGTCATGCCGTAAAACTAATGGTTATAAGTTACACGGTATTCGTTGTTCGAAAATTATTTTTCACGCCTTGATTTTTTACTTCGATATTCGTTCATTGTTGTCACCTTAACAAAATTTAGAAACGCATGTCCGAAACACCTCCGCAAAAAAAACTTTCTCTATTAGACAGCACGACGATCATCATGGGTTCGATGATTGGTTCCGGAATTTTTATTGTCTCTGCTGATATTGCCAAACAGGTTCAGACTCCCGGGATGCTACTGCTTGCGTGGGTGATAACTGGTGTAATTACCATTCTCGGCGCGTTGAGTTACGGAGAACTGGCCGCCATGATGCCCCGTGCCGGCGGACAATACATTTACCTGAAAGAAGCTTATAATAAATTATTCGGTTTCCTTTATGGCTGGACACTGTTCACTGTTATTCAAACCGGAACCATTGCAGCCGTTGCCATGGCCTTTGCGTTGTTCACCGGAGTTTTTATTCCTGAGATCAGTCCGTCAAATCACATTCTTGCCATCGGATCATTCACCGTTTCCAGTCAGCAACTCCTCGCCATCGCCGTCATTATTTTATTGAGCGTTTATAATTTCAGAGATGTAAAAACGGGCGCTTTGCTTCAGAACATTTTTACATTGACAAAAGTTGCTGCTTTATTGTTGCTCATCATTCTCGGATTTTATTTCGGATCGCACGGATTAGGTCACGCTGAAAATTTTTCAAATGCTTTTCCAAAAATTACCAACTGGACCACCATCGGTGTATTCGGTGCGGCGTTAACGGGTTCTCTTTTTGCCGCAGATGCTTGGAACAACGTAACCTATACTGCAGGAGAGGTAAAAAATCCTCAGCGTAATTTGCCACTTTCATTATTCATCGGCACGTCAAGCGTGATACTTCTATATATACTGGCGAACATTGCCTATGTGTACGTTTTAGGAGTTGATGGAATTGCGGCAGCCGATAACAAACGACTCGGTACGGTGATGATGCAAAGTATTCTGGGTGACAACGGGAAATTTTTCATGGCAGCCATGATCATGATTTCAACATTTGGCTGTTTGAACGGGGTCATCTTTACAGCAGCGCGCGTATATTATGCAATGGCAAAAGACGGTTTGTTTTTTAAGGCCGCAGCTAAACTGAATAAAAACGGGGTGCCTGCGAAATCGTTGACCTTTCAATGCATCTGGTCGTGCCTGTTATGTTTTTCAGGTTCATACGGCGACCTGCTCGATTACGTGATGTTTGCCGTTATGATTTTTTATGTACTCACTGTATCAGGATTGTTTATCCTCCGAGTTAAAAAACCGGATGCGGAAAGACCTTACAAGGCGTTCGGCTACCCGGTGTTGCCGGCGATCTATGTTTTATCTGCGGCGCTGGTTTCTTATTTCATGCTCGTTAACAACAATACGAATTGTTTGCGCGGCCTCATTATTATGCTGATTGGAATTCCGGTTTATTTTATTTTTAAGTCGACGGTGAAACAACCTCACCCCTGACACCTTCTCCTTTGGAGAGGGGAAAGAAAAAGCCCTCTTGTTGTTGAACAAGATGGCCTAATTTTTTAGACGTGATTATTATTTTTTCACTTTTGTTTTCTTCTTTGTTCCTAAACCTTCAGGACTTCCGACACGAACCATTGCACAACGAAAACCAATGTCGTTGGTACTTTGCGCTTCATCTAAAAATCTACGCGCTCCCGGAGACATCCAGTATGCTCGGTCTTTCCATGAACCGCCTTTGTAAACTCTTGCCTTGTCGTTGATAAGACTGGTTACTCCATATTGATACTGGATGTATTCAGGTTCATCAGCATCAAGGAAACTCATGTTATCAGCTTTGTTATAATTCCTTCTGTCAACATTTTCTTCTTCGGTTACATTGCGCAGCGGGATATGGCCGAGACTGTCTTTCTCCGAAATGGTTCCTTCTTCATCACGTTGCTGAGTTTTAAAAACGTTTCCGCGGAACGGGTTGAAGTCACTTTTATCTTCCGCGGAGAGTGGACGGTACACATCCATTACCCATTCGTTTACGTTACCAGCCATGCAATAGAGACCGAAATCATTCGGCCAGTATGCATGCACAGGAGTTGTGATATCACCACGGTCATTGAGAAAGCCTGCTGTTCCCATGTTATCACCGCGACCGCGTTTATAGTTGGCCATCATTTCACCTTTGAATTTCTCATCACGGTTACGAACAATGTGTCCGTTCCAAGGATATTGCTTGCGATCCGTTACGCGTTCATAAACAGTATTTCCAATTTGTGCAAGAGCGGCATATTCCCACTCCGCTTCGGTCGGGAGGCGGTAACGGGGCAATAATATTCCGTCTTCGATTTTCACTTTGCGCGTACCGTTTGCACCTGCACTTGGATTTAAATCCTGCAAATCACCTCTTACCAAACCTTCGTATTGACCTGATAAATAAGCATCGGTATTAAAGTTATCCTCGTTAATCTGATTTGGGTTTTGTCTCAACACACCTTCGCGGATAAGAATCTGCTCGTTTACGCGATCGGTTCTCCATGCACAAAAGTCAGTAGCCTGTAACCAGTTAATTCCAACGACAGGATATTGCTGGTAAGCAGGATGACGTAAATATAATTCAACGTAGGGCTCATGGTAAGCAAGCTTATCACGCCATACCAATGTATCGGGCAATGATTTTTTATAGACTTCAGGATAATCACCTCCGTAAACACGGCTAATCCAATAAAGATATTCCAGGTAATGAACATTGGCGACTTCCGTTTCATCCATATAGAATGAACTTACAGTAACCCTGCGCGGAATGTTATTCCAGTCCATCGTAATATCCTGTTCGGTGCGACCCATGGAGAAGGTTCCACCTTCAATAAGTATCAACCCCGGACCGGTTTCCTGTTCATCATACGCCGCTACTTCATACCCGCCGTTTTTAGGATCGTTGTAATTCCATCCCGTGACAGCCGATTTTTCTTTACCGCATGATGCCATAAGAACAGCAACGCCAACGAAAGCAAGGGTTTTACTGATCATTTTTTTCATCTTTATAAGTGTGATTTTGTAATTAATTAACGAATGTCAAATGTATTTATTTTATTTTTTATAACGGATTAAAATGCCGGACACTTTACTGCCCTGAATCTTTTCTTACGCGGATGACATTGAAACTGCATACTGAACGACAATTCATGAGAGCCCGCTGATGCATTGGCAAGTTTCGAAACGGTGAGGTCATAACTGTAACCGAATTTGAAAATGCCTTGTTGTAATCCCACTAACGCAATAAATGAATCTTTGTTACGGTACCAGAGTCCGCCTACTAATGGTGGTTTTGCAACATACACACCGATATTAAATTGCTGGAAGTCGCGCTGAATCTGGTACAATACATTCGGTGAAATGTAGGATTCATCATTACGTTTACTTGAAAGTGGAATCAACGCTCCTACATGCGCGGTTATTTTCATTGGAAGTGTGCTTCCCGGTGCGGCTTGAATAAAATATTCTTCAGGTTGAGTCAAGTGATTGACCGAAACACCTCCGAATACTTTTGAGCTATAAGCAAGAATACCAGCAGAGAAATCCCAAAAATTCACCGAAGTATTAGAAATTATTTCATTGGTAGGGTAAATAAATCCATAACGCGCATCAATTTGATCTCCAAAGGTAAGTTTACTTCTGTCAAGGATTTTCTGTGCATACGTCCCTTGCATTCCGAATCGGATCGAGAACTCCCTGTTAACATTCAGTTGGTAGGCATAAATGAGACTGACATCTGTTGTTGTGAGCGTTCCTTCTCCGGCTTTATCATTCAGAACAAGCAAACCGATTCCTCCATTGAGGGCATCGAAATGCTGATCGTAAGAAGCACTGTAGGTTACAAATGTTCCCGTTAATGCAGGCCACTGATTTCTGTAATTCATATTAAGGCGCGGACAATGAGCTGAGCCTGCAAAGGCCGGGTTCAGGTAAAGCGGATTCGCATAAAACTGCGTAAACTCCGGATCCTGCGCCATGGCTGCGCCTGCACTCAACAATAAAAATACAGCAAAGACCCGCTTAAGCATGAAGGGCTTATTTAATAGAATTAAACTTAACGATAATAAATATACTTAGTTTCACTGAGTTCAAATGAGAACAATTCGGAAATTTTCCGAAGTGTAAGATATTCTGTTTAATTGACCAACTTTTTTTATTGAAATGTTACCCGAAGGTATGCGTTTCAGTTGATTCAGAAAAAATTTTAACACAAAGATAATTCTTTTTACAAATTTAAGACGCTGTTTTAATTTATATTGTGAAAATGTTTATGACGTATTTTTGAGCGAGACAATTCCGCCTTAAGCGGGAAAGCCCGAGTGGAGAAACTATGGTAAGAAATATTGAGGAAGTCGCAGCCCTGCCGGCAAGCAGGCAAAAAGACGCATAAGCAAATTATAAGATAAATCTCAAAAAGTTTCTCTAAGTCCTTACCTGTACTAAATCAAAATAGCTGCGTCATTTTACCGTCAGGAAATCCCTCTTACAGATACAGAATCAATATTAAATCGTAAATTTCGGACGACAAAATCAGCATACAATAAACAGGACGATCGTTCGTTAAGGAAACGATCTAAAAAATTCCAGTAGTTTTTTTTCACCAAACACACCGTACATGAAATTAAATTTCGTCAGCATCCTCTGTATGCTGTTCATCCTTTTATTCAACAGTTCCTTTGCAAAGGATCCTGAGCTGGTTCACAGACAGATCAAATGGCAACCTCCGATTGATGTACCCTTGAATGATCAGCAAAAAATAAAAGCGCTCAGCTTTGAAAGTGCTGCATTCAACGAAGACATTACACCTTATTTCAGCGAGAACATTGCGTTAACAGGAAATGTGAGTTCCATCCGTGTTGAAATCGTGAACGCTGTTTACGAACCACTCGGTGATTTTAATTTATACCGTGGAAAGAATGCAATCGGAACCGACATTGCCATTACCTCAGGTGTAAGCTACCGAAAGAAAAAACCGTATGCCTCTGTTTCATTTTTTCCATTCAGGAAAAATGGCGTTACAGGAAATCCTGAACGTCTTGTATCTTTCGATCTGAAAATTATTCCGGTCGGATATTCATCACAAAATTCAGCGATGAGATATAACGGACATCAATCTGTTCTCGCAAGCGGTTCATGGTATAAGATTGCCGTAAGCCAGGAAGGTATTTACAAACTGAGTTACCAGTTTCTTAAAAGTCTGGGATTGGATATAGACAACCTGAATCCGGTCAACCTGAGGATTTACGGGAATGGAGGCGGGATGGTACCAACTGCTAACAACCTTCCCCGTACCGATGATCTGAAAGAAAATGCGATTTATGTGGAGGGAGCCGGCGATGGTCACTTCGATCGAAGTGATTATGTTTTGTTTTACGGACAAAGTCCCGTAAGATGGATCTACAGCAATGCGGATAAAAAGTTCCATCATCAGGTAAATTTGTATTCAGACAGCACATATTATTTTATCACGACTGACCTTGGAGCCGGCAAAAGAATTCAGGTTCAAAATTCAGGTCCCTTACCTACTCATTTTGTAAACGGCTTTGATGATTTCAATTATCATGAAGCAGATCTTGTCAATATGATTAAGTCGGGACGCGAATGGTATGGAGAACAATTCGATGTGGTGAATAACACCCGAAGTTTTGATTCAAATTTTCCTAATTTATCTTTTGGTGAAAGCGTAAAAATAACGGTGGATGCAGTGGGTCGCTCAACCAATTCTCCTTGTACATTTACTGTTTTTGCAAACGGGCAAAACATTTCCACCCTTTCTTTCGGTAGCATGGCTTCTGTTCCCTATTGGAGCAACTATGCGTTTGAAACTTCGGTGGCTGACAGCTTTTTTAGTAATACTCCGGGAGTCACCACTACACTACAGTTTTCAGCAAATGATAATTCCGCAACCGGCTGGCTGAATTACACTGAACTGAATGCCCGGCGGGATCTTAATTTTTCAGGGAATGGCGGTCAGCTCGAATTTCGTGATACGCGTTCAGTTGGCGCTGGTAACATGACTCAATTCACGGTGACGAATACAAATTCGTCCGTGCAGATTTGGGATGTTTCAGATCAGTTAAATGTGATGAGCCAACAAGCAACTGTCAATGGTTCCGATTTAACTTTCACGATACCCACGGATGTCTTGCATCAGTTTATTGCTTTTAACGGATCCAGTTTTTATAGTGCAAGGGCAGTTGGTAAAGTAGAAAACCAAAACCTTCATGCTTTGCCGCAAACTCAGATGATCATTCTCACTCATCCGAATTTTATGATGGCCGCTAATCAGCTCGCGGATTTTCATCGCACACATGATCACCTGTCTGTTGCTGTTGTAACGAATGAGCAGGTGTACAATGAATTTTCTTCCGGAGCTCCTGATGTTTCCGCCCTGCGCGACCTGATGAAAATGTTTTACGACCGGTCAATATCGTCTTCCGACATGCCGAAATATCTTCTTTTGATGGGAGATGCGTCCTATGACAATAAAAACCGTTTGCCTTCAAACACGAATTATATTCTGAGTTATCAGTCAGGGGAATCTTTAGTCTGGATATCATCTTATATCTCCGATGATTTTTACGGACAGCTGGATGACAACGAAGGCCGCTGGAACCCCGGAGACAATGACCTTCCGGATATTGGTATCGGCCGTTTGCCCGTTAAATCAGCAACTGAAGCAAATGCTGTCGTCAATAAAATTATCACCTATGCATCTCCTGATCCTGCTACTACCAATGCACTTAAATGCGGTGATCAAACAGGTTCTGTATTCGGCGATTGGAGAAACCTGGTTTCATTTGTAGGCGATGATCAGGACGGAAATACACATTTTGCGAATGCTCAACAATTGGCCGACTATGTCAGACAAACGTACCCTGTTTATAATGTTGACAAAATTTACCTCGATGCTTATAAACAGGAAACCACTCCCGGAGGCCAGCGTTATCCGGACGCACGACAGGCTATTGTGAATCGTGTTCAGCGCGGAACATTGCTGATGACCTATGTCGGACATGGCGGCGAAGTGGGCTGGGCACATGAGCGGGTGCTGGAAGTAGAAGATATTAATAGCTGGACAAATAGTAAAAACCTGGCAGCTTTTCTTACTGCAACATGTGAGTTCAGCAGGGTTGATGATCCGGGAAGAACATCTGCAGGCGAATTGGTGTTATTGAATCCCAACGGAGGAGGAATCGGTTTGTATACAACTACACGGCTGGCGCTGGCGGGCTCAAACCAGGCACTTGCGACAAATTTTTTCAAACATTTCTTTGAGCCCATAAACGGAAAAATGCCAACGATGGGAGAAATTTTTGAGCAAACAAAAATTGACGACGGCAACAGTTTGAATACACGGAATTTTGTTTTGCTTGGCGATCCAGCTCTAACGCTTGCTTATCCACAATGGGATATTAAAACAAAATCCATCAACGGAACCGCTGTTGGTTCATCACCTGATACACTGAAAGCGCTAAGCAAAGTAACAATTACCGGTGAAGTGCAGGATAAAAGCGGTCATAAGCTCACCAATTTTAATGGCATCATTTATCCCACCGTATACGACAAAGCAGTTACGTATTATACACTGGCAAATGATAATGCTTCCAATTCCAGTGATCCTTCTAATGTAGCGCCATTCGTGCTTCAGAAAAATGTGCTCTACCGTGGAAAAGCGAGTGTTCAAAACGGAGATTTCACTTTTACTTTTGTAGTACCGAAAGATATTTCATTTCAGTATGGCCCCGGTCGCCTGAGTTATTATGCGTCAACCGGTGTGAATGATGCGAATGGCTACTATGAAAATGTGATAATTGGTGGTGTGAATACTTCGGCAGGCATTGATAGCAGAGGACCGGATATAAGATTATATATGAATGATGATAAATTTGTTTTTGGAGGACTCACCGATCAGAATCCGTTTTTATATGCAGTAGTAAGTGATACCAGCGGCATCAATACAGTTGGGAATGGAATCGGTCACGACATCACCGGACAGCTGGATAATGACAACGGAAAGTTTTATGTTTTAAACGATTACTACCAGGCCGACCTGAATAACTATCAGAAAGGCGTAGTAAAATATCCGCTTACCGGTCTAAATGAAGGCCGACATACGCTGAAGTTTAAAGTATGGGATGTATTCAATAATTCCGCTGACGCTTATACCGAGTTTATTGTGTCTGGCTCTGCTTCACTTGCTCTCGACCATGTGTTGAATTATCCGAATCCCTTTACTACGCATACTAAATTCATGTTTGAATACAATTGCGCGTGCACTTCACTGGAAGTGATGGTGCAGATTTTCACAGTTTCAGGAAAACTTGTCAAAACAATCGATCAGCATATTAATACAGAGGGATATCGTTCTGACGGAATTGAATGGGACGGATTGGATGATTATGGTAGCAAAATCGGAAGGGGTGTGTACATTTACAAACTGAAAGTGAAAGCTTCTGAAGAAAAGTATGCTGAAAAGTTTGAAAAATTAGTCATTCTAAAATAATCAAAACCATTTTACGTTACCAACGTATATTTACCATTCTTTATATTAAACCAAACAATGATAAGACCAAAAAGTGCCAGCTTAGTGCTGTTAAGTTTACTCGGCTTTGTGAATAAAGATTTTGCTCAGGTGAGTTCATTCAGAGATTCTCTTCTTGGACAAGTGAATACCATTACAACGGCAGTACCTTTTCTCTTAATTTCACCTGACGCAAGAGCAGGCGGTATGGGAGACAACGGAGTTGCAACATCTCCTGATGCAAATTCAATCCATTGGAATCCCGCTAAGCTCGCCTTTGTTGAAAAAGATATGGGCTTTTCCGTTTCTTATACACCTTGGCTCCGCGAATTGGTAAACGATATTAACCTGGCTTATTTATCCGGTTATAAAAAACTGAAAGGTGATCAAACCGTTGCTTTGTCTCTTCTTTATTTCTCTCTCGGTAACATCGATTTTACAGATGATGTAGGAAATAAAACCAGTCAGTTTAACCCGAATGAATTTGCGATTGACGGAGCATATTCAAGAAAGTTAGGTGAAAATCTATCAGGAGGACTTGCACTTCGTTATATTTATTCCAACCTCACTGGTGGAGCATTGGTTCAAAATTCCGCCTCTCATGCAGGAACCTCTGTTGCAGCCGATCTTTCGGCGTACTACCGAAGCGAAATGGAAGTGTCAAAGAAGAAAGCGTTGTTGTCGGCGGGTCTGAACATCTCGAACATCGGAACAAAAATTTCTTACACCGAAAGCGGTGTGAAAGATTTTATCCCGACGAATTTCCGATTAGGTACCGACCTTAAAATTGACCTCGATCAATACAACTCGATTGCAATTGGTTTGGATATAAATAAATTATTGGTTCCTACACCTCCCGTGTTCTTAAAGAACAGCGGTGGCGGAGACAGCCTTGATGTAACCAGCCACAAAATAATACAGGCAGGAAAAGATCCTTCGAATATATCTGTCGCGCAGGCATTGTTTAGCTCATGGAGCGATGCACCGGCAGGTTTTCAGGAAGAACTGAAAGAGTTTATTTACAACATTGGCCTTGAATACTGGTACGACAAACAATTCGCCATCCGTGCCGGGTATTTTCACGAAGCAGCCACCAAGGGTAACCGCCAGTTCTTCACCATCGGCGCCGGTTTAAAATACAATGTATTCGGACTTGATTTCGCTTACCTCATTCCAACCGTTCAACGGAACCCGCTTGCGAATACGTTGCGCTTCACTCTTACGTTTGATTTTGACGGACTGAAAAGCGAAAATAAAGACACCGACAAAACCGAATAACATAAAAATATTTTTACATACTGAAAGCGGATGAACAACTCATCCGCTTTTCTTTTTTCTTTGCATCACTAAAACAACACACATGAGAATAGGATTTGGATTTGATGTTCACCAACTAAAAGAGGGAAAGGATCTTTGGATCGGCGGAATTAAAATTGAACATCACAAAGGAGCCGTCGGTCATTCAGATGCCGATGTGATGATTCATGCAATCTGCGATGCATTGCTTGGCGCTGCAAACCTGAACGACATCGGCTATCATTTTCCTGATACCTCTGAAAAATTTAAAAACATCGATAGTAAAATCCTGCTGAAAGAGGTGATTCGTTTCATCGGTGAAAAAAAATATTCGATCGGCAATGTGGATGTCACACTTTGCCTTCAGTTGCCGAAGATAGCACCGCATATTTCAAAGATGAAAGAAGCACTTTCGTCTATCATGAACATCAGCATCAATGACATTTCCATCAAGGCAACCACCACGGAGAAACTTGGATTTGAAGGCCGCGAAGAAGGAGTCAGTTGTTATGCGGTGGCATTGCTCGAAAATAAAACAGAGCCGAAATAAACATCGACATCGCATGTTGAACAACAGCGCAATTCATCTATTCATCAACACACCTATTCACAATTTTCCTGACCGAATTATTTTATTCTGAGTATCTTTAACACCCTTTTCTAAAAACAAATTTACCGATGAAGAAAACACAGGTTCAATCAGAATTTTTTGAGTTCGATTCTGTTGATGAATTATCCGCAGAAGAAAAAAAGTTAACCAACGAAGCACGAAAGAGTGTGAACAATGCGTACGCTCCTTATTCTCATTTTCATGTGGGAGCAGCTGTGTTGCTTGAGAATGGTGTTACTGTTTGCGGCAACAACCAGGAAAATGCTTCCTATCCGATCGGAATGTGTGCAGAACGTGTCGCTGTTTTTGCTGCTGGTGCAAATTATCCCGGAGTTAAAATCAAAGCGATCGCGATCACCGCTTCTTCAAAAGAATTTCTCATCGATCAACCGGTTGCACCGTGTGGTGCCTGCCGCCAGGCAATTGCCGAGTACGAACACCGCTACAAACAACCGATTCGTTTAATCCTGTTTGGAGAACACGGAAAAGTACTCGTGTCAGAGAGCATCAAGAATTTCTTGCCGTATATGTTTGACGGTGACGATTTGAAAGCGAGAAAGATTTAGGATTTTGAGATTTTAAATCCGCACTTAAAAATCATGAAATCCTAAATCTCAAATTGAAAAAAAATAAGGAAAGAAAAAAATTAGATGCTTAGATTTAGGATGTGGTCATTGAAAATCCTAAATCTCAAAATCCTAAATTCCAAAAAAATGTCTGTAGCAAAAACATACCTTGAAGAGTCGCTCAAAAGTTTTCACGGCATGAAATCAAATGCGGAGAAAGCAATCGCTCAGCTCTCCAACCAGGATTTGCATTACAAACCGGATGCGGAATCGAACAACATCGTCATCATCATGAAACACCTTGCCGGCAACATGCTTTCGCGTTTCACAGATTTTCTGACAACCGATGGGGAAAAACCGGATCGCAACCGCGACATTGAATTTGAAGATGATTTTACTTCACGCGAAGCGCTTATGAATTTTTGGAACAAAGGATGGACGTGCGTTTTCGATGCCATCAATAACCTGAGCGAAGACGATCTTCTCAAAACCGTTTACATCAGGGACGAGCCACACACGGTGCTTCGCGCCATTCAGAGACAGCTGGTACATTATGCTTACCACTGCGGACAAATCGTTTTTCTTGCCAAACAAATCAGGTCAACAGACTTTAAAACACTGTCAATTGCACGGGGAAAATCAAATGAATTTACCGTCAAACCACCACAACCAAACTCAAATATCTGAACGGTTGGTGTCAATTTTTCAATAATATTATCTTTGCCAGACAGATTAATCCATCCCCTGAATGATAGATCCTGAATTTCCAACAATGGCTAAAATAAAATTCACAAAAGAACACTACCTGAAGTGGTATGAAGACATGCTGCTCATGCGTAAGTTTGAAGAACGTGCCGGACAATTGTATGGCATGCAAAAGATAAAAGGATTTTGTCATTTGTATATCGGGCAGGAAGCAGTTGTTGCCGGTGCGATGACAGTACTGAAAAAAGAAGATGCCATGATTACCGCCTACCGCGATCATGCGCATGCGATTGCCAAAGGCATTCCCGCAAATGAAGTGATGGCTGAACTGTTTGCCAAAGCCACCGGCTGTTCAAAAGGAAAAGGTGGTTCGATGCACATGTTCTCTGCCGAGCATCGCTTTTTTGGCGGACATGGAATTGTCGGCGGGCAAATTCCGCTTGGTGCTGGGATTGCCTTCGCGGAAAAATACAAAGGCACAAAAAATATTTGTGTGTGTTACATGGGCGATGGCGCTGTTCGTCAGGGCGCGCTGCATGAAACTTTTAACATGGCCATGCTGTGGTCGTTGCCTGTTGTGTTCGTCATTGAGAATAACAACTACGCGATGGGAACTTCCGTTGAGCGCACGAGCAATGTAACCGAACTGTATAAAATCGGCCTTTCGTATGATATGCCTTCAGCCCCTGTTGACGGCATGAGCGTAGAGGCCGTTCACGAAGCAATGGAGAAAGCTGTTCAGCGTGCGCGTGACGGCAAAGGCCCTTCTCTACTCGAGATTAACACGTATCGTTTCAAAGGACATTCGATGAGCGATCCTGCCAAATACAGAACAAAAGAAGAAGTGGATTCATTCAAGGCGAAGGATCCGGTGGAAATGGTTTTGAAAACCATCCGTGAAAAAAAATTCGCCACCGACAAACAAATTGAAGAAATCGACCTGCGTGTAAAAAACAGTGTGGAAGAGTCAGTCATGTTCGCTGAAGAATCTCCCTATCCTGATCCTTCAGAACTTTTTAAAGATGTTTATACGCAGAATGATTACCCGTACATCGTTGAGTAATTAAATTATAACACTATTGGGCGGGGAATATTTTTTGTTGCTTTGAATATGCCGTCACCATTGGTTTCTGCCTTATTGACCTCACCCCAACCCCTCTCCGATAGAGAGGGGCTAATCCTTGCTATCGATAGATGTTTCAAGAGGTGAGTATCTTTTTTGTCGGACAGTAGAGATAAATTATAAATTTTTCGAACATGGCAAAGACGAACAATATTGTTCTTGATAAATCTTTTGATTTTGCAATCCGGATTCTTAATCTTTATGTAAATTTAAAAAAAACGAGTGCGTTCTATCTAAACAAACTCTTAAGATCCAGGACAAACATTGGTGCCAATGTTGAAGAGGCAATTGGTGCTTACTCAAAAAAAGAATTCAGTGCTAAAATGGGAATTGTACAAAAGGAAGCACGTGAAACGAGATATTGGCTGAGGCTTCTTGATAAAAGTCAGCTCATTCAATATAATTATTCAGAATATCTAAGAGAAATTGAAGATCTGGTTAATATTCTGACTGCAATCGTTAAAACATGTCAAGAAGAAGGAAAATAATCTGAATTTTATTTCATACTTAAACACTAAATTCACACCGACATTTATAATTCATAATTTCTAATTCATAATTTCCTCCCCATGGCTGAAGTAGTCAGAATGCCCAAGATGAGCGATACAATGACGGAAGGTGTTGTATCGAAGTGGCACAAAAAAATCGGTGATAACATTAAGTCCGGCGACCTTGTCGCTGATATTGAAACCGACAAAGCCACCATGGAATTTGAATCGTACCAGGAAGGCGTTCTCCTTTACATCGGGATTGAAGAAGGCAAAGCCGCTCCTGTAGATGGCATCCTTGCTGTAATTGGCAAAGCAGGAGAAGATTATAAACCTTTGCTCGAAGAAGAGAAAAAGAAAGTCAGCAGTTCGGAACCGACAGCCCGCAAAGAAGAAAAAAAACCGGAACCACCCAAACCATCAGTTGCTCCAATCGCAGCTGCTGCAACACCATCAACTGCCACCGCATCTCCCGCCTCTCGTTCTTCATTCCAACCATCTGATGATAAATTAAAAGCTTCACCGCTTGCAAAAAGACTCGCTAACGAAAAAGGAATTGATCTCGCGAAAATTATGGGCAGCGGCGATTCCGGAAGAATTGTAAAGCGCGACATCGACTGGTTCAAACCGGGCAACGTGGTGAACGGCGGAACTCCTGCCGGACTTTTCGTTGCTCCCGTAATGGAAGAAAGTTTCGATGAGATCGCTGTATCACAAATGCGCAAGACAATTGCGAAACGTCTTGTTGAAAGCAAATCTACTTCTCCGCATTTTTATCTCACCATCGAAATGGATATGGACGCCGCTGTTGCAGCGCGTGAAAGCATCAATGCCGTTACCGGTACAAAAGTTTCATACAACGATCTTATCATCAAAGCTGCTGCAGCCGCTTTGCGCCAGCATCCGAAAGTAAATTCATCGTGGCTCGGAGATAAAATAAGAATCAACCACCACATCCACATCGGCGTTGCCGTTGCTGTGGAAGACGGATTGTTGGTTCCTGTGATTCGCTTTGCCGATAGCAAAACATTGCGCCACATCAACGCGGAAGTTAAAGAGTACGCGCAGAAAGCGAAAGATAAAAAACTTCAACCCACCGATTGGGAAGGAAGTACGTTCACCATTTCAAATCTCGGCATGTATGGCATCGAAGAGTTCACGGCCATCATCAACCCGCCCGATGCATGCATTCTTGCAGTCGGTGGTATCATGCAAAAACCCGTCGTCAAAAACGGCGCAGTAATTCCCGGCAACGTGATGAAAGTTACATTGAGTTGCGATCACAGAGTGGTGGATGGCGCCACCGGTTCTGATTTTCTCCGCACTTTCAAAGGGCTCATGGAAAACCCTGTGATTCTTTTGGGGCAAGCGAGCATCTAGTCATTGCGAGCGCAGTGTATCAATCAGGAGCGATACTGTGTCACTTCAATCATCCATCATTCCCGCTGTCCGGTCGCGGAGCTCCCTTCCATCGGGGCTATTGATGAATAGTCCGTTTTCATAGCGAACAAATTTTATCACAGCTCGCGAAGAAAATCAATGAGTGAACGGACAATCACAATTTCTTTTATCTTCGTTACAGAAATAAATCTCAGCTGTATGAAAAAACTTATTGTTGCTTCCGTTTTTTTTATTTCTATGTCTGCTGTAAAGGCTCAGGATTATGATTTTGCCGACTATCAAACAAAGGCTGATGTAGCTGAATCAGAAAAAGACATACATAGAGATCGTCAAAAAATGAAGGATAATCAGATCTCATCCATCAAAGTGTTTACTTACAAATCTGATAGCGCCGAATCATTAATCGATGGCTATCGTTCCGCAGAACGAAACTATGATGCTGAAGGTAACATGACAGAGTTCAGGTTTTTCAAAAAGAATGGAAAAATTAAAGAGCATTATAAATATCAGTACGACACAAACGGAAAAGATATCGGATTCGAAGATTGGAAATCAAATGGAAACTTGAGAAGAAAACTTATATATTCGTACGATTCATCAGGAAACTTAACTGACCAGCGTGACTACTGGAGAAAGCCCGGCGATCTTTGCTGGCATAGTATTGCCAACTATGACAACAAACAGAATCTTCTTGAATTAAAATTCTTAGGAAAGAACGATTCAAAAGATTGGGGCAGATTTGTTTATACCTATTACCCGGACGGAAGTAAAAAACAGACGATTGAATATGGTTCGAAAAATAAAGTCAGGCACATCTGGAACTTCGATTGCAACCCGGTCGGAAAATTAGATGGAAGTACTCTGAAAGACACCAGTAAAATTTGTGTTCGCTATGAAACCGACAAAGACGGAAATAAAATAAAAATCAAAGAGGAAAATACGAACGAAGGAAAATACAGAAGGATCATCAGCAAATACAATCAGAGTAATAATCTCATTGACGTTGCAGGATACGATTCAAAAGAAAGAATGAAGTATCACAGTCATTCCACATTTGACGGGAAAAATAATATCACTGAATACATCGTCTATCGCAGGAACTCAACGGAAACTAAACAACGAAATATTTACCATTACGATACATCCGGCAACTTAACTGAATTGCTGATCTACAAAAAATCAGCTTTACCAGATCACATTCTGAAGTTTAATTACCTCAGGCAACAATAAATTTTAGTATAAAAACAATTCCATTTTAGTGTCAGGAATCACCTTGAATAAATCCTGATCTATCATATAAAATATTCAATTGCAACAGGTAAAAAGTAAATTCCAATGGATACATCCAATTGATAAAAATGACAACTTTTCTTACAGTTTTAGAAAAATCTTTTTCAGCGTTTCCTTGAAAAAATTTCGATTGAATAAACATCTCCGCCGCAGAGCAGCGGAGTATTTGATGGGAATTCTTTCCGATCGCCCCAAGGGGCGGGGAATAATTCCCATCAGATCCCGATACG
>JAYVZS010000111.1:0-24551 GCA_043783155.1 Bacteroidota bacterium | reverse complement strand
GAGTCGGTTGACAATAAGTTACTGCGATTTTGTTTCGCAAAAACAAATGAGACACTTGAACAGGCCGCCGAACGATTATTAAAAATTTCATGAGCCATGACTGATTTAAAGATCACCCTCATACAATCAGAACTTCAGTGGGAAAACATTGATAAAAATCTTGACATGTTTTCTAAAAAAATTTCTTCTATCACAGAACCGACTGATTTAATTCTTCTTCCTGAAATGTTCAGTACAGGATTTACGATGAATGCAAGAACATGTGCGGAAGAAATGAACGGCAGGACAATTGACTGGCTGAAATCAAAAGCGAAAGAAAAAAATTGTGTGATCACCGGTAGTATCATCATTCGTGAAAAAGAGGTCTTCTATAATCGCCTGATCTGGATCAGACCTGACGGAACATTTGAACTCTATAACAAGCGCCATTTATTCAGGTTAGCGAACGAGCAACACACCTATACAATTGGCGACAAAAAAATTATCACGGAAATAAAAGGCTGGAAAATTTGTCCGCTCGTTTGTTACGATCTTCGTTTTCCGGTGTGGAGCAGGAGAACCAAAAAAGAAGATTATGATCTGTTATTATATGTTGCAAACTGGCCCGACCGCAGAATATATGCCTGGAAACAATTGTTGATTGCACGTGCCATCGAAAACCAAAGTTACGTGGCAGGAGTAAACCGTGTCGGGAATGACGGCAACAACATTTTTCATTCCGGTTATTCTGCTGTTCATGATTACAAAGGAGAACAACTGAGCACAACAATGAAAGACTCGGAAGCGATTGAAACTATTTCGCTCAGCAAAGAATCTTTACTTGATTTTAGAAAACAGTTTGCTTTTGCAGATGATGCGGATGAGTTTATACTCAAAACATAAAAACCATCGTCACTTCAAAAGTTTCTCCAGCTCATTCAACTCTTCTTCACTCAACACTTCCTGGATCTTCTGAAAAAGCACACGCTCTTCTTTGCGGATGTGGCATTCGAGGAGATGCCCTGTTTCATCTAAAAGTTTTTCATAATCGTGGAGTTCGTCGAGCTTGGCAACATTTTCCGCCAGTTTGTTGTGATCATGAATGAGGTCTTGGATCAGTTCGTCAATCAAGTTGTTTTTCCCAGTGAGAAAAGGAAATAAAATATTTTCTTCGGAATGAAAATGTTTCTTGAGTTCAGTATGATATTTTGCTTTCAGGTATTCAACCTTGTCTGGAATTTTAACCGGCATTCCCCTGAACTCCGGCGAATCTTTTTTAAGCACCTGGGCAAGCAGCAAAGCAGTGTGATGTTCGCGGGAAAAAGTAAGAAGTGAATTGTGTCTTTTCACGGTCTTTGGTTTGGAATCGAAAGATAAGAAAAAAAGTTCACAGTTTACTGTTGACTGTTAATTGCAGAAGTCGTTCGGCGGTGAGAGTCGGCAGTAGCAGTATGTAGCAGCAGTGCGCTTCGTAGTGCATGTGGCGAAACACTTTTACGGTCATTGAAACCAACACATTTTCAAACAGCACTGGCGACTGACACTACTTACTGCCAACTGCCAACGGCCTACTGCTTACTGCTACTCCCGCTGCTTCCAACATCCACCCTCCAATTAACATCCACATCCCAGTTCGCGCGGATGGTTATGTTCTCCGGATAATACAGAACATTCTCGGGTTGAATTTTTCCGAGGTAATTTCCTGTGTCCCATTCACCATTGCTGTTCGTGTCTTCAATAATCTTAAGACGATACACCTGCGGATTCAGAAAATCATAATTCAACGTTGTATCAGAATGAATAAAAGAGGAACGGACACTGTTTTCGTTGGCGTCAATCAGCAACACGATGTATTGCATACCGGGATCTTTTAATTTCATTTTCAGAGTAAGCGTTCCATAATCACCCAATTGATGCACGCGGAAAGAAGTTAAAAGTGTATCATTTTTTAGTCCGAAGATATCCGTGAATCCCGTCGTGGGAATAAATAAATGATATGTGGCCTTTTCTTTCCAGGAATGTTTAATGATCAATGTTCGTTTTAATGAATCGGTAAAGGTCATGTTGAGATTACTTGCATCAATCGTATCTTCCTTCAAACTGATTTTCGAAAAATCGGATGCTGAGACAGGATGATTGAATTGCAGGACGAGATTTTTGTTGAGATCAAACATATCACCCGCATTGAAACCCGTGGAAATGCTGAGCGTAGATTTTCTTCTCGAGAAGGTTTTTCCTTCGCTCCTGAACAAGCGAATGGACACAGTATCATGAATGGTTTTGTTGTTACTGAGGAAAAGGACAAGCGAATCGAGATTCAGATTCCTATACCAAAAAGTAAGTGTGTCCTTCTTCTTTGACGATTCCACAAATGCGAGATCACATTTTGCGGAATCGCTGATGAACTTATATGATACATCCGGTGCCGGTTGTGAAAAAATAATCATCGCCTTCCCGGGCTCTTCCGAAGAACTCTTCACGATTCGCTGTCGCGGCTTCTCCGTGAATAACTGAAGTGAAACCGCTGAAGAGTTGGACATAACAGGAATGCTCAGAAATGCCACGCTTTCCTCAGGAGTATTAAAAAGATAGTCAGCGTTTGATTCCTTCAACGCAAAAATTTTGTAGGCCGCCGGTGCGATGTTGGTGATATGAAATTCTCCCTTGTCATTCGTCTTTGCAAAATAATCCGGTCTCCGCTTTAATGGGAGTGAATCATCCTGCTCTTTGTAAAGCATCACGAGAATTCCTTTTTCTTTTTTTTTATCCCACGCCGTTTCAACTGTTCCTGAAATTTTGAGAGAGTCAATTACATCACCGGTAGAAAATACATATTGAAAATCTTCCAGCACATTTCCTTCATCATTATCGAGAATTGCGTTACCAAAGTTTAATGTATACGTGGTATTCGGGCGAAGTGTATCGTCTAATTGAACAATCAACGTCTTCTGTTTTATTTTTGTTTCTGGATTTCTCAAGAGCGGAGGCGAAACAATGAGCTGGCTGCTCAAATCTTTCAATTGAATATATTCATCAAATGTTATTTCAACTTTATTTGAATTGAAGCCGGTTGAATAATTTTCAGGAGATGCTTTCGTCACTTTTGGGGGCTTCACATCCTTGTCTCCTCCTTGCGGAGTTACCTGGTTCGCGCAGGAAACAGCAATCATTGACAGGATGATGATAAAAAAATACCGGCTGCTGTTCATTACAAAAGTGTTTCAATCAACTTTGAAATTTCAGTCAGATACATTCCATCGATTGCATCAAAATCAGAAAGCACATTGCTGTCGACGTCGATAACAGCCATCACATTTTTATTTTTGAAAACGGGAAGAACTATTTCTGATTTCGATTCAGAGTTGCAGGCGATATGACCGGGAAATTGATCCACATCGGGCACGATGATGGTTTCCGCTTTTTGCCAGCTCGTCCCGCAAACACCTTTTCCATGTTTGATGCGGACGCAGGCAACGGGACCCTGGAACGGACCCAAAACCAATTCATCATTTTTCACAAAATAAATTCCTACCCAGAAAAAGTTCATTCCAAATTTTAGCGCTGCCATAATGTTGGAAAGATTTGCAATCAAATCGCTTTCGCCATCTACCAATGCTTTTATCTGCGGAAGAAGCAATTCATACTTTTCCTTCTTGTCGGTAATTTGTAATGGAATATTTATGGACTCGGCCATTGAAAAAACTTTTTACAAAGATGAAAAAATTAAATGAGAGGACACTTCTCCATTCGCTACAATGCTAAAACTAAAACGATCTGAATACAAACCCATTGTTGATGATGGTTATAAGTTATTTACGACTCTCTTGATTCCATCCTTCAATAAGACGACATTGAAGTTTATAAGCAATCCCAATTTGTAGTTTCCGAGTTTCAAATAGGTAAGTGTCTCAGCTAAATGAATACCATTGATCGCCCCAACACTTTTTATTTCAATATCTACTTTATTCATCACTAAAACATCTATTCTATAGCCACATTCCAATTTGACATCTTCAAAAACCAACGGTATTGCTTTTTCTTTTTCGGCTGACAAACCTGCTTTTACGATCTTAAAAAAACAGGCATTCCTTATAAGCGCTTTCCAACAATCCGGGACCTAATGCTTTATGCACTTCAATAGCCATCCCAATTATTTTATTTGAAATTTCATTCTCTGTCATAGATCCTTTATTTTTTCTCTGCGTACTTTGCCATTTTATCTTTGCGAACTTTGCGGTTGAAATTTTTTTAAACCGCAAAGACCGCGAAAGTTTTCCCGGCTGTCAGCGGACAGGCGCAAAGTGCGTGAAGAGTTATTAGGTAAATTTAGCATTATTGCTTTTTGATATATTACTTTTTTATGCATACGCCATCGCTGCAATACTCACAGTGGTGCCGGGTAACTCCAGAATTGCTTCTGCACAGGAAGTAAACGTTGAGCCGGTTGTCACAACATCATCAACCAAGAGTACATGCTTCCCTTCCATTAATTCCGGTTTGTTGACTTCAAAAACACGATCCACATTTTCATAACGTTCATAGCGGTGTTTTCTTGTCTGTGTTTCTGTAGCGAGATTTCTTTTCAACGCATCGGGCGACCATGGAATATTCATGGCTACCGAAAGTCCCTGCGCGAAAAAATCACTTTGATTGAAACCACGTTTACGAAGTTTGGTGGCATGCAGCGGAACAGGCACAACAATTTCAGCGGTTGCAAAAAGAGCTGACCGTTTCAAATCGGTTCCGTACGCTTCGCCGACAAAATTACCGACTTCCTTTTTCCCCTGGTACTTTAACTGGTGAATAAGATGCTGCACTTTTTCTCCTTTGCTGAAATAATAATATGCCGCCGCCGCATTCACATCTACCTTTCCCCAGAAATGTTTGACGATGGGATTTTCTTTTTGAAGGTGAAAATTTGTTTTCGGAAGATGGAAACGACAGTATGTACACAGACACACTTCACCGGAGTTAAGCGCTTTGTCGCAGGAAGCACAGAGTTCGGGAAACAAAATCCAGAGTAAGTCAGAAAGAATATTCATCGAGAAAAAAATAAAAATGATAAACAACAAATCAGAAAAAGTCCTGAAAGATATAAAAATATTATTGTGATCAACCTAAAGTGACTATGATCGAATGGAAAGCCCTGTCAGGAAGTTCATTTATTATTGATCGGAACCCCGCTCACAGCAATTACCTCCCATCCGTTATTAAACAATTCCCACACTCTCAGGTATCGAAACCGTGAGCGTATTATCTGGTCGAAATATTTTCCTTGTAAATACAGGTTGACTGAAACAATCGCCGTATCATCAATGAAGTTAATAATCAGATCATTTGATGTAATGTCTGATAAAGCCAAGTTTCCTGATCGATAATTATCCATCACCATTTGCTTTGTTACTGATTGTCCGTTTGGATAAACAAAAAGAGAATTATCATGAAGTAATTCGTCTATCGTTTGAGGATCTCTATTCGCAAACGCGTCGAGAAGTTTTTTTTCGAGTGCGATGATTTGTTGTTCGGCGTCGGATAAGATTGTGGTCATATTATTTGTTGTACTATTTGTACGAATGAAAAAAATCGAAGCGTACGCGACGTAGTCTTCTTCGTTCAAAGCCCGCGCACAAGATTACCTAAAGGGGAGATTCATTTTTTTTGTTGGCGGGAGAAAATATTTTTAAATTCTTTTTGGGTGGAATAAAAAATACGCTCTTGCAATTTTGGGTTTGTGTGGTTGCCATGTGCGAATTGCAAGTACCATAGTAACTATTTGAAGCGCGTTTTTTTAAACTCAGTGATATCAAATTTAAATCGCTAGCTTCTTTCCTGCATCAGGCGGCTGATGTATTTTCCGATGATATCAAATTCAAGATTCACTGCATCACCCGTTTTCAATACATGAAAATTAGTATGTTGAAATGTATACGGAATGATGGCGACAGAAAACAAATTTTTCTCCGACATCACAACAGTCAGACTCACGCCATTCACACAAACAGAACCTTTCTCAACGGTGATGTTCTGCGATAAGGGATTATATTCAAATGTAAACAACACACTTCCGTCTTTCTCTTCGATCTTTTTACATCTTGCCGTTTCATCCACATGGCCCTGAACAAGATGCCCGTCCAAACGGTCGCCGAGTTTCATGCTTCTCTCGAGATTGATTTTGTCGCCTGCTTTCAGCTGACCAAGATTGGTTCTGGAAATTGTTTCTTCAATGGCCACCACATCATACCCATCGTCATGAAGGGTAGTCACGGTAAGACAAACTCCGTTATGACAAATACTCTGATCCACCTTCAGCTCATGCGTAAACGCTGATTGTATTGTTAGCCGTACGTTTGAGGATTCACTGACGGTTTTTTTCAGAACACCAATTGCTTCAACAATTCCCGTAAACATAACACATCAATAAATTTAAATATCTGAATAATCCTTTGCTAAAAAAACGTATAGTGATTTTATTCTCTCACCAAATGAACAAAGCCGTGAAGTTCTTTTGTTTCGGTACCATTCAACCGGTAAAAATTCACTTTGCAAATATAGTAGTAAACGCCATCAGGGCATTCTTTACCACTACTTTGGTTGGTTCCATTCCAGTTAACATCTTTGTTGCTTGTTTCAAATTCCAGATTCCCCCAACGGTTAAAAATTTTAATGTCGATGTCTTTCACATTCTTATATGGAGGGCAATTTTTTTTCTGAAAATCAGGATCCGTTGTTAAATCACATGGATGAAAGAGATCATTAGAACCATCTCCGTTCGGTGTGAAAACAGATGGAAGTACATATTCTCTGCACGTGTCTACACAAAACTCAAGAGCATCGGTAGATTCATTTCCAACCGAGTCGACGGCCGTTACTTTATAACAACCGGCAAGCGAAGTAAGATTGGCGTGAACAAATGAAGTTGTATGCGGATCGTTGATGGTAGCAATCAATGTATAGTCAGTATTCCCGGCGGAATTAAAATAAATTTTGTAATACTTCACGTCATCGGCACATGTAGGATCAGGATTGTTCCAGTTCAAACCGTTTTGTTCATCAATGCAATCGGTGAGCACATGAAGAACCGGCGCACAGGGAGAAACATTATCAATTGGAATGGAACAGGTGTCTTGTGAAAAATTGATGATCGGATTTACGAAACCTGAAGATGAATAAGAGCCCACACTGCGGATGTAATAACAATAACTGTTTCCATTTGTCAACCCGGAATCAATATACGACTGACCGGCTGTGGTTGCAATAGAATCCCATACGAGCGACGAAGACGTATCCAGGCGGAAGATATCATACCTGTTGTTCGTCCAAGGTACATGTTCTTCCCATGAAAGGATTAACCTTTTATCGGTTGGCAATATCTTCAAATAGACAGATGATGCTATTTGCGTGCTGCCTTTGTAACCCGGTGTTCCGGAGCTGTCGTAGTACATATCAACTTTGTATGACCATGGTTTATTAAACGTGTTGATGACTGTATCCACTATCGTCGTATCATTCAGATCGTGAAAGGTAGCAATGAGAGAAGGATTTGTTCCGAAGAAATCATTTGACTGATACACCCTGTATTCATACGGTGACGGATACTGGACGGAATCAATTTCAGTAGGCCTGCTCCAGGCAACATAGATGGAACCAGTTACAACATCTGTATAGTTGACACTTGCATTGGTGATAACCGGAATATCTTTTTTCAGTAACGAACAAACCTGTGGCGATGCACAACTCTCTGCACCATCCGAATAGAGAGCGGTGATGATATAGCAATATTCATTGCCGGGAACCAATCCGATTCCATGATTGTTATCGGTGTATGTTGTATGGTTATGTCCGCTTACGGTATCAAGCAGCGCATAGCCGGTAAAACCCGGAACTCCTGTCTGGCAAGGACATTCAATGGTTCCTGAATACAATCCGGTTCGCCTGTAGATGGCATAACCGGTATCATTGGAGCAAGCGCCCGGACTCCACGATAAGGCAATTGAATTCCCCACAGGATTCGCGACCGGATTCGTCGGAGCCGGCGCGATTACAAAAATGTTTCTGCCTTTCAAATCAACCAGCTGATAACCGGTTCCATTTCCATCGTCCTTCGCCTTGAACTCCACATGATAGGGCTGCTTACGAATGTGATGACATTGGGTGTCCCAGTGGAAATGACCCGTTACAGAAATTCCTAATGGTGGCTGCACGAATACAGCAGGATCAGTAACGAAGTATGGGCCACCGGTCGAAGTCAGTTCAACAAGATTACTATCACGATCGGTTGCGTGTACATCGAAAGAAAGAGTATCGCCGGCCAACACACAGGTATCGGTTAACGGCGTGATTTGCGGCGGATGATTGTCGCAATTGCCGATCACGATTTGCATATCGCGTTCAATGGTAGACATCTGAATTCCGTAGCGCCAGGAAATAATAAGTATAGCAATGTTATATTCTCCCGATGCGAGGGGTGAATCCCATATCAAATCGCCTGTGGTAGCGTTCAGCGTCAGCGAAACAGATGCCTGCGGAAGGGTATAACCGGTTACCGGATCATTCTGTCCTTGAAGACAATCGGTCAACGCATACGAAATACTATCTCCGTCAGGGTCATACGCATTCGGGTTGTGAATGAACGGTACACCTACGCAACCGCGGTCGATAGGCGGGTTAAGCAGTATAGGTGAATTATCGCAAGCACCTAAAAAACGATTAATAACAAGAATGGTGTGCAGGAAAAAAGGAACATTCACTGATCCGGGAATATTCACCACATCAGCATTTCGATTCGGGTCAGCAAAATTAATATCAAACGTTCCCGAACCACGATACGTGTGGGTTCTCTTGTAAATGTTCACTCGTATATCAAGCCCCGGTAAATCCTGCCCGTTGCCACCGTTATTCACCCGTTGAAACGAGTCGGATGTTCCATCACCCCAATGAACAGAATCAAGAACAGGCCGATCGGCCTGACCACTGATCCCCGATATTTTTGTATAGGTAGTAATGGTTACTTCATATTGCAGTGGTCCTACACAAGAATATGTAATTTCGCCCGCACGGTTGTGCGTCGCATCAGCGACAAACACAACCAGCAGAAAACAAATTACAGTTAGAAAAATTTTTCTCATGATCAGCTGAATATTTTCAGGAGGGAGGATTATTAGTGTTGTCAATAGTTGATTACCTGCTGTTCCATCACGTGTGGCAATTCCCTGTATTCGTATTGCTGGTTTCTGAGCTGAGGTTCAAAACCGGCTTCACGTATGGCTTCCTGGATGCCGCTGGAAGTAAAACGATACGGCGCACCCGCGGCCGACACCACATTTTCTTCAATCATGATGGAACCAAAATCGTTTGCACCGGCATGCAGACAAACCTGAGCGACATCCTTACCTACGGTAAGCCATGAGGCCTGGATGTTTTTAATATTCGGAAGCATGATCCTGCAGATAGCAATCATGCGAATGTATTCTTCACCCGTTACCTTATTGTGAACTCCTTTAATACGGGCGAGCATGGTATCCACCTCCTGGAATGTCCATGGAATAAAGGCCACAAAACCTTTTGCATTCGTTGGCTTTTCTTCCTGCGCTTCACGCAGCCAAACCAAATGCTGAAAACGTTCTTCAAGTGTTTCAACATGGCCAAACATCATGGTAGCAGAGGTAGTCAGATTCAACTGATGAGCGGCACGCATCACATCGAGCCATTCTCTCCCCGAACATTTTCCTTTTGAGATTAATCTTCGTACACGGTCGCTGAGAATTTCAGCACCGGCTCCGGGCAACGAATCTAATCCGGCATCCATTAACGCTTTCAAGACTTCTGAGTGTGTGGAACCTTCCAGCTTTGTAATATGCGCTACTTCAGGAGGACCTAACGAATGAAGTTTCAGATTTGGGTATAAACTTTTCAGTTCACGAAAGAGATTGGTGTAGAAACTTAATCCAAGTTCAGGATGATGACCTCCCTGAAGCAGCAATTGTTCGCCACCATACCGAAACGTTTCTTCTATCTTTTGTTTGTACTGATCGATGGTGGTGATGTATGATTCGACGTGGCCGGGTACACGGTAAAAATTACAGAACTTGCAATTGGCAATGCAAACATTGGTCGTATTCACATTGCGGTCGATGATCCAGGTTACTTTGTTGTCGGCATGAAACGCTTTGCGCATTTCGTTGGCAACATACATTAGTTCAACAGTTGGTGTATGTTCAAAGAGGTATTGGCCTTCCTGTATATTCAGGAATTCAAGGTTCATTGCTCGTTTCAGTAGCTTGTCAGCGTTCATATCGGGTAAATGTCAAAAGGCAAACAGGTTTTACCATGAATAAATTGCATGTCTGCCATCTTTTTCGGTGATGAGCCTGTTCGGTGAAAATTTTTAATTAATTTCCGCTCCTCAAATTTACGATTTAATATGAACACTACAATTAAGCTTTGTACATCTTATTCTCCAACCGATTCATTGGTGTTTGTGATCGATCATCCGAAGCAAATTCCATCCGGTCTTTTTTCGAAAGAAGAACATCAATACATCGACAAAAAGTTAAAAGACGATAAGAAAACGCTTTTCATCAACCAATATAAACGAGTGATTGCCATACAACTGGTTGATCCCGGAAAAGACAGAAGCGGAGTTCTTGAAAAATGCAGAAAAGCGGGTGATGTGTTAACGGCAACTGTTAACAAATACAATCTCACTCAGGTTGTCGTGGTTGACCTTGCAAAAGACGAAGATCTTGTGCTCGCTGTTGCGGAAGGAATGGCTCTTGGCAATTACCAGTTTTTAAAATACCGAAAAGAGAAAAAGAAGGAGGCGCATTCGCTTCTAACGATTCTTATACAAAGTAAAAATTTATCCAATCGTAAAGTGGAGTTGCTGCAAACAGTTACTGATGCTACCTGCCATGCGCGTGATTTAGTGAATGAACCTCATTCTCATCAGACAGCAACGATCCTTGCGGATGAATTCAAAAAACTTGGCAAAGAATCCGGATTTAAAACAGAAGTCTTTAACAAATCAAAAATAAAATCACTGAAGATGGGCGGATTACTTGCTGTTAACCTTGGCAGCCAGGAACCACCGACTTTTACAGTGATGGAATGGAAACCCAAAAATGCAAAGAACAAACATCCGTATGTGTTGATTGGAAAAGGAGTGGTGTATGATACAGGTGGATTAAGTCTGAAGCCGACTCCCAACTCAATGGATTATATGAAAAGCGACATGGCGGGCTCTGCTGCTGTGGCCTGCACTCTTTATGCAATCTCGAAAGCAAAACTTCCTGTGCATGTGATTGCGTTGGTTCCTGCAACTGACAATCGTCCCGGTGAAAACGCGTATGTTCCCGGCGATGTAATCACAATGATGAGTGGACACACCGTTGAAGTATTAAACACAGATGCAGAAGGAAGAATGATTCTTGCCGACGCATTGCACTTTGCAAAAAAATACAAACCGGAATTGGTAATGGACTTTGCCACACTTACAGGAGCGGCTGCGGCTGCGGTAGGGCCCTACGGAATTGTTTGCATGGGAACTGCCGATGAAAAAACGAAAAATAAATTGAAGGAGTGCGGTGACAATGTATATGAGCGCCTTGCGGAGTTTCCGTTCTGGGATGAGTATGATGATCTCCTGAAATCTGATATTGCTGATATGAAAAATATCGGAGGACCGATCGGAGGCGCAATTACTGCAGGCAAATTTTTACAAAAATATACGGATTATCCGTGGATGCATTTCGACATTGCCGGTCCTTCTTTTCTTCATGCGCCCAGCAGCTACCGCGGCAAAAACGGAAGCGGTGTTGCCGTGCGATTTTTGTTTGACTTTTTCCGCAGCATTTAAAAATGAATTTCTATAATTTCACCTAAAAACCTTATCCCTAAAAAAAATGCAAAAACTACCTAAGATGTTTATTAAATTTCTCCTTCCACTTTTATTTGTTACGCTCCATTTTAAATCGATGGCAGCGAATGGTGTTCCGATGCCTGATCATGTGGTGATTGTTATTCTTGAAAATCATGGTTATTCGGAAATCATCGGTGCAACGACGGCACCACATATCAACGCACTGGCCACGGATCCGTTCTCTGCCTTATTCACACATTCATTTGCGGTTGCGCATCCAAGCCAGCCAAATTATATTGATTTCTATTCTGGTTGCAACCAAGGTATAACGACGGACAATCTTCCTGCTAACACCCCTTTTACCACTGCTAATCTCGGCAGGCAACTGATCGATTCAGGAAAAACATTTATAACCTATTCCGAATCTTTGCCAAGTGTTGGTTACAATGGAGCCACATCAGGCACGTATGCACGCAAACATAATCCCGCAGCAAACTGGATGGGAACAGGAACGAACCAGATTCCTTCAACTACCAATCAGCCCCTTACCGCTTTTCCATCTTCCAACTTCGCATCATTGCCAACAGTTTGTTATGTGATACCTAATATGACTAATGATATGCACAATGGGTCTGATCCCGCACGCATAACACTGGGAGACAATTGGGTTTACAATAATCTCAACAACTACATCCAGTGGGCAAAGACGAATAATAGTTTACTGATTTTGACCTTTGACGAAAACGACAACTCGGCAGGAAACCAGATCACAACTATTTTTACCGGAGCGATGGTTCTGGCAGGACAATATTCCGACACCATTAATCATTATAGTGTCTTGCGTACCATCGAAGACATGTACAATTTACCGTATGCCTGCAATGCAGCTGCTGCGGCAACAATTAGCAGTTGCTGGATAACACCCACCGAAGTGAGCGCATCTCAATTAATGAGTGAAACTCAGTTTTCTGTTTACCCAAATCCTTTTTGCGATGAAACAATTATAAAGTACAAACTCGACAAAACACAAAACACATCGCTTGAGATATATGATTTAGAGGGCAGAGAAATTCAATGTTTCAGCCGGGATCACCTGGAACAAAATTCGGGGGAGTACAACTATCATTTCTATCCTAAACAAGCTGGAATTTATTTTGTGAAATTATCTGTCGGCAGCGTCGTACTCACTGAAAAAATTATCAGCGTTAAGTAAGAAACGCATATCGCTATTTATATAGTCCGCAGACAGCCTATAATACGCGGAGCTCAAAACCATATAACCGGTGGTCATAGAAACTGTAATGTTGAACTATGTTTTGTGTTTGGATTTTTCAAAACAATTTGAAATCAGAAGAATCGTTTAATTTCTGATGAAACTGAAAGTAAAAAATCTTTTCGGAGGGTTTCTTAAACGTCACAGAAAAAAAGTTCTCTGGTTTTCCGTCGCGCTTTTTCTGTTCATAGTTGCTGCCGTTTCTTCGAGTGATTTTGCGATTAAAAATTTCTCGAAAACATTTTTATTTGATTCTATTGAAAACATTCCCGTCAATAAAGTCGGACTGGTGTTGGGCACAAGTAAACGACTGAGCAACGGATCCCTGAATCTGTATTTTAAATACCGTATTGAAGCGGCTGTATTACTTTACAAATCCGGAAGAATAGAATTCATTATTGTGAGCGGAGACAACAGATCCATGTATTACAATGAGCCGATTGAAATGAAAAAGGAATTGCTTGCAAGCGGTGTACCCGACAGTGTTATATACCTTGACTATGCCGGTTTGCGTACACTTGATTCGGTGATAAGATGTTGGAAAATTTTCGGGCAAAGAAAATTTACGGTCGTTTCACAAAAATTTCAAAACGAGAGAGCCGTTTACCTTGCGAGAAAATTGGGGATTGAAGCGATCGGGTTTAATGCAGAAGATGTGTCTGCGTATTATGGTTTCAGAACAAACCTCCGAGAACATTTTGCGCGTGTGAAAGTTTTTATCGATTTGCTGTTTGATACTCAACCAAGATTTTTAGGAGACACGGTGAATGTGAGTAAGTGAAAAATGGCATCTGTCATATAGACAAATGCCATTTTACTTTTAAGCCATGAGGGGAATGACTACTGATTTAACAATTTAAAAAGTTCACTAAGATTGGGTGATAAAATAATTTCTGTTCTGCGGTTCTTGGCCCTGCCATCAGAAGTCTTGTTGTCGTCCACCGGAAAAAATTCACTCCTGCCCGATGCAATCACACGATGCGCATCTACTTTATAATCATCTGTAAGAATCCGCACGATTGAAGTCGCACGTGAAACACTCAACGCCCAGTTGTCTTCAAATTTTCCGCGAATAGGAACCGTGTCTGTATGCCCTTCAATCATGACGCTGATATCAGGTGCACTGTTCAGAACACTCGCTAATGATTTCAACGCATCTTTTCCTTTTGGGTCTACCATCGCGCTCCCGGATTTGAATAAAAGTTTTTCCTGCAACGACACGTATAATTTTCCATCCTTAATTGAAACACTTAATTCATCAGGTTTAAAATTGACAAGCGCATCAGCAACTGTTTTCTTCAACCTGTTAACAATGTCTTTTTGTGATTGAATCAAATCCTGCAAATCTTTTAACCGTTTTGCCTGTTCAGCGATGGTCATGCGTGATTTGGCGTTTGACGCTTCCGCTGATGTAGAAACGGCTTCCAGGTCCGATTGAATGGATTGTTTTTCTTTTTCCATGGCAACCACTTTTGAATTACAGTCTTCTAATTTTGAATTGCAATTATTTAAATTCAAATGTGTGTTGCTGCTGTCTTTCTGAAGATCCTTAACTCTGTTTTGTTCACTTATCAACTGGCGCTTGGGAACGCAGGACGACAGGGTCAAAATAATTCCGATGACAATGAGTGAATGTTTTTTCATAATGATGCGTGGTTTTTGCGTTAGTAATTAATCAAATAAAAAAAGTAAGGACCATTCGTGAGAAGGGTTGAAACACTGTGCAAAAATGAATAATTATATAGCTCTAAATGTTACACAATTCGGGAAATAGGTTACATAATTCACAGATTCCAGTAAAAAGAAAAACGTCCTATAATGCCCGATGCTTTTGTTGTTGCAATCCGAAGTCAGCATATTCCTGATTATTTTTTCGCAAAGGTTAATAGTGGTCGGATGATATTTTTATAGAGAATAATATTTTTATAGTTGTTTCCAGAAATACATGGATCGTTCTGATGAAGGGTTGGAATAAGAATTTGAATTAACACTTTTCTTCTTCGCAATTTTCATCATTACTTTCGGTTTCTAAAGTAATGTGCTGAATATTTAAGTGTTCCAATTGATGCTTTAATTCGTGTTTTATTTTTTTTGCTTCTGCCAAAGACCTTTTACTGTCAATTACGATGTGCGCTGTTAAAGCATATTCTGTTGTACTCATTCCCCAAAGATGTATGTGATGAATATCTTTTACGCCTTCAATTTTCTTTGCTGCATCTTTTACCTGTTGCAAATTCATTTCTGCAGGAACACCGTCAAGAGACAAACGCAAACTGTCTTTTAATAAATTCCATGTGCTGAATAAAATTACCAGGGCCACAATAATGCTTAATACAGGGTCAATCCAAAACCAATTTGTGTAGTAGATGATGATACCCCCGATCACTAAACCCAGTGAAACAATTGCATCACTCAGCAAATGCAGGTATGCGCTTTTTATGTTAAGGTCTTTTTTTCTGTCACGAAAAAACATTAATGCGGTAACAGCATTAATAATAATTCCAATTCCTGCTACCCACGCAATCGTTGTTCCGGGTAATGGTTCAGGATTTAGAAATCTGTGTGCTGCCTCATACCCAATTGCACCAATGGAAATTAATAAGACAGTCGCATTGAAGAGCGCAACGATTATTGATGTTTTGCGATAACCGTAAGTGTAATTTTCGTTTGACTTTATTTTCAATAACCGATACGCAAGCAGCGATAAACTTAGTGCTACCACATCTGCAAGGTTGTGTCCTGCATCACTTAATAACGAAAGCGAGTGAATCGATAATCCTACCATAACTTCTATCACGACAAATAAAAAGTTTAGTGAAATGCCAATGATGAAAGCGGTGTTGACTGCTTTGGGTTCAATTGCGTGATGGTGATGTGAATGATTATGGTCTGCCATGAAATAAATTTATTATTGGTAACCCATTGCCTGTAGTTTAAAAAGTTCGGCATAACGTCCGTTACTTTTAAGCAACTCTTCATGACTGCCGATTTCTAATAATTCTCCTTTTTCTAACACTAAAATTCTATCTGCTACTCGAACTGTAGAGAAGCGGTGTGAAATAAGTACTGCTGTTTTACCTTTAGTTAATTCAGCAAATCGGAGGAAGACTTCGTATTCTGCTCTCGCATCTAAGGCAGAAGTGGGTTCATCCAAAATTAGAAGTTGCGCATCTTTCATGTATGCTCTAGCTAAAGCAATTTTTTGCCATTCCCCGCCTGATAACTCAATGCCCCCGTTGAAACGGCGACCAAGCACCTGGTCATACCTCCCCGGTAATTTCTCAATCATAGGATGGGCAAGACTTTGCTGTGCCGAGGCTATGATAAGATCACGATTGTCACTTTCATTTATATTACCAATAGAAATGTTTTGCGCCACGCTCATTTGGTACTTTATGAAGTCCTGAAAAATTAACCCCGTTTCCATACGCAACTGATCGAGATCATATTCCCTTAAATCAATTCCATCCAATAAAATTCTGCCTTCAGTAGGATCATATAAACGGGCGAGTAATTTTACGAGTGTTGATTTTCCCGCCCCATTTTCCCCGACTAAAGCAATCTTTTGGCCGGGAGGAAGGGTAAAATTCAAATGACGGTTAGCCCAATGATCTGAATGGGAGTACTTAAATCCCACGTTCTCAAATGTAAATCCTTTCAAAATAGGATTGGGGAAAGGCACCGGTTTGGATGCCTGAACTATGTTTGGTTTTATTTGAAAGAATTCAAAAAAATCACGGAGATAAATTGCTCCTTGTGAAACAGTTGTAAAACGTATTAATATTCCTTCGAGCAAACTGCGTAATTGCCGGAATGAGCCTGCAAGAAAAGTAAGATCCCCAATTGATATTTTTCCTGAAACTGCTTTGTTAATGATATAAACATACGCACCATAATATCCTGCACTGCCTAACAGTGAAAAGAATGTGCTCCATGCTGACCGTTGTATAGCCAATTTTCTATTGTCAGCATAAAACTGATTTGACAATTTACGAAAGCGGTTAATCAGGAAACCGGATAAAGCAAAAACCTTAACCTCTTTGGCTGTTTCATCGCTTGCCCCCAGAAAGCGTACATAATCTAATTCGCGTCTCTCTGGAGTTTGCTTTCTTGTAAGCGCATACGTTTTATCATTAAAATAAGCTTCACCAAGAAAGGCAGGAATAATTGCAATTATCAGCAATAAAATCAGCCACGGATTAAATACTAAAAGACCTGCTGCAAGAAAACCCATGGTTATTAAATCCTGCACTTGGCTCAGCACCTGCGAAAGCAAGATGGTTCTACCAACTGTCTGCTGCCTTGCACGCTCCAGTTTATCATAGAAGGTTGAGTCTTCAAATTGATCCAGGTCAAGTGTTGCTGCATGAGCCATGATTTTCGTTGAGGTATAGTTAGAAAATAAATCCCCCAATAAGCTATCCACAAGTGTAATGGCTCTGCTTAAAATATCTGATGAAACAGCAAGTGCAAATTCAATAACTACGAGTTTCCATAAATATGAATACGGGGCATTGTGATAACCATGACTAAGCGTTATTATCTGATCAATAATTAATTTACCAACATATAGTATTGCCAACGGGATTGCAGCCCGAATAATACGCAACAAAGAATTTACTATTGTTAACAACGGGTTAGTTTGCCAAACCAATTTAAAAAAAGGAGGAAGATTATTTAAAGCAGAAAATCTTTCCTTTAATGTTACTTTCTTTGCCAAGTGTTAAGTATTAAATTTTATTTAGATAATTTAAACATTTGTAATTTATTTTAATCATTTTTAATTTTTACGCCAAGTAGTTTTATAGAATTCAGGAAAACTAAAGTATCTGGAAGCAAGTGAATAGCTGCCGCCTGTACCGGTCCGATTATTCGTAATAAAACAAGGATAATTCCGGTTATGTGAACCACACCTACACCAACAATAATGTTTTCCTTTATGGTTCGGAAAGCTCTTTTACTGATGGCTCTTGCCCTGGCAATCTTTTCTAATCGATCCTGCATTAGAACAATATCCGCTGCTTCCATTGCAACTTCTGTTCCGACGGCCCCCATTGCGATACCAATATTCGCCTGTACTAAAGCAGGTGCATCATTGATTCCATCGCCCACCATTGCCACCCTTGAACCATCTTTTTGCAACTCTTTAATGACATTGATTTTATCTTCCGGTAATAAATTAGCTTTAAATTCGGTAATGCCAATACTATCTGCAACATGCTTTGCGGTTTCAGGATTATCACCTGTGAGCATTACAATGTTTTTGATCCCACTCTTTCTTAATCCTGTAATCATTTCCTTTCCACCTTCACGAATAGCATCCGAAACATAAAAAATTCCTGCTAATTTATTGTTCGTGGCAAGATAAATAGCAGTATCAGATTCATTATTTATTTTGGTTGAAACGGGAACGTTCCTTTCTTCCATAAAAACTTTGTTGCCTAACAAAATTGATTTTCCCTCTACTGCGGCACTTACTCCTCGTCCTTTAATGACTTCGAAATTTTCAGGTTCAGGGTAAGCTATTTTCAATTTATCAGCATAGCTTAAAATTGCTTTTGCAAGCGGATGACTTGAACGCCTGTCAACTGCCGCTGCAAGTTGTATTAATTGATTTTCATTAAAGCCATCGTCTATTATTTCCACTTTGTTTACTGTTGGGCTCCCAACAGTTAATGTTCCAGTTTTATCAAATACAATAATGGTAACTTTTGCAAGCTCTTCTAAAAATAAACCTCCTTTTATGAGAATGCCCTCTCTTGCCGCACGGGCAATGGCTGCAATAGTAACAAGTGGTGTTGCTAAACCAAGTTCTGCAGGTGAAGTAAAAATCAACAATGCAATTACAAGCTTAACATCCCTTGTAAAGAAATAAACCCCACCCACAAAAATAAATACAACGGGTATAAGCCATGTTGCAATCTTATCAGTAAATTTTTCAATAGGCGCTTGTTGACTTTCTGCTTCTTCGACCAATGAGATTATGCGGGAAAACACAGTATCTTTTACTGCTTTCGTCATTTCAATATCAAGCGCACCCGATTCAACAATGGTTCCGGCAAAGGCATCACTCCCTTTCAACTTTTCGTGTGGTACACTTTCTCCTGTAATGGGTGCCTGGTTTACAGAACCTGTTCCCGCTATAACTTTACCATCAACGGGAATTTTTTCTCCTGCTTTGACAAGAATTATATCGCCAATTTTTAAATCGATGATTGCTACTTTTTCTTCGCGGTTTTCTCTTTTTACAACAGCAGTTTTCGGAACCGACCCGATTAACTCTTTAATAGAAGCTCTTGCTTTTTCACCACTTGCGCTTGCAATATATTCGGCTATTAAAATAATCATGAGCACAACAGAACCAGCCAAATACTCTTTCCCAAGAACAGAAATAACAACCGCAATGGTGATAAATATTTCAGTACCAATTTTTCGCTCTTTAACTAAATCATGCACGGCAGTTTTTACTAATGAGTAAAGTCCGAAACCCATTGCTGCTATTAAAACAGGTAATGGAATAATATTCATAAAAAATAATACGCTTGCTATTCCTACAGTGACAATGCGGACAATTTCCCAAAAGAACTGACGTGAAAAAAAGGTTTGAGAGAAATTCATATAATACTATTTCAAAATTGAAAATAAATTAATGCAATTGCTGATACGGTCATTAAAAGAAGGGTGATGAAACCAAGTATATTCGAGAGAGGGTGGTTGGTAAACTTCCCCATTATTGTTTTATTATTGCTGATGTGCATAATTATGGCAATCATAACGGGAGCGGTTAGACCATATAATACGGCTGTATAAATTAGAGATTGCACCGGCGAAACACCTGCAAAGTTTAAAGCAAGACCAATGAGTATAGAAATGATTCCGGTGATATAAAACCCTTTTGCCTGATAAAATTTTTTGTCCAGACCTTTCTGCCATCCGAATGTTTCAGCAAGAATATATGAAAGCGAACCTGCAAGAACCGGAATGGCTAAAAATCCAGTTCCGATAACTCCGAGAGCAAAAAGAAGATACGCAAACTTTCCTGCTATGGGTTCTAACGCTTTAGCGGCTTGTTCTACAGTATCAATTTGTTTTACACCATGCGCATGCAATACTACTCCTGTAGCAAGTATGATAAAAAACATGACAAGGTTTGAAAAGAACATTCCTGCATTTACATCATCTTTCATATCACTCAACATACGTTTGTTAACCATCACTTTTTTGTGTGTTACATCTTCGGCTTCCATTGTAGTTTGCCAAAAAAACAAATAGGGTGAAATGGTTGTGCCAAGTATTGCAACAAGAATGGAGAAAAAATCTTTGTTGAATTGAATCGTTGGGATAATGGTGCGCTTTAAAACTTCCGTCCAATCCTGTTTAACAAGAAAAGGAATTGCAACATAAAGAAAAAGAGAAATACATAACCACTTTAAAATGCGGGCGATTTTCTGATACGGAAATTTAATAATGATGTAGATGAGAATGGCCGAAAAGAAAAGACAGAATATAAAAACGGGAACTTGCGGAACAAGCATGTTAGCGACTGCGCCCATGCCCTGGATGTCAGAACCTATATTTAATGTAATAGCAGGAAAACTGAATATCATCATCAGGTATAAAATATATTTGGGATAATGTATGCGAAGCGTTCGTGTTAAGCCTTCCCGGGTTACTAACCCGATACGCGCACACATACCCTGTATCGCTGCCATAAGAGGAAATGTAATCAATGCAGTCCATAAAGTTGCCAAACCGAATTGCGCTCCGGCCTGCGAATAGGTAGCTATGCCTGAAGGGTCGTCATCGCTTGCTCCCGTGATCAGGCCTGGGCCAAGTATTTTAAAAAAGTTTTTGAATTTGTTGGTTTTGTTCTTTGATCGCTTCATTTTATTCGTTGTATAGAAGGCAGTAAAACTGTAAGGATAAGAATTAAACAAATGATACTATTTGTTTTCATATAAATTTTCGGACATTCATTTTTATGAGCCAGTAAATGTTTATCGCAAAACAACAAAAGTAAAGGAGAATGACAATGCTTTGAGTAATTTTTCACCACCTTTTCGGGGCGAACAAGAAAAATGAACTGTTGAAAAAGATTTTTCATTTTAAAAGAGAGTTCTGTGCATTACAACAACAATTGCCAGAGCGGTACCGCTTGCTACATTCGTCCCCATAAAACAGACATTCTCTAATTCAAGCGGAGATTTTTTATCCGCATCCGGGACGACTGTACTTCTTTTTTCAACAGGCAAGGATTCGCCGGTAAGCATAGACTGGCTGATAAATAAATCTTTCGATTGAATAACACGGCAATCGGCTGGTATCATATCGCCAGCAGAAAGAAAAATAACATCTCCCGGAACTAATTCTTTGATCTCAATTTCTTATTTGCCTTCTTCCTGCCTCAATACAGTAGCTGTAGTTTTTATCATTCCTTTTAATGTTTCCGCGGCCTGATTGCTTCTATACTCCTGCCAGAAACGGATTAAGGAACTAAGCAATATCATGATAGACAATAATATGATGGTCTTATAATCCCGGTCATCGGGATTCGCAATTAATACATCTGTTATGTATGAAATAATAGCGATGACAATGAGTACTGCATTGAAAGGAAAGATGAATGAATGCAGCAATTGATTAAACCATGAAGGCGCTTTTTCATGTTGAATTTCATTTAGCCCGAATTCATTTTGTTTTTCTTCAACCTGATTTGCGGTAAGCCCACTGAGATTGCATCCGAGTAGGGTCAAAATATCGCTTCTTTCTTTTCCGGAAACTTCGCGGAGTTTATTAGTCGATGCACTATCTGCTCCGTTTTTGTAAAAAGGAATTTTGCTTTTTACCTGCTCTTTTAATTTTGCCGATGTCATTTCAAACCCTCCTTTATTTTTATTTCAATAGTTTTTTTTCTTACACTTATATTGTCACATGAACACGAATTGAAAAAATATTCACCGGCCCCCTGTCTTTGTTGTATCCGGGGTTCAACAAGAATTGATATACACCAGTGAGGTGAATATTATTTTTACCCAATGCAGCGGAATAGTATAGTTCTACAAGCTGCTCCAACGAATAGTTTAAGTTTCCATCGCCTAACATAAAACCCTTGCCTCCTAATTTTAAATAATCACGGTGTTGTTTAGAAATACCAGAGGAAACATACGCCAGCCCAATATTATCACTGGGGCGCTTCCATTTATTTCCTAATAATGAAACGCCGCCACTTACTGAGTTATCAATTTCAGCGAATGCCCATGTTTCATTATTGCCATCGTTCCAGCTTGCTCTGAAAAAAACGCCTGCATCTTTTGTAAGCGATTGGTCGGCACTGATTCCAAAACCATATTTAGTGTTACCGTATTTTCTGGTAGCAATGATGTCAGGTGTATCAGGGTAAAGCGCAATGCTTTGATTGTAATTACCCATGTGTGCTGTAGAGAAAAAAGTTAAAATCCTGATTGTTCCGTTTTGACCTTTTAGTGAATAGTGCCTTGTATATTCCAATGAATGAGAACTGGCTTTATTTATTTTCCAATCCATATCATTCCCATTCGCCAGCAATGGCATTAATGACATGGCATATCGCCATTCATATTTAGGCGTAACATATTCTAAAACCACACTTGGGGTATAGCCTCTTGTGTTGGCAGGATAATCCCATGCTCCATTGCTCATCAATCCCCAACTCATAAATTGTGTGCGTGGATCATGGCTGTAAGCATTGTCATCAAAATAATCTGCCATACCTACTTTGCCAATTGTAATGGCAAAATAATCTGTTGGCTGCTTGCCTGCGAGTTGGTTTAAGTCCGTTAATTGATAAGAAGTATTTTTATTCAGCGCAAACAACTGGTGAAAAAAGAGTCTTGCTAAATAAATTTTTGGCTCCGTACTTCCTACACGAAATGTTTCGCCGTTTGGCGCATCCGCCACACCAAATACACTGCTTAATCCGGCACCACCCGAAATTTCGGGATTAATAAACACGCTCGCGCCTTTCCATAATCTTCCCCCTGCATATAAGGTTGACGTGATTGACGTTTGTGTCTCTTCCGACGGAAGCAAACTGTTACTTCCTGTGTACCTGGCATGAAAAGCGGGCTTGTATTGTGTAATGACAGTTGTTTGAGAATGAAATGAGAATTGATCTTCTCTTGTTGTGTCGCCCTGTTGACCCTTAACTTTTACCACTGTAAAAAGCAGTGAGAAAAAAACAATAGCTTGTTTTGTCTGATGGATTTTTTTATTAACCATGACTTTAACTTTTTTTAATCCCTTGTACAAGGGAGAGCGAAAGCCATACGATGTAGCGGGTTAGTTTAATTTTTGTCTATTACTCGGACCAGAATCCATTTTAAGAATGGAATTTATTGTACGGCAAACGTAAAGCATAGAGAGGAGTTCCTACAGGTACAATTCCGGCATTTTTCGGTAGTTTTGCGGAATGAAATCAATTCAGCTTTATAATGATGTTGAGGTAACCATACGGGAGCTAAAATCATCTACGTTAGGCATGCACACACATCATTATTTTGAGTTGATATATGTGATTAGTGGATCAGGCATTCATAATATAAACAGCAACAAGTATGAATTTTCCAAAGGGGATGTATTTCTATTAACCCCCGAAGATGCTCATACATTCCAAATTTTTACTCCTACGAAGTTTTGCAATATTGATTTTACAAAAAGTTTTTTTTCTAAAAATGCCGATAGACAAAATGAAAAAATGGATGTCAGTGATTTTTTTAAACGATTGGAATATATTTTTCACAATCATCACAATGTTAAAGGTCACGTTATATCAGCAACGGATAAAAATCTATTTGAAGTATTGATTAACCGACTGATAGAGGAAAAAGAAAATGAACAACTCTTCACGGAGATCATTACCCAGAATATCGTTTTTTTACTCCTGCATCTTGTGGCCAGAAACATACAGCATAATATCAGCAATTATTCTAAAAAGCAGAATCCCAAAAACAAAATTCATGAGATTACCGCTTACATACAGCAAAATATTTATGATAAAAAACTTATCAAACTTGAAAAATTAGCATCCCATTTCAACAAGTCAGCAGACTATCTGAGCAGGTATTTTAAAAATCAAACAGGTAACACCATCAAAGATTACATTACCCGATACAAAATAAGTCTTGTACAAACGCGGTTAAAATTCAGTGACCTTACTGTTTCAGAAATTGCATATGAATTAAATTTTACAGACGAAAGCCATTTGAATAAAGTATTCAAAAGTGCTTTGGGAAAAACAGCCAGGCAATTCAAAAAAGAACAAACGTCAAAACACACCCATATCCTGGTAGCGCGATGAGTTTGATTTTTAATCTCTTAGGGTATAATTCCCCGCTGCTTGCAGCGAGAAAAAAATAATTCCCGACAAATACCCCGACCGCTCTGCGGCGGGGATGTTTATTTAAA
>JAYVZS010000110.1:0-3718 GCA_043783155.1 Bacteroidota bacterium | reverse complement strand
ATCGGGATCTGATGGGAATTATTCCCCGCCCCTTGGGGCGATCGGAAAGAATTCCCATCAAATACTCCGCTGCTCTGCGGCGGAGATGTTTATTTTTTCTTTTCTACTTTTTGCTTCTGCAAAAAGTAGAGCAAAAAGCAGCCCACGAACGGCGCACCGGAACTTATTGAGACCTGAGCTAATTCAAATTACTCAATATTAATTTTCAGTCTGATCACAATTTTATGAGTGAAAATAGGGATAACAATTTTGAGATAACTTCTGGTAAACTGAAATCAACACACCCATGAAATACGATGTAACGGTTATTGGAGGCGGGCCCGGAGGATATGTGGCCGCTATTCGTTCCGCACAACTCGGAATGAAGGTAGCGCTCGTTGAACGCTATTCTGTTCTTGGCGGAACATGTACCAATGTAGGATGCATTCCCTCGAAAGCATTGCTCGATTCATCCGAACATTTTTACAACGCCTCTCATACTTTTATGAAACATGGAATTGAAGTCGTAGATTTAAAAGTGAATCTTGCTCAAATGATCACCCGAAAAAATGAAGTAGTGAAACAAAATACCGATGGATTAAATTTCCTGATGAAAAAAAACAAGATTGACGTGTACGAAGGTCACGCAAGTTTTGTAACAGCACACAAAATCAGGATTCAGAAAGCTGATAAACAAGTTGAAGAAATTGAAACTGAAAAAACGATTCTTGCCACCGGCTCAAAACCTTCTACCCTTCCTGGAATTGAGATCGACAAAAAACGCATCATCACTTCTACGGAAGCATTGAATCTTACCGAGATTCCGAAACACCTGATCATCATTGGCGGCGGCGTAATCGGACTCGAACTAGGTTCTGTGTATGCGCGGCTCGGTTCTAAAGTTTCTGTCGTTGAATTTCTCGACTCCATTATCGCGAACATGGATCGTTCCCTTGGAAAAGAATTGCAAAAGGTATTGTCGAAACTCGGTTTCACTTTTTACCTGCAACACAAAGTAACCGGTGTTTCAACAATAGGAAAAAATGTAACGGTTTCCGCTGAAGCAAAAGATGGAAAGAAACTGGCACTGGAAGGTGACTATTGCCTTGTTAGTGTTGGAAGAAAGCCATACACCGAAAATCTCGGACTTGAAAATGCAGGAATCAAAACCGATGAGAAAGGAAGAATTTCGGTGACTGAAAACCTTGAAACGTCGGTGAAAAATATCTATGCGATCGGTGACGTTATCAAAGGAGCGATGCTCGCTCACAAAGCGGAAGAAGAGGGAATATTTGTCGCCGAAACGATTGCCGGACAAAAACCTCACATCAATTATTTATTGATACCGGGAGTTGTATACACCTGGCCGGAAGTTGCCGCTGTCGGTTATACAGAAGAAGAATTAAAAGCGAAGGGACGAACATACAAAACGGGGAACTTTCCTTTCCGTGCGAGTGGAAGAGCACGTGCCAGCATGGATCTCGATGGATTTGTAAAAGTATTGGCGGATAGATCAACAGATGAAATTCTCGGCGTGCACATGATTGGTGCCCGGGCAGCTGATATGATTGCGGAAGCCGTGGTGGCAATGGAATACAGAGCTTCTGCCGAAGACATTGCCCGCATGAGCCACGCGCACCCAACTTACACGGAAGTGTTCAAAGAAGCATGTTTGATGGCGACGGAAAATCGGGCGATCCACATCTAATCAATGCATGAATGGCTCCATTGAAACATTTATACATTGAAAAATTCATTTGCACATTTTCGCATCTTCACATTTACAAATAGTAAACTATGAAGACAGGAATTCTTTTAGTCAACTTAGGAACACCCGATAGTCCGGCAGTCCCGGATGTTCGAAAATATTTGCGTGAATTTTTAAGCGACCCGAGAGTGATTGATATCAGTCCGGCGGGAAGATGGTTGCTCGTGAACTTCATCATCGCCCCGATTCGTTCACCACGTTCAGCGAAGCTATATAAGGAGATCTGGACAGAAAAGGGTTCTCCCCTGCTTGTCAACAGTGAGAATCAAAAAAAATTGCTGCAGGAAAAACTCGGAAGCGAGTACCAGGTTGAACTGGCCATGCGCTATCAAAGTCCGTCGATTGAAAGTGCGCTCGAAAAATTTTCAAAACCTATACTAAAAAAAATAATCGTTGTCCCGCTCTTTCCTCAATACGCTTCCGCTTCCACCGGCTCGGTACACGAAAAAATTATGTCCATCATCAGCACGTGGCAGGTGGTGCCGGAAATAAAATTCATCAACAGCTTTTGCAATGATGAAGGATTTATCAATGCATTCAGTGAAATTGGTAAAAAACACCATCCTGAAAATTTTGACCACATTCTTTTCAGTTTTCACGGTTTGCCTGAACGACAAATTCAAAAAGCAGATTGCTTCGGACATTGCCTGAAAGACAATTGCTGTTCGGCGCTTGGTGAAAAAAATTCTTTCTGTTACCGCGCACAATGTTTTGAGACAGCCCGCTGCATCGCCCAAAAGATGAACATTGCATTTGAAGATTATACCGTTTGTTTTCAATCGCGACTCGGTAAAACTCCGTGGATAAAACCATACTCGGATAAGGTGATCGAAGAGCTGGCAAAAAAAGGAAAGAAAAAATTACTGGTATTCTCTCCTGCATTTGTAAGCGATTGTCTCGAGACACTCTACGAGATTGGTGTGGAGTACGATGTACTTTTCAAAAAATACGGAGGAGAAAAAATTCAACTCGTGGAAAGTCTGAATGGTCACCCGGTTTGGATTGACGCACTGGCGAAGTTGTGTGTGAACTGATAATTTTTCCCTCTAACTTAATTCCTGCTCATGCGCATTTCCGAAACAGTTGAAACAAAAGATCCACACATCCGCGAACGGCTGCTGGCATGGGCAAACGGGAACAACGTATTTTGTGTCTTAAACAGCAATGCGGATAAACAACTGTTTGTTGATCCGTATTCGAAGTTCGATTTTATTGTCGCCGTCGGAGTTGTTGACGAAATCGTGCTGAACAACGAGGAATTAAAAACCAGGAACGAAAATGCCGGATCGTGTTTTGATCTGATCAAACGTTTTCATCAGCAAAAAAATGACTGGCTATTTGGATTTCTTACCTATGATTTGAAAAATAATAACAGCCGTTTGGGAGAGCATCTGAAGTCAGAAAACCACGACGAGCTTGAGTTTCCAGGCCTTCATTTTTTTCAACCCAGGTACATTTTAGAAATTGAAAGCGGACAAATACGGATTGACTATTTAGCCGGACATGACACGGAATTATCTGCCCGAAAAATACTGAATGATATTCTTAAACAGGATTTTTTCATTCCGGGATTTAAAAATGATTTTCAGATTCAGTCCGGGATTTCGAAACAAGAATACATTTCATCCGTAGAAAAAATAAAGCAGCATATTCAGCGGGGAGATATTTACGAGATGAATTATTGCGTGGAATTTTTTGCTGCAGATACGTCAATTCAACCGCTCGAAATTTATTTGAAACTAAATGAAATTTCGCCGATGCCATTTTCATGTTTCTACAGGATGAATAACCATTCTCTCGTGTGCGCCAGTCCTGAACGATTCCTTGCGAAGAGCGGAAATAAAATTATTTCTCAACCCATCAAAGGCACTGCACGCCGAGGGAAAAACAGGATAGAAGACGACCAGGTTATAACGCGCTTACGGAACGACCCGAAAGAACAATCGGAAAATGTGATGATCGTTGACCTGG
>JAYVZS010000109.1:0-24973 GCA_043783155.1 Bacteroidota bacterium | reverse complement strand
TGACGGCACAGGCGCTTCCGGAAATACGCTGTATGTCAGTTGGCCTTTATATAGTCATGCGAAATTTTTTATGAATGCGTCGTTGTGGCTGGCTAAGTTGCAATAAAGGTTTGATTGCTTTATCGGGTAATAATTCCCGGAACTTTACCGGACGATCCTGATCAACTCAATAATTTTCTATACATTTGATATGGAAAATTAGTACGGATGAAAAAAAATCTACTCTTTCTTCTCTTTATTATTTCTTTTCGTTTTGTTGGCGCACAGAATTATCGTCCGGTCGTTCCATCACAAGCTCAGTTTTTCCAGGTTCCAAATTCGAACAACAATTACTTTGGATGGCTGGGTTTGAATTACTGGTCTCCGATAAAAGTTGCGTCTTTCGATTCCTCGGTTGTAACAACAGATCGGATAAAGTATTTTTCTTTTCATACGTGGGCTGATACAGACCAATCATCCGGGCCAGCTAATGTATGCGCATATGAAAACGGCCCTGCATGGATGGGTTCTCAGATCGATGAGTTAAACAACGGAATGAATTATCTTTTTAATTTCAGCAACGACACCATTAGGATTAAAAGTAATGCTATCGTGAATGATGCATGGAATCTGTTTGATCTTGCACACGGAAGTTATATCAGGGCACATGTCGATAGCATGATCTTGATGCAACAGGCGGGAATATCTGATTCGGTGAAATGTTTTTCGCTTTCAGCTTTCGATAGTTCTGGAATAATTATTCCAAATCATCCTGTGAACGGGCAAACAATTATGCTCAGTAAGTCAAACGGTTTTTTCAGGGCGCTTAGGTTTGCCGGCTTTCCGAATAATAATATTGCGGCACTTGAACAGAGACAGTCCGTTCCTATGCCCACCCTGGCGCAGATGTATGACTTCAATGTAAATGATGAGTTTGAATTTTGGGGATCCTGTTACAGCGTCTTAAGCGGATCTACTCTTCCTCATTATTCTTACCAACGCATTCTGTCAAAAAACTTTTCTCCTAATCTGGACACTGTCATTTATCACCGGCTCGTGATCAATGTGGTCATTCAACATTCGATTAATCCGCCGCCAAACTATGATACAGTTTACACTTCTTACCAGGACTCCGTCGTTTATCCTTATACGAATACTCCTTTTTATTCAACCTTCCCGGAACAAAACAATTATTCTCCCGACAGTTTATCATTGGGCTATTATGAGTTGAGCCAGGACAGTGGTCTGTTGAATAATCGTCCTATATATACAACAACTGTTGGAAATTTGTGGCGTACACTTTCAGATAGTTGTTATCTGATAAATCATTTTGAACCGTTATTCTATACAACAGAATATTCAGCCGGTTTCGGCAAAATCTGGTATGAAGCTGATGAAAGAAGTATTGGTCTCGAGGATTGTACCGATGGACTGGTCTGGTTTCATAAAGGAAGTGATACATGGGGTAACTATATTAACCTTGTTTCCGGAATCGAGGAAGAATCATCTCAATCTTCAATAAATATTTTTCCCAGTCCTGTAATCACTCAATGTGAGATTCAATTTACCAATCGGGTTGCCGGAAAACTTTTTCTGCTGGATGTGGCCGGAAAAGTCATCCTCGATAAAGTTGTTGACGGAATATCTCTTCACTTTGATATGAGCAACATCCCCGCGGGCATGTACTTCCTTTCTTTCACAGACAATTCAGGAGTCATAAATAGGAAAATAATCAAGGAGTAATTTTCGCTTCTATTATTCACTTATTCGGGATTATAACTCCTCCATCCTGCCACATTTTCATATCTTTTTCCATGGCTTAATCATTGACAACCGCCATTTCTCCATCTTCTTATTTAAAAGTACATTTGCCCGTCCTAAAAACTCCTTTATTACATAGAAATTATGATAGGAATCCTGAATAAAGCCATCAGCGGAATTTTCGGCAGCAAAAGCGTCCGCGATCTGAAAGAACTGAACCCGATTGCTGACAAGATCAAAGCTGTTTTTCCATCCATGGCTTCGTTGAGTCATGATGAACTCCGGAACAAAACACATGAATTCAAACAACTCATTTCTGATCATATCAAAGATATCGAAACTCAAATCTCTGAGCTTGAAGCAAACGCTGAAGGCAATTCCGAAATGGATGTTCATGAGAAAGAAGAACTCTACCGCAAGATCGATCAGTTAAAAAAAGAGAGTCTCAAACAAACCGAAGACATTCTTCTTGAAATTTTACCGGAAGCTTTTTCTGTGGTAAAAGAAACAGCTAAACGCTTTTCTGAAAACGAGGAATTAGAAGTGACGGCAACGGAACATGACCGGACACTTGCTACCAAAAAAGATAACGTAGAAATAGAAGGTGACAAAGCATACTACTTTAATTCATGGATGGCTGCCGGCAACATGGTTACCTGGAACATGACTCACTATGATTCACAGTTGATCGGCGGTATTGTCTTACACCAGGGAAAAATTGCTGAGATGGCAACTGGTGAAGGAAAGACATTGGTCGCAACACTTCCTATTTACCTGAATGCATTGGCCGGCCGCGGTGTTCATATTGTTACGGTGAATGATTACCTCGCCAAACGTGACTCGGAATGGAACGGACCGATTTTCGAATTTCTCGGACTCACTGTCGATTGCATCGACAAACATGAACCTAATTCTGAAGAACGAAAGAAAGCGTACAACGCTGATATTACTTACGGAACAAACAATGAATTCGGGTTCGATTACCTGCGTGATAACATGGCGCGCAATGCGGAAGACATGGTACAACGCGGACATCATTACGCGATCGTGGATGAGGTTGACTCCGTTTTGATTGATGATGCACGAACGCCTCTCATCATTTCAGGACCGACACCAAAAGGAGATCACCATGAGTTCGACGCTTTTAAACCAAAAGTTGAACTGCTCGTAAAAGCACAACGAGATTATGTTACCAAAATTATTTCTGAAGCACGGAAGCTCCTCGAACTGAAAGATGAGAAAAAAGAAACGGAAGCGGGCCTTGCCTTGTTCCGTGCGCAACGCGGACTTCCGAAGAACAAAGCCCTTATAAAATTACTGGGAGAGCAGGGTGTAAAAGCCATCATGCAGAAATCAGAAAATTATCACCTGCAGGATCAGCAGAAAGAAATGCACAAAGCTGATGCAGAACTTTATTTCGTGATCGATGAAAAGAACAACAGCATCGAACTCACCGAAAAGGGAATTGAACTGATGACGACATCGAGCGAAGACAAAGATTTTTTTATTCTTCCTGATGTGGGCGCCGTGATCGCTGAAATTGAAAAATCAGATTTACCTTCTGCTGAAAAAATCGAGAAGAAAGACGTGCTGATGCGCGAGTTCGCGATTAAGTCGGAACGCATACACACTGTGAATCAATTGCTGAAAGCATATACGCTTTTTGAAATTGATGTGGAATATATCATCGCTGACGGCAAAGTAAAAATCGTAGATGAGCAAACCGGACGTGTACTGGATGGCCGTCGTTATTCCGATGGATTGCACCAGGCGATTGAAGCGAAAGAAAATGTAAAGATCGAAGCGAGCACACAAACATACGCGACTGTTACGCTTCAGAATTATTTTCGCATGTTTCACAAACTTGCAGGCATGACCGGTACTGCCGAGACAGAAGCCGGCGAGTTTTGGCAAATTTACAAACTCGATGTCGTTGTAATTCCGACCAATCGCCCGGTTGTAAGAAAAGACGAAGAAGATAAAGTATATAAAACCAAGCGAGAGAAATACAACAAAGCGATTGAAGAAATTGAAATGCTGGTAAAAGCCGGAAGGCCGGTGTTGGTTGGTACAACGTCAGTGGAAATTTCGGAGTTACTCAGCCGTATGTTGAAACTCCGTAACATTAAACACAATGTACTAAATGCGAAACAACATCAGCGTGAAGCGGAAATCGTCGCAGAAGCCGGTAAACCCGGAACAGTAACGATCGCCACGAACATGGCCGGTCGGGGAACTGATATTAAATTAGGACCGGGTGTAAAAGAAGCAGGAGGACTTGCCATTGTCGGAACGGAAAAGCATGAGTCGAGGCGCGTAGATCGTCAGTTACGCGGACGCGCCGGCCGCCAGGGTGATCCCGGCGGATCACAATTTTATGTTTCATTGGAGGATGACCTGATGCGTTTGTTCGGATCTGATCGCATTGCCAAACTGATGGATCGGATGGGAATTGAAGAAGGTGAAGTGATCCAGGCAGGGATGATTACATCAAGCATCGAACGCGCTCAGCGGAAAGTGGAAGAAAATAACTTTGGTATCCGCAAGCGCCTGATCGAATATGATGACGTCATGAACTCGCAGCGCGAAGTCGTGTACACAAAAAGAAGACATGCTATTTTCGGTGAACGTATTTCGATTGACATCAGCAACATGATGTACGATGTGTGCGAAGCACTCGTGAACGAACATCTCGAAATGCGCGACTACGAAGGATTCAAACTGGATCTCATTCGTTTGCTTTCTATTGATTGCCCGGTGAGTGAAACGGAATTCATGAATGAAAAACCGGATGTACTCACAGAAAAAATATTTACAGAAGCGCAACGGTTTTATAAAAACAAATCACAGATTCTTGCAGAGCGGACCATGCCGTTTGTGAAAGATGTATTCCAGAACCAGGGCGCCACTATTCAGAACATTGTTGTTCCTTTCAGTGACGGCATGAAAGGAATCCAGGTAATTGCCAACCTGAAAAAATCGTATGAGTCGAATGGCAAAGAACTTGTTTTTTCATTTGAACGAGGAGTGATCGCTGCCTTCATTGATGACGCATGGAAAGAACATTTACGTGAGATGGATGATTTGAAAACAAGTGTGCAGAATGCTGTGTACGAACAAAAAGATCCGCTGTTGATTTACAAGTTTGAATCATTTGAATTATTCAAGCAGATGATGGAGCGGGTGAATAAAGAAATCATCTCTTTCCTTTTCAAAGGAGTTATACCGTCGCAGGATCCATCACAGGTGCGCGAAGCGAAACAACCGCAACGTACCGACATGAGCCGCCTGAATGCAAATAAAGCGGATGCTTCAAAAGCACCGTCAAGTGGCATTCCGCAGCAACCCTTGGCTCCTCCGAAAGTTCAGCCGGTTCGTGTTGAACAAAAAATCGGTCGTAATGATCCTTGTCCTTGCGGCAGCGGAAAGAAATACAAGAACTGCCATGGCGCGGGAGTGAATGTTTGAACCGAAGTGTTTAAGTACGTGAGTATTTATTTAAGTGTTAGGTTCACAAATTGATAAGTCTTTGACTGGCTGAAAACAATCAGATCTTTGTCAAATTCCTAAATTTGCAGACTCAAATTTCTCACATCTCATGTCTAACGAGAATTATCTTTTGATGCACGAATCATCTCCGCAAAACTTATCTTTTTAGAAAGTCCGTTCACCGTCCTCGCGATACGTTTCGCTTTTGTCTCGATTGTTTTAGCACTTTCAATCCATTTCGAAAAATAATGTTGATGTGATTTAGGAAGTTGTTTGAAGTAAGCGAGCGCTGCGGGTTCATCAGCCAAACATTCCATCAGTTCACTGTCGAGAATCAACGGAGCTTTATGCTCTTCCAGTTGAACACGAAGGATTGCACCATCACGTTTACCGATCCCTTTTCTGAGTGCGGCATTCAGCGGCATAATAAAAACGCCTTCACCCATTGGAATTAAAGCAATCTTCTTTATTATAAAATCATCAAGCTTTCCTTTTACCCTGAATGATTTTTTATTTCCCGGCTTTAATTGCTGCGCCACATCAGCAGGAATATCAATGTAGGTCCAGCCCGACTTCTCGCCTTTCGTTTTAAATTTTAATATGGTTGTGTTGAATTTAATCATACTGATGTCGGTAAATTTCATCAATGTATAAGAGAATTACAAATCTGATCGTGATAATGTCCCATTGCCGGTCTTGTTAACAACCGCGAGGTTACATGTTGTTATAAACATCGTGATCATGTTTGCACATTTTTTTTACATTGCAAAGACTCTGTGTCCTCGGATTGTAAAAAATTACATTATGAAAAATATTTCTACGCAACAGAAAATCTTCTTCGGTTTTATTTTCACTTTTACCTGCATCGGTTTTTTCTCGTGGATTACCTATTCAAACATGAAGCAGACCGTTGCGGAAAGCAACGATGTAAACTCTTCTTTAAAGATTCTGAAGCCGGTAGAAAATGTTTTCCAGGATGCCCAGCATTTAGAAATCAGTTACAATAATTATGCTGCTACCGGAAAAGAAAATTTTCTTGAACCGTTCAATTACTCATTGCAGAATAGCGGGAAGAACCTGGATGAATTGCTGGTAGCTTCACAAAAAGATTCGCAAAAATTTTCTGATGCAACCGCTTTGCAAAAACTCCTTAACGAACAGATTCAATATGGAAAACACCTGGTGAAGTTAAGACACGATAAAGGAATGAAAGCCGCTATTCAGCTGATGAGCGGTGAAGAGGGAAAAAAACTCATGCATGGCATTTACAACCTCGTAAACAAAATAGAAGAACGGGAACGGGCAGTTCTCAATGCAGAAAATGTTGCCAAAAAAGAGCGGGCAGGAAAAACACTTTCCTTATTTGTGATTCTTTCTCTGATTGTTTTTGTGTTCCTGCTCATCAGTTTTGGCGTGATCCGAAATGATTTTCTGAAAAGGAAAAAACACGAGGCACGAATCAATTATCTCGCAATGCTTGTAAGCAATATTCACGATGCAATTTTTTCAACGGATACTAATTTTGTTATCCAAACCTGGAACAAAGGCGCTGAACAAATTTACGGTTGGTCAGCGGAAGAAGCAATCGGAAAAAGTGTTGAAGGATTGTTGTTAACAGATTATGGGGATACTTCAGTTGAAAAGTTAGTTGATGATTTCAGGAAAAATGGTTTTTTCAGCAGTGAAGTGAAACAAAAAAACAAAGCGGGCGAAACTCTTTACATACTTGTAAGTTCCTCAGCGGTGCTAAATGTGAGTGGTAAACAAACAGGCGCTGTCTCTGTAAACAAGAATATTACGAAAAGAAAAGAATTGGAAAATGAGCTTAAAAAATTCAACGAAAACTTAGAAACGCAGGTACGTGAAAAAACTGCGGAGCTAAAAAATATTTTTGAACGGGTTACGGATGCCTTTATCGCATTAGATAAGAACTGGTGCTATACCTACGTCAATAAAAAGGCGGGTGAAATGAATGACCGGAAACCTGAAGATCTCATTGGAAAAAATATCTGGGAAGAATTTCCTGAAATAATTAAGGAACCATTTTATGAGACGATGCATTATGCCATGGAAAATCAGGCATCCGTTCAACGTCAGATTTATGACTCTTCTACAGATCGTTGGTATGAGGATTTTATTTACCCGTCTGCTGATGGAATTTCAGTTTACTATCACGACATTACTGACAAGAAAAAAGCGGAAGAAAAATTAGCCGTCAGTGAAAATCGTTTTCGCGCCATTTTTGAAACCGAGCCGGAATGTGTTAAACTACTGGACCGGGATAATTGCATAATTGAAATGAACGCCGCCGGGGTAAAAATGGTGGAAGCAGAAAGTGCAGGTCAGGTAATCGGCCAAAATGTATTGAGTCTTGTCGACAAAAAATACCGGGATGAATTTCAGAAACTGAATAAAAAAATATTTGAAGGCAACTCGGGTCAGCTTGAATTTTCAATCACTGGTTTTAAAGGAACAAACCGGTGGATGGAAACACACGGCGCTCCCTTATGCAATCAAAACAAGGAAATCGTTTCATCCTTGTTTGTGACCCGGGATATTACTGACCGTAAAAAATCGGAAGAAGAATTGAAACGTTCATCTTCACTTCTCCAGGCAACACTTGAATCTACCAAAGATGGAATCCTGGTGGTTGATAACTCCGGAAAATTTTCAGGATACAACGGGCAGTTCATAAAAATGTGGAATATCCCGGATGACATTCTGAAGGAACGAGATGATAAAAAAGCGATCGTTGCTGCCACCGAACTGTTAGTGGATCCATCCTACTTTGTTGAACGTGTTGAGGCACTCTATGCTCACCCGGAAGAAATAAGTTTTGATTCATTAGAACTGAAAGACGGAAGAACCATTGAACGCTTTTCACAGCCACAACGAATGAATGATGAAATTGCCGGACGTGTTTGGAGTTTCCGGGATGTAACGGAACAAAAAAAAGCGGAAGAAGAGACCAAAAAAATCGCAGATCAGTTAAGTGAAGTAAGTTCATCGTTGCCGGGTGCAGTTTACCAGTTCCAATTAAATACGGAAGGAAAAATGTCTTTTGCCTACGTGAGTGAAGGAATATACGAACTCACAGGATTCACAAAGAACGAAGTGTATGCAGATGCGATGATTGTTTTTTCTCTTGTGGATGAAGCGTTTTTACCCGGCATGTTTCAATCGATTGAAATTTCTGCAGCCACCATTCAGCCGTGGTTTTACGTTTTCAAAACTAAAGACCTTGCTGGAAAAAATAAATGGATCAGGGGAAATTCCATTCCGCGCAAACTTGAAAACGGTGACATCCTCTGGAACGGTACACTGATCGACATCACTGATTTAAAAACATCGGAAGAAGAACTGAAGGATAGCGAACTTCGCTACCGTTCTCTCGTTGAACAGGCATCGGATGCCATCATGATTACTGATGAAAACGGGAATTTCGTTGACGTCAATTCCAGTCTCTGCAACATGTTAGGCTATACCAGGGAAGAACTTCTTACATCGAATGTCTCAAAAGTAATTGATCCGGAACAACTCGAAAAAGATCCGATTCGTTTTGATCTGCTTTTAACAGGTCAATCCATGTTAAGAGAGAGAAAGATGTTACACAAAAACGGTACGATCATCGAAGTAGAAGCGAATATAAAATTGATAGCAGATGGAAGGCTGCTTGCCATTGCGCGTGATATTACTGAACGTAAAAAAATTGAACATAAATTACATGAAAGCGAGTCCGGTTTAAAAGAAGCGCAACGCCTGTCTCATATTGGCAGCTGGGAACTGGACCTGGTTCACAACAAGTTAAATTGGTCTGATGAGGTGTATAGAATTTTCGGACTCGACAAGAATGAATTCAATGCTACCCTGGAATCCTTTGTGGACCAAGTTCATCCGGATGAGAGGGAATTCGTTCGTGAAGCATACACGAAATCGATAAAAGAAAAAACTATCTACGACATTATTCACAGAATCATATTGAAAGATGGAAGTATAAAATATGTTCATGAAAGATGTGAAACATATTATGATGAATACGACCATCCCATTCGCTCAATCGGGACCGTTCAGGACATTACAGAACGAAAAAAAGCAGAGGAAGCAATTTTAAAAAGCGAAGCTAAATATCGAAGTGTTGTTGAAAACATTCATGAATCGCTTGCGATCGAAGACATAGAAGGCCGCCTCGTTTATGCGAATAATGAATTCACTAAAATATTCGGATTCCCGCAAAACGAAGTTTTAAATCTGACATTAAAGGATTACACTTCCGCTGCATTTTATAATGAAATTTTGGAAAGACATAATAACCGCATGAAGGGCATGCTGGTACCGGAAGAATTTGTGTACAAAGGAAAACGAAAAGATGGCACCGAAATATGGATCGAAGCCAGGGTTTCCAGTATTATAGAAAATGGTAAATTAATTGGAACACAATCACTGGAAAGAGACATCACCGAACGAAAAAAATCTGAAGCTGAAGTGATCGCAAGCCAGGAGCGCTTTCGCACACTGTATGAGGAAAACCCATTGATGAATTTTACTCTCGACGAGGACGGGAAGGTACTGTCTGTGAACAAACACGGTGCGGCTGACCTTGGATATCATCGGGACGAATTAATCGGAAGTTCTATTCTCGGTGTTTTTAATACGGAAGATCATCTGACCGTATTGAACCAGATAAAAGAATGCATCTCGAATCCAAAGAAATCTTTTTCATGGGAACTTCGTAAAGTAACTAAATCGGGAAAAACGATTTGGGTTGCTGAAACAGGAACTGCACTTCTTGACATGAATGGAAATTACATGGTGATGATTGTGTGCGAAAACGTAACGGAACGAAAAAATGCTGAAAAAGAATTGCAGCAGATCAATGGGCAACTCCGCAAGCTGTCGTCGCATTTACAGAGTGTACGTGAAGAAGAGCGCACGAACATCGCCCGTGAAATACACGATGAACTCGGGCAGCAGTTAACCGGCCTGAAGATGGATGCTTCCTGGATAAAAAGAAAAATTCAGGAAACGTCACCCAAGATCGCTGAAAAAGTGGATGGCATGATTTCATTAATCAATGAAACGGTCCAAAGTGTCAGGCGAATTGCTTCCGAACTTCGCCCGGGCATTCTGGATGATCTCGGTTTAATTTCAGCACTTGAATGGCAGGGCAAGGAATTTCAGAAACGCACAGGCATCCGCACTGATTTCAGATTGCCTTCCGATGAAATTGAAATTGAAAAAAATCTTTCTACCGGAATTTTCCGGGTGTACCAGGAAACACTCACCAATGTTGCCCGGCATGCGAACGCGACAGAACTAAAAACTTCTTTTGAATTAAACGGTGACAAAATCATTTTGAAAATTCATGACAACGGAATCGGTTTTGATGAAACGAAAACAAAAGATAAAAACACGCTGGGATTAGTCGGCATGAAAGAACGCGCCTCCATGCTGGGGGGGAAATTAACGATTGAGAGTTCAAAAGAAAATGGAACTTCGATTCTGTTAGAGGTGCCGTTAAAAATTTCACCGGTAAAAACCGATCTTGATTCATGACTGACATTCTGATTGCGGACGATCACGGTATTGTGCGAAGAGGATTGAAACAAATTCTGCTCGATGAATTTCCTGAAGCAAACATCCGTGAAGTGAGCAACGGTTCTGACCTGTTGCGGGAAGCAAGAGCGGGAAACTGGACGATTATCATTAGTGATTTATCGATGCCCGGCCGAAACGGACTGGAAACACTCAAACAATTGAAAGAAGAATTTCCAAAAACTCCGGTGTTGATTTTAAGTATGCACCCGGAAGATCAATATGCTGTGAGGGTGTTAAGAGCCGGTGCATCCGGTTATCTCACAAAAGAAAGCGCGTCTGATGAACTCGTGATTGCTGTTCGCAAAATTTTAGACGGAAGGAGATACATCAGCCCGGCCTTAGCAGAAATACTCGCCGAAAATCTTGAACCGGATTCAAGAAAAGCGCTGTATGAAACACTTTCTGACAGAGAGTTTGATGTACTAAAACTAATCGCTTCCGGAAAAACGGTTTCTGAAATCGCTGACCTGCTTTCACTGAGCGTAACCACGGTAAGCACCTACCGCGCACGTATTCTTTTCAAAACAAATATGAAAACCAACGCCGAACTTACCCGATATGCGATGGATAATAAACTCGTTTAGTTTAAGAAACTGTTTAAAATTTATTTCAAATGCTTGCTATTGCGCATGCTTCGACTTCGCTACTGATGAACCAGGTTCTCAACTCAGCTCGAACCGACTAAAAAATCAAGGAGTCATCCTTTAGTTGATTTATGCGTTTGCAAATTATCCCTCAGCTTGATCCTACGCACGCTGTCACCGTGAGCCAAAGTTGAAGTAGAAGGTTGCGCTGGCTATACCATTTTCTTCCATAGAGATTTAAACAGTTTCTTCGCGGTGAGTAATATAGCTCGGGGTTCTGAGAAGAAAAGCGTTTAGACAAGGTCACGGCACAACAAACCAACTCGCCCTGTTTTATTCGTATCCCATTTTCAATCCTCCCCATGCTCTTATCCTTTCATCACTCTGCATCGTCAGGAAAACCGGTCTCATCATCTTGTCTAATTTAAAGGCCTGTACGAACAACCTCTTATACCATTTCTCAATATAAAATAATCTAAAATTTTCTTTGGTATAATGCCGATAGAGTAGCTGTTATAGTACAAAAGCCGCAAGGTGTATTAGACTATTACAGATACAGTAACGGTATTATTCCAGATAAAAAGCAATCTGATGTTCCCTTACCAGGAAGAATCGTGTAGTATAAATCATGACAAATTATTGGAAAGCACGACTACATTCCTTCTCCTGAGAATTTTCGTTTTTTGCTTCTTCAATCAGAACTTTCTTATGGATGCAAAAACAAAAAAAATACTGCTCATTGATAGTTCTGCCATCGCAATCAGTCGCCTGAAGCGGCTCATGTCTGAAATGAAGAATCTGCAATTTGTCGGGGTAGCCGTTAACAGCACCGAAGCAAATGCGATTATAAAATTAATGAAACCGGACGTTGTTATACTTGACATCCAATTGCCGGGTAATAATGGTATGCATGTATTGCGCGAAATCAAAAACAACTATTCGACTGTGCAGGTAATCGTCCTCACCAATAATTCAGAGCTCTATTACAGGAATCTTTGCAAGGAATCGGGTGCCGACTATTTCTTTGATAAGTCGACGGAGTTCGAAAGAGTTCCTGAAGTACTTGTTAGCCAGGAGTAGTTCGTTCGCCTGCCTGCTTGTCAAGCAGGGAGTTCAGAAAAAAAAAGCGAATGATACTATGATTCTAAATTAAAATAAACCAATTTCTGCAAACCCAAAACATAGTTTAAAAGAACCATGAATAAACCGATTGAGATCACGCGCTACAATAAAATTCTTCTGGTTGATGACGATGAAGCAGATATTTTTATCTCAAACAGGATTTTTAAAATGGCTTCTCTCGCTAATCATATAGTTACAAAATCCACTGTCTGCGAAGCCCTTACCTACCTGAAAAGTTTCAGCGAACAACCTGATGAGTTGCCTGATATTATTTTTCTCGATCTTGAAATGCCCGTGATGGATGGTTTTGATTTCCTTGATGAATTCAGAATGTTAGGAGATATTGTAAAAGTCCGCTGCAAAATTGTAGTCTTAACAAATATACTCCCGTATGATCCGGAAAAAACAAAAGTGATAAAGAGCAATCCATTTATAAAAAAAATGATCAATAAACCATTAACAGTTGAAGCACTCGAAGATATCTGAGAATCAAATCATTTTTAATAATGTGTGAATGATCGGTCGGGAAAAGTTCTTCCGGCTGATTTTTTTAATACACTCAGAAACTGTTTAAATCTCTATGCAAAAAAAAAGTTATAGCCAGCGCAGGGTCTCACTGAGGGGAGTCAACGTGTGAAACGAAATCGGAGCATGCGCGATAGAAAGTAAGTGAAATAAATTTCAAACAGTTTTACAGGGTATTTTGTTCGTATGTAATATTTTCTACTTTTACTCCGACTTGATTTTCATCTACCATCAAACCCGACTCAATTATGGAGAACAACAAACCTGCTTTCAAGCCTTACATTTCGCCGAAAGATTTTATTCCTGAATTTACTCCTAAGGCAATCATACTCGGTTGCATTTTCGGAATCATCTTTGGCGCCACGTCTGTTTACCTCGGACTCAAAGTCGGGTTAACCGTAAGTGCTTCCATACCGATTGCCGTTCTTGCTATTTCTATTTTCAAAAAATTCGGCAACGCTACAATCCTTGAAAGCAACATCGTTCAAACCATTGGAAGTGCAGGTGAATCGGTTGCATCCGGTGTAGTTTTTACGCTTCCGGCTATGCTTTTCCTGGCGGGTGGAGATCAGTATTTTCAGTATCTCCAGATTTTTGTTCTTGCGTTGGCTGGCGGAATTCTTGGCGTACTTTTCATGATACCACTTCGCAGAAGTTTAATCGTGAAAGAACACGGCGTGCTTCCTTATCCTGAAGGAACTGCCTGCGCTGATGTTTTGATAGCCGGCGAAAAAGGAGGCAACCTGGCAAAGAAAGTATACTATGGTTTAGGCATTGCATTTTTGTACAAAGTGCTGATGTCAATTCTTGTTTTATGGAAAGACACGCCTGAATATGTATTCAGCAGAAAAAGCGCATTGCCAAACGGCTCCCTCAGTGCAGAAATTACACCAGAACTTCTTGGAGTCGGATATATTATTGGCCCGCGTATAGCAGCTATTATGATGGCAGGAGGAGTGATTTCCTACCTCGTACTGATTCCCCTCATCACTTTTCTCGGTGATTTTGTTACACAGGTAATTCCACCGGGCGACAAACTAATTTCGGCCATGTCGAATGGTGATATACGGAATTACTATGTCCGATATATAGGCGCCGGTGCTGTAACCTTTGGCGGAATCATGACACTGATAAAAACATTTCCAACCATCATCAGCGCATTCAAAGATTCGTTCCGCGATCTGCGTTCGAAAGACAAACAGACGAACGATACAAAATCCCGGACAGAGAGAGACATTCCGCTTGTGTACGTATTGTTCGGAACAGTTGGATTAATTTTACTGATGACCTTGCTTCCGAATATTCCGGTAAATTTTTTCACTGCTATTATGGTTGTTGTTTTCGGTTTTTTCTTTGTCACCGTCAGTTCACGCATTGTTGGCCTGATCGGTTCGTCCTCCAATCCTATTTCCGGTATGACGATCGCAACACTGATGGCGACCTGCCTGATATTTATCGGGATGGGCTGGACAGGTGATGTCTATCAACCCATCGCGCTTTGTGTCGGATCAATTGTATGCATTGCATCCGCCAATGCGGGCGCTACTTCACAGGACTTAAAAACAGGATATCTTGTAGGAGCAACTCCACTCAAACAACAATTAGGACTCATCATTGGCGTGATTGCATCCGTCATTTCAATCGGGTTCACCGTTAAATTATTACACTCAACCCTTGGCTTCGGTGATATTACACCTGAACATCCTCATGCATTGCCGGCACCACAGGCAAACCTGATGGCAACCATTATCAAAGGTATGCTCAGTCATTCTTTACCATGGAGCCTTGTATTAATCGGGATGGGAATTTCTGCTACGATGGAATTATGCGGCATCAGTTCACTCGCATTTGCAGTGGGTGCTTACTTACCTCTTTCCACTACCTCACCACTCTGGATAGGCGGACTGGTAAAATGGTTATCCTCACGCAAAACAAAATCAAATGAGGAAGAAAGTGAAATCGGTTCGGGTTCTCTATTTAGTAGTGGTTTAATTGCAGGCGGCGCATTGACCGGAATTATTATAGCCGTGCTACTTGGAATCGACTCAGGGGTTGATGCAACAGGGAGGTCGGTCAGTTTTCTCGATGCTCATTTGAATACCGGAGTAGCAAGCCGTATGGGAGAAAGCAGTAATGTTGTCGCTATAATTGCCTTTGGTTTACTTGCCGGGATACTTTATATGTTCGCTGTAAAAAAAGACAAAACTGAATTGTCATAACGATAAATCAGAACGTCGTATTGCCTCTAATTATCAGGCAAATAAAAACGTGATCGCGGGATGCGTCAGTTCACTTCTCATTTATCTTTTGGAAACACATGAATAAGTACTGCCACTTTATCAAAGTAGTTGATCAGGTTGGCTCGTTTCTGAATCTGAATTTCTTTTCCTTCTTTGTTCCATGAAACCGAGTTGATCCGTTGAGTTGAACCGTCGCAGATACTTTTAAACTCTCTTTTCATTTCATCCAGGTAATTAGCAGGAGTAAAGTCGAAAATATTTTTCCCGACGAGCTCGCTATAATCCAGTCCGTACATCTTACATCCTTTCAGATTTGCATTCAGAATATTTCCCTCCAGATCTTCAATGAAAATCGGATCAGGAGAATGTTCGAAAATATTCTGGAACATGGTTTGAGTAAACATCATCTGCTGGATTGTTTTCCTGTTTTCTGTTAGATCCAGCAAGGTGCCTATCCGGCCAATCACATTGCCTTCATCGTCATAAAAAGGATTTGATTTCCCAAATACGTATTTTACTTTATCGCCGATTTGCAATTTATAGTGTATTTCAAATTCAACGGGCGCACCCAGTGTATCGGCTCTTTGTTTCATAAACCTGGGCAAATCATCGGGATGAATTCTTTCCTTCCATTCACCGGCTCTTACCTGATCTATGGAAAGTTCAAACACCTCAAGAAATTTTTTATTGGTACGAACAAATTTTCCTTCATTATCGACCTGGTAAATACCCAGAGGAGCATGATCGGAAAGCACATCAAATTTTAATTCGGTTTCTCTTTTCTCCTTTTCAGCTTTTCTGCGTTTAGAAATATCACGCGCATGAATCAGCACGGCCGGCATTCCATTAAATGTAATACGACTGGTTTTTAACTCAACCGGAATTGGGATCCAGTTTCTATCCCAGATTTGAGTTTCAAGAATAGCTCCCTGCTGACTAAAATACAATTCAAATCTTGAAGATACACCCGGCTTCAATTTATCAGGTGTTAACTCAGTCAGGTTCTTCCCGATCAATTCATCTTTGTTGTAACCCTGGAGCATGCAGGCCACTTTATTGACATCCAGAATAAATCCGTTTTCATCTTCCACATAAATAGCATCGGGAGAGTTTTCAAACAATTCCTGGAATCTTTTTTCATTAATCAATGCTTTTTCCTCCGCCATTTTTTTTCCGGAAAGATCACTGAGAATCATGCTGGTCCTGATTTCACCGTTGCCATCCGTAAAAGATGTTGAAGAAATTTCTCCTTCGAACTTTGTACCATCTTTACGAACCAATGTAATTTCGCCCCTGGCTTTACCGGTACGAAGACGTTCATCGAGGAGACTGTTGACCCGCGGATCAGACATGTCGACCAATCCAAACCTTCCGACGGCACATATTTCCTTTTCAGTTCTTTTAAACATGCGACATGCAGCGGGATTGGCAGCCACAATACTTCCATCAGGAGCCGTCAGTAAAATTCCATCCATGCTGTTTTCAAAGAAGGTGAGGTATCGCTCTTCACTTTCCCTGACAGCTCTTTCATCTTTTAGTTGTTCGGTGATGTCACGGTAGCTCACAATGATTCCCAACGTCTCCCCCTTTTCATTTCTGAATCGGGTCGAGTTGACGGCAACAGACAGTTCATTGCCATGTTTTGTTGTTACTTTCAACTGGCCACTCCAGTTGCCTTTTTCATCGTGCGAACGCATCACCTCTTCGAGCGTGGAAGTAAGAAAATTGGTTTTGATAAGTTCCGAGAGTATCATTCCGACAGCTTCTTTAGACTTCCATCCGAGCATTTTTTCAGCAGCCGAATTCCAGCTTAAAATGCGGCGGTCATTATCGAAAGAAATAATGGCATCAAAAACATTTTCAAGGAGTTGTGCCTGGAACGAAATTTCAGAATACGCCTTCTGTTGTTCAGTAATATTGCGGTTGATCGTCAGAACAGAAACAACATACTTATTTTCATCGAACAGCGGCACTGCACTCGACTCTATCCAGTACTCTCCTTTTTTTGAACCCACAATTCTGAATTTTTCAGTTTTGCTGTTTCCAATACCTACGCTGTTATGAAACTTTTTAAACCGCCTGATATCTGCCGGATGAATAAAATCAAAAATATCTTTTTTGCTTAGTTTTTTCTGGCCGTCGACTTGCAACAAATGAAGACCGGTCGGGTTAATTTCGAGAATCTCTCCTTTAAAACCAAGGTTGATAATGGCTTCAGGGGTGTTTTTAAAAATTGTCTGAAGGCGTTCTTCTTTGTACTTCAACTGGTTTTCTACCTCATCCTTTTCCAGGTTTATTTTATTCTTCTCAAGAATTTTCAGGATGGAGATTGGAAGGGTGGTCAGGTTCGAAATGATCAGGCAATCTTCTACTCCGCTTTTAATCAGCGCGCGCGAAACTTCTTCGCTTAAATTATCAGCGATAAGAAAAAAGGGTATCCTGTAATTTTCTGCTTTCAATAAATCAAAAGCTTCCCCGGCGGAGTATTTTTCAAGACGGTAGCCCGCTATTATTACATCCGGATTAAATCGGATCACATACTTAAGAAATTCTTTTTCAGTCCTTGCCGTTTTCGCGCTAAACTTATGAAAAGAATCATTCAGAACATTTTCAACCTGGTCGATCGTGGTTTTATTTTCTTCGAGAAATAAAACCCGTAAAAGTTGCTTTTTTGTTTTCATAAATTCCTGTTTAAAGAATTACCAGGAATGAATTTTATCGGGTGAGAGGATAGAAGATTGGCTATCATTTAATTTTTCATCTCTGGTTATTTCAATTTCTTTTTACCCTTTTTTCTTCACTTGAGTTAGTAGCACAAACAATCATTTACCTGTAGTAGTATCAATGACAAAATCAACAATTGCCCTCTTATGTATAACCGGTTGATTTTCGAATTGTAACACTCCATTTTACCCGGATAAATACTTCATGATAAAAACCCGCCCGATCTGGCTGGCTGGCTAAAAATAGAAAAAAATTGAACCAAACAAAATCAGGATGAAGAGTACTTATACAACTATCAGGATGATAATTCAAGCAAAGATAGAGGCACTAAAAAAGCCGCCCTGCAAGTATGCGGGACGGCTTTGCAAGAACAACCGACTCTTTCTATCTTGATACCATGAATTTCTGACGTTTTATTTCACCATTATTTTCTATTTCAAAAATATAAAGTCCGTTCGGCAATGCGGATATATTCACATTCAGGTTATTGGTTCCTTCGAGAAACTTATTTTCAGTTGTCATCATCAGTTTACCAATGACATCGTACACATTTATTTTTACTTTTCCGTTGATCCCGTTCATGAATTCAGCTGTGAGATTATCTTTCGCAGGGTTCGGATATAAAAACAATCCATCCTGTGTATTGCTGCCGATAGTTCCAGGAGTTGGTGTAGTTGGAATTTGCGCGTTCCCGATAATAACGACAGTATAATCTTCCACTTCACCATAGGTATATGTTGCGCATGAATTAGTTTGTTGCGAATTATATTGCATTTGAATCCGCATGCGTGTTGATCCGTTCAATGCGTTTACAGGAACTGTAAATGAACTGTTCACATCACCGGTACCATTTCCAATGGCAACGTTTTCCCCTGCATCAGTAAACAGTCCGTTATGATTGTAGTCGATCCAGACCGACCAGTATTCACGATATGCTGAACCTGGAAAACCGGGTGTCATCGAAATTGTATTTGACGAACCGCCTGTAAGATTTGTGCTCAGGCCGGTATAATTACCATATCCGGCATTGCTGCCACTTGTATTATTGATACTTCCTAATACAACTTTATTGATGTATTCATAGTTTGTATTTGTTCCTTTAGAAGTACAATAAATAATCGAGCAACCAGTGGTGATAAATGACGCAACAGAGCTAAACCCGCTTAAACTGCCGAGGCAAACTGTTTGTACCTGGAATTGATAACCCGTGCATGCCGTAAGACCCGGAAGAATATAAGAAGAAGTTGTAATCGCTGATACTGTTGTCCAGGAAGTTGCTGAAGACAATTTCCATTGGAGGTTGTAACCGATAGAACCCGAAACGGCCGTCCATGATAACGTTACGGAAGAACCGGTGATGTTAGTTGTTGTTAAACCGGTTGGGACAGTGCAAGGAGGCGCAGGAGTTACAAATGTTGTGGAAGCACTGAAAGTGGATGAACCTCCCGAACAAACCGTTTGTACCTGCCACTCATACGTTGCACTTGACGTTAATGCTGTTGCGCTGTATGTTGCAGCAGCTGTATTGACCGTTGTCCATGTTGCTGTTCCGGTAATCCGGTAACGAACATTGTAGCTGATAGCACCTTGTACTGCTGTCCAGTTAAACGTTGCTGAAGAAACTGCAACGGCTGTCGTGTTCATTCCGACAGGAGTGTTGCAGGCAGGAACAGTTGTCGTAAAGGTTGTAGATGCCGTGAATGCAGACGAACCACCGGAACAATTCGTCTGTATCTGCCATTCATAATTCGAACCCAACGCTAAACCACTTGCATTGTATGATGCTGCGACCGTGTTCGTGCTTGTCCAAACAGTAGTTCCGACAATTCTATATTGGATGTTATAACTTACTGCTCCTGAAACGGCAGTCCAGTTAAATATTGCTGATGATGTTGCAATAGAAGTTGTATTCATTCCAACAGGTGCATTGCACGGAGAGGAAGAAGTTGTAAATAGTGTAGAAGCCGGGAAAGCGGATGAACCTGCTCCGCAAACTGTTAATACCTGCCATTCATACGTTGAACCTACCGTTAACCCGCTTGCAGAATAAGACGGAGAAACGGTACTGAATGTCAGCCATGATAATGTTCCTGTTATACGATATTGAACGGTGTAACTGGTAGCACCTGAAACAGCTGTCCAGTTAAATGTTGCTGATGATGCAGTGACAGCCGTTGTGTTCATTCCGGCAGGGACTGTGCACGGAAGAGAAGAAGTTGTAAATGTTATAGAAGCAGTATAAGCAGATGAACCGCCTGAACAAACAGTTAGTATCTGCCATTCATAGTTTGAACTTGCTGTTAACCCGCTTGCACTATAAGTTGCGGTGGAGGACGAAGAACTTGTCCATGTAGTTGTTCCAGTAATCCGGTAGCGAATGAGGTAACTTGTTGCACCTGAAACGGCCGTCCAGTTAAACGTTGCTGATGACGAAGTAACAGTGGATGTACTCATTCCTGTTGGAACATTGCATGGAGCGGATGAAGTAGTGAAAGTAGTCGAAGCAGTGAATACGGATGAACCGCCTGAACAAACTGTCTGAACCTGCCATTCGTAGGTCGAGTTTGCTGTTAAGCCGCTTGCATTATATGATGCGGTGGCGGAAGAACCGGTGGACCAGGTTGTGGTTCCGGTAATTCGATAACGAATGTTATAACTCGATGCACCGGAAACGGCCGTCCAGTTAAATGTTGCTGATGATGAAGTAACAGCAGTGGTATTCATTCCGGAAGCCACATTACATGGAGCAGCAGTGGTAGTAAAAGTAGTGGATGCTGTAAATGCGGATGAACCACTTGAACAAATAGTCTGCACCTGCCATTCATAGGTTGTATTTGCTGTTAATGCACTTGCATTGTATGATGTTGAAGCGGAAGAAGATGTTGTCCATGTCGTTGTTCCTGTAATACGATAGCGAATAGAATAACTGGTTGCACCTGAAGCTGCAGTCCAGTTAAAAGTTGCTGTTGATGTTGTAATAGCTGTTGTACTCATACCTGACGGAGTATTGCAGGCGGAGGCAGTTGTTGTAAAAGTTGTTGAAGAGGTAAACGGAGAAGAACCGGAAGAACAAACGGTGAGTACCTGCCATTCATAATTGGTACCTGAAGCCAACCCGCTTGCATTATAGGATGTTGAAACTGTGGAAGCGCTCGTCCAGGTTGAAGTTCCAACAATACGATAGTTTATCGTATAACTGTTAGCACCGGTTGCTGCTGTCCAGTTGAACGTAGCTGCAGAAGTTGTAATAGCAGAGGTAGTCATACCGGTAGGAGCACTGCAGGCAGTTGCACCGCAGGAAGACAAACATGTTCCGCTGCTGATTCTGTTGAGGATAAGAGTTCTGGGCTGAGGACCGAATCCAAGTGAGAAATTAATACCGACACCGATGAGATGACAATAACTCATGATCGTTCCGCCACCCGCAGGAACTGGGGCTCCTGTACAACTGCCTTCGTAACCATAACCCGCGGCAGGACCGCAACCGTCAATAGCTGTGTTGTTTCCATTCCAGACACAAGCATGCGTATGTTGCGAACCCATCAGGTGGCCTTGTTCATGTGTCACTACTTCTACTGACCATGAATAAGCAGGCACTGTATTATAGGATGTAGAGATGCCTGTATAACCTTCACTATAAATTTGATTCGAGCTGCATATACCATTCACATAAGCGATACCACCGCCACCTGCAAGACCTATTAGTATTCCCAAGTCGCCGTTGAATGAAGTTCTTGTTGTGTTGAACTGCGTTAACAAAGCAGATGTACTTGTCTGAACATACGGACTCGCGGTTGTCCAGATATATAGCTGTGCAAGTGTTACATTAATAGAATCATTCGAATAGAGAATAGCGGACTGATTGAAAAGTCCTGTTAAATAATTTGTAACAGCAGTTGTATTTCCTTTATTCTGATATAAGTCATAGTTACATTCCCAATATAACCGGATGCACTTATTGGATGCAGCAGCAGACACAGTAGTTCTGCTCAAATCCTGGCTTGAGTAACCCGTTCGTGCTTCTGCAGTACTGCAATGCATAGTTGGCGGCGCAGTTAGGTCATGCTCATTATATAGTATATGCATTCCTTGTGCATCATGCTCCAGTTTTCCTAAAATCATATTTCCGCCGTTAGGAAAAGAAATCATTCCCATCACTTCATCGTTAAAAATACTGATAGCAGCAATCGATGAATTATCTCCTTTTACAATTCCCTGGTAATGAACTCCTCCTTCATACGGTATTGCCTGTCCGTTGCTGCTGCTCGTCACAACAGAAAAATCTGAATGAGAAATTTCTGTTTTGAAAAGTTCAAGCTCAATATTCATTCCTGAACCTGTCGGTATAATTAAATTTATGTTTTCAGGTTTTGTTCTTACGACAACCTGCGCATCCAGCTGACGGAATTCCATCACCGTTGCATTTTTCACGGTGCTTTCTAACGCACCACTTCGTTGTTGTGACGCACCCGTAATATCAAAAAGCTGAACACGGGTAAACGTTCCTTGTATAGATTTCCTGTCGGATATTTTTTGCGCGATTGGTTTCAGGTTTCCGGCAATCGCAGCAGTCATGATGAGCATGACTGAAATAAACAAATAAATTTTTTTCATGAATTGTTGATTGGGCTTTTGGTTAGTTAAGTCTTGTAAAGCTACCGGCCAATTCTGTGTGAATTCTGTTGATTGATACCGGATCCATCTCTTTTAAAGACCGAACTAAAATATTACATGAGAGAAAAAAAATGCCCGAATCTCTGGTCATTTCTTGCAGAAAAAATGAAATCAAAATTTACTGTAAGGTTTAAATAAAAAAGCCCCCGGATCAGGCGTCTGAAGCGGGGAATTTCAATACTCAAAAATAAAAAATGTTAATGACTTTTTACAACTTTCAGTTTCCGGTGCGGATGTAAGCAGTCTCTTCTTTACTGAAAAAGTAACTGTTCTTCATATTGTCTCCAATAAATTTTTTCAGTTCTTCACTTGTGGTAAAATGCTCATCTACGTTTTCAGTTATTTCCGCCAGGGTTATCATCGCATCTCCTGTCATCTCCATTTTATAGAGATAATATTTTATTGAAGAAACATCCGAGCTATTTTCCCAGAGGTTAAGAAAAGTTCCTCCGCTTACCATAGAAGTGTAAGCAAGATATTTCTGGGTGTCTTTCTCTTTTGATTTCTTGTTCGACTTTTCGATGCTGTACGTAAAGTCATCTTTCTTGGTGATCTTGTAACTCTCATCCTGGTTGCTGCGGGCTTCCCAAGTCCCTAACAATTTAGCATTAATTTTTACGGAAGGTTTATCAATCGGAACTTCTGAATCATACGGACAACCGACAAAGAGGATTGAACAGGCAAGCAGGCAGAGAATGGAGAGTAGTTTTTTCATGTGAGTGGAGATTGGACGTTAGAAGTTTGAATTGGGACGTTTGAATTTTAGACCACCAAATTTATAATTTATATTTCACAATTTACAATTTCATTCTACCCCGCCCACCCTTCCCTATCCAAACTCCTATATTGAATCGCTTCTGCAAGATGTTCAGTTTTGATATCAGCACTGTTGTCAAGGTCAGCAACTGTTCGCGATACTTTCAGAATTCTGTCATACGCGCGCGCCGATAAGCCAAGACGTTCCATTGCAGTCTTTAAAAGTTGCTGTCCTTCGTCGGTAATTTTACAAACGCTCCTGAGCATCTTCGAACCCATCTGCGAATTGCTGTACACACCTTTTGATTCTTTGAATCGCTCAGTTTGAATCGCTCTTGCTTTGATGACACGATCACGAATGGATTCACTTTTTTCTGACGAGCGATTTGAAGTCAGTTCGCTGAATGGAACAGGAGTAACTTCAAGATGAATGTCAATTCGATCAAGAAGTGGTCCCGAAATTTTATTCAAATATTTCTGAACGACACCTGGCGCACACACACATTGTTTCTCCGGATGGTTGTAATATCCGCACGGACATACCTGCGTTGAGATTCATTGATGTTGAATTTTCGTTCAAAAACCCGTTTTTTAGGTTTTGGAATGGCAACTTAAAGACTATCGGCGATCATATCAGAAAGAGAAGAATTGAGCTTGGGTTGCTTCAAAAAGAGGTCGCCCAAGTACTTAATGTAACTGACGATACTGTTACTTATTGGGAAAATAACCGTTTCAAACCAATGGTGCATAACGCTCCAAAAATTATTGAATTCTTGGGGTACAATCCTTACTTAACCGAAAAAGAAACCTTGGGTGGTAAGGTAAAATATTACAGGTATGCATATGGATTAAGCCATAAAAAGTTCGGCAAATTGCTGAAAGTGGATGCCTCAACTGTTGCTAGTTGGGAAACAAATAAATCGAGCCCACATCCTAAAGCTATGAAGCGTTTAAATAAATATCTGAATTGCATTTCTCAATAAGAAAAATTTGACTTAATTATTCCTTAAAAATCTTTTGATGAATTTGTTTGTCATTTTGAATGATAGTTAGAAAATAAACACCGTTTGCTAAGTTGCTAATGTCTATACTAAAATGAGAAGCTCGGACAGTATCATGTAAAATAAGTTTTCCAATTTCATTGAATAACATGACGTAATTATTTAATGAATTGCTTTCAACTGAAATTTTACCATTCGTTGGATTAGGATAAACAGAAATAAAACACGATGGATGGATTTCATTAATTCCAATGATACTATCGGGAGTAAATTCATAAAAATCATCACTGTAATATACAGGAACATACCCTGTACCTAAATATCCTTTGGTCCCGATTGAAAATCCAACTGCATTGTATCTCCATGTGCCGGATAAATTAGCTATTTGAAGCCATTGGTCGGTCGTTGGATTATATTCCCAAAAATCATTGAAGTTACCTGAGCCGATATATCCTTTGGCTCCTATTGAAAAACCAACCGCAAAATTTCTTTGTGCACCTCCGAAGTCGGCTTTCTGAGTCCA
>JAYVZS010000108.1:0-25046 GCA_043783155.1 Bacteroidota bacterium | reverse complement strand
AAAGAAATTTACATTGCCGAAAATATAAGTGTAATCAATTCCCGCATTTGTATTGCGGCTTCCGCTGAAGTCGAACTGGTTATACGGATGCGAAGTTTTCACCAGGTTGTTACTGAACAACGTCGAATAACCGGTAATGCCAACAGATAATTTCTTTCCGGTATACTGCAAATGTCCGCCTGAAATTGTTTTGCCGATCGAATGTTTATTAGCAAGTTCAGAAGAGTCACGATGGTATCCTGATGCATCGAACGATGAAATGATGTCTTCATTCGTCAATGTATCTTTCAACTGAAGGTTGCCGTCTATCCTGTGATTGGAATAAAATAAATCGAGTCGAATTTTTTTATGTCCGAGCGAAACCGCTCCGCCTCGCATGAAAAGATTTTCGTCGGCGGATGCATAAGGGACAATTCCGCGCGTGTTTTTTTTGATGTTCAGAACATCAGCAGATTTTCCGAACGCAAGTCCCGAAAGCAGCACAAGACCTTGTCCGTATTGAACCTGGAAGTCACCAAGTGCCAATGATTTCAGCCAACCGGCACCGGAATAAAAAAGATGTGCGGAATAAAAATCGAAACCTTGTTTCTGAGAACCTTTGAAAAATTCTTCTCCCGGATCTTTCTCTCCGGTAATTCCAAAACTGATTCTGTCGTTAAATGTGTAACGATAACGTGCGTAAATTTTTGCAGAGCTTCCATAATAACGATGCGTGTCGCCGATGCTTTCGTCATTTGGTGAAAATCCTTTTTGCTCTTCCAGTATTTGAGTGTAGCGGATAAAGAATGTATTTCTTCCTTTGGCAAGCATCTCTTTTAAATTCAAAGGAGGATTGCTTTCGAGGTTATTCACTTTTACAAAAGGAAGAATGTGATGAATGGTTTCAAGATCAAAACCATCAATGCTTTGAAGTTCTTCGAGTGAAATCAGCTTTCCGAATTTTTCAATGTGATCTAGCAACGCCTGTATTTGCAGGTCGTTCAGCAGGATAATTCCTTGAAGATCTTCCCGGCTCGCAGAATTCAGATTCAGCGGATGTTCTTTGTACAGATTTAATTTATCGAGGAGTGTGGTGAAGTCCACTTCTTTGTCGGATGTGGAACCCTGGTTGATGGTTTCCGTAATGTTTTCAATTTTCTGTTCCGTCGCGTCATCATTTACCGGATCTTTTTTTTCCTGAGCAAAAGAAGAGAATGAGAAAAAGATACACCACAAAGACACGAAGCCGCGAAGAAAACTTTGTGCTCTTTGCGTCTTTGCGAGAAAAGATTTTTTAAGAATTGTTTTCAAATGAATGATGTTGTTTGGCATCGACCTCCGAACTAATAACTCTAAACTATAAGAACAAGTACCCCAGCGAAAACTGCGGAGAAAATCCAAGTTGCTGATGCCATGAAGAAGCGATGTCGAACCGGAATTGTCTGTTAATCTTCAACCCGAAACCGAATGTACTCAACGATGGATTGCTGGAAATTCCTCCCCGTAAATACAGCACTTCCGCCACCTGGTATTCGAGCCCTGCTTTGAAAACAGATTTCTGATCAATGTCTTTTTCCTCTTCGGCGCTTACCAAAACTTTTTCAGAGAATTTGAATGACGCTCCGAAACGCATGATGACAGGAATGCGTTCGTCGGCATATTCGGCAAGTTTGGCTTTGTTGGGATTAAAAATGTGCGCACCGATTTTCAGATTTTTGATTGGCTGCGCAAGCAATCCGATTTCTACAGCGAATGAATTACGTGTTCCGTAATTTTCGGTGATGAAAGTGGAGAGATAATCAACCTGCACACCGGCGGAAAATTTCTCTCCTAATTTTTTGGCATACCCGACACCGATTTTCTTTTCATTGTATAAACGGCCTCCGTATAGTGTACCACTAAGAGCGAATGTTCCGACTTTCTTTGTTGGTAAGGCAAGTGCAAATCCTTTTACGCTGAGGTCAGAAACGAGAAATTTATTTTCAAAATAAACCCCGGCGGAAATATCTTTTACCTGGGCGAGTCCTGCCTGGTTGTGATACGACGACCATACATCTGAAAACGTAACCGATGCATTGGCGACACCCGCTGATCGTGCGCCAATCGGGAAATTATCAGAAGCGTTTGAAATGAAAAAAGAAGAAATAAAAATGAACAGGAATAGAACGGTTGCTTTCATGGGTTAAAATTAAAGTGATAAAAGTAACAATCAATTTCGAAAAACAAAATATTAATTATGAAGATGCGGTTTAAGATTCAAGACTGAGGGTAGGGGCTGATTCTTTTTTTATGCTTATTGTTTCTCAGGGTTCTTAGTGTCTCAGTGGTTATACTTTTTTACTACTGAGACACTAAGAACACGAAGTTTCACTAAGATCTATTCATAGTAAAATAGTTGTTAAATATTTTTTAGCTCAGCCCTGTATTGGAAATAATTATGAAACTGTAGCTTTGACAAAAACATTCTATGGAACGCTTCGCCCGATTCAGGCATTTCGAAAATTTTCACATTGTACTCTGGCTTGTAAAAGACATGTGCTGGTGTACACTTTCAAAAACATTGGGAGTCATTATGATTTCTCCTACCATTTTTCTCGCCATTTACATTACGTGGCTGCATCGTAAAGTGAAGACAGAATTACTGCATAATCTCGCTGTCGTGTTTTGGATTAGCGCAAATTCTATCTGGATGATCGGAGAGTTTTATTACAATGATTCATTTCGGAAGTACGCCCTCATTTTTTTTATCGCCGGAATGCTAACAGTTGGGTATTATTATTTCAGTGAATTTGTTTGGAAGAGGATGTTGGGGAAGTAGTGTGGTCAACAGTCAGCCGATTCGCGGATTGAGAATGATATTTTTATTAAATCAATGAGACTATCGTTTTAGAAACCGCCGCAGGCGGTGCACTGAAACGATGAAGTCGAATTGATCCGGTAGCGAAGCGTATCGGGATCTGATGGGAATTATTCCCCGCCCCTTGGGCGATCGGAAAGAATTCCCATCAAATACTCCGCTGCTCTGCGGCGGAGATGTTTATTTTTGTTTTGAAATTGAATTCATTGAAAGGTGATCAGTCTTCCGGTTCGCAGTTTGTTGCATACTGCCCATTGCTGACTTATTTTTTCCGCATCTCCTCATTTCCTTTCGCTACTTTTTCTTTCAATCCTTCTTTAAAAGCAGCAACGCGATTCAACACTTCAATGTTGGATGAGCCGATAATTTGCGCGGCGAGTATGCCAGCATTTTGTGCAGCATTCAGCGCGACTGTCGCAACAGGAACTCCGTTTGGCATTTGTAAAATAGAAAGAACGGAATCCCAACCGTCGATTGAGTTAGATGATTTTATCGGGACACCGATCACAGGAAGCGGAGTAAGTGAAGCAACCATTCCGGGAAGATGCGCAGCACCGCCGGCACCGGCGATGATCACTTTCAACCCGCGGTCAACGGCAGTCTTTGCGTACTCAAACATTCGATCCGGAGTTCGGTGCGCCGATACGATCGAGATTTCAAAATCAATTTTCAGCTGCTCTAAAATTTTCGCAGCATCGTTCATGATCGTCAGGTCAGACTGACTTCCCATGATGATTCCGACTTGTGGTTTAGACATAAAATTAAGTTTGCAGTTTGCAGTTTGGCCAACTGCTACTATTATTATGAAGTAACTTTTAAATGATCCTTGACATATTTCGCTTTCGTAAACGCGTCTTCCACAGTTGCACCCACACACGTTACATGTCCCATCTTGCGAAATGGTTTTGTAATTTTCTTACCGTAAAGATGCACATGAACACCTTCCATTGCAAGAATTTTTTCCAGGCCATTGTATTTTGCATGACCGGTAAATCCTTTTTCTCCCAAAAGATTTACCATCACAGCCGGATGAACAAGATCGGTTGAGCCCAGCGGAAGATCAAGAATAGCACGAAGATGCTGCTCATATTGAGAAGTAACATTCGCTTCAATCGTATGATGTCCGCTGTTATGCGGACGCGGAGCAATTTCATTCACGAGTATCTCTCCGGATTTTGTCACAAACATTTCAACCGCTAATAGGCCGGTAATTTTTAGACCGGCAGCAACTTTTTCAGCCAATGTCTTTGCATTTTGCGAGACAGATTCAGAAACAGAGGAAGGAGAAGAAAGAAATTCGACAAGATTTGCTTCCGGGTTAAATTCCATTTCAACAATAGGAAATGTTTTCATCTCTCCTTTTTCATTCCGTGCCACTATCACAGCAATTTCTTTCTCGAAGTCGACAAATTTTTCGAGAATACCCGGCGCGTCAAAACCTTTTTCAAAATCTTTTTCAGTATGCATCACCTGTACACCTCGTCCGTCGTAACCGCCAGTTCGTAGTTTCTGAACAAAAGGTAAAAATGATTTATGTTTAGCCAGTTCAGCTTTATTTTCGATGAGGTGAAATTCTGAAGTCGGGATTTGATGGGTGCGATAAAATATTTTCTGTGCGCCCTTATCCTGAACTAATTTAATAATTCGCGGCTGCGGAAAAACTTTCAGTCCTTCTGATTCTAATTTTTCCAGTGCCTCCACATTCACATGTTCAATTTCAATGGTAAGCAGGTCTACTTTTTTCCCGAACTGGTAAACGGTTTCAAAGTCATTAAAATTTCCGTGAATAAATTCATCACAGATGGTTGAGCAGGGAGCTTCCGCATCCGGATCGAGTACTGAATTCGAGATGTTTAAGTCGGCCGCTTTCAGAAGAAGCATTCTTCCCAGTTGTCCGCCACCAAGAATTCCCAGTTTAAAGTTATCGTAAAATGGTTTGTTCATTTCGTTGTGCAAGTTAAAACAACTTTATGATTTACAATTTGAACTTCTCAAATTTATTAATAAGCGGATGCACTTGCACGCACTTCTACTCGGCGCAGAGTTACACTGAGCGAAGTCGAAGTGTGAACCGGAATCGAAGTCGAAGTACAGAGCAGCGTTATGACAATTTTGAAATTGAATAATTCTATTCTTATTCTATGGTATCATTTCCCTACATTAGCGCCTTCTTTTTAAAGCGTATGAACCAGATAACCATAAAAGACAAGATATTTAGTGTATCCATCCCTTCGGAAGAGATTCAGAAACGAATCGGTGAATTAGGTGCACAGATCACTTCCGATCTGAAAGAGAAGAATCCGATCTTTATCGTAGTATTGAAAGGTGCGTTTCTTTTTGCTGCTGATCTGCTGAAGAAAGTAAACCTCGATTGCGAGATCACTTTTATGCGTGTAGCTTCTTATGCAGGAACACAATCCACCGGTCATGTGAAGAACCTGATCGGACTGAGTGAAGATATTAAAGGAAGAAGTGTCGTGATTATTGAAGATATTGTTGACACAGGTGATACTGTGGTTTACCTGCTTGATGAATTGAAAAAACACAATCCATCGGAGATTCGTGTTGCTAGCTTATTATTAAAACCCAAGGCGTTAAAACATAATTTGGAAATTGATTATGTTGGTTTCGAAGTTCCGAATGATTTTTTGGTGGGATATGGGTTAGATTATGATGGCGTAGGAAGAAACTTGAATGATGTGTATAAAATTGTTTAGGGTTTGTGGTTTACAGTTTGTTGTTTATGGTTTACAGGTTTAGGGTTTGTAGTTTACATGTTTATAGTTTATAGTTTAGGGTTATGGGTACGATAAGAAAATTTGAAGATCTTGAAATATGGCAGAGTTCGCGAGAGCTCTGTCAAATGATTTATTATTTTATTAAGTATGAACAGTTTTCAAATGATTTTAAATTGGTAAATCAGGTGAATGCGTCGAGCGGTTCCGTAATGGATAATAGTGCGGAAGGTTTTGACAGAGGCGGTAGAAAAGAGTTCATTAATTTTCTTGGTATTGCAAAAGCATCGTGCGGAGAAGTAAAATCTCAACTTTATAGGTCGCTTGATAGAAAGTATATTTCCGAAGAAGAATTTAATTCAACCTATCATTTGGCGGATAGAATAAACAGAAAAATCCAGGGTTTGATTTCTTACTTAAACTCGACAGACATAAAAGGTCAAAAATAATAAGGCAGAACAGAAGAACCGGAAGTTCCTTACGAATCATTCGACTTCAATTTCGAAGATTAATTAACAAACTTCAAAACAAAATTTTGCAGTAAAGTAAACGATGGAACCCAACCGTCAACAAGTAAACCGTAAACACTAAACCTGTAAACAACAAACCGTAAACTCTAAATAACCAATGTTAAACATCGTGCTCTTCGGTCCGCCCGGTGCGGGAAAAGGAACTCAGTCTGATAAGCTGATTGCAAAAAATCAACTTGTTCATCTTTCTACCGGAGATATTTTAAGAAGTGAAATTGCGAATGGAACAACACTCGGACTTGAAGCGAAGAAACTAATGGACCTGGGACTGCTTGTTCCCGACGCAGTTGTCATCGGAATGATTGAATCGAAAGTAGATGCGAATAAAAACGCGAAGGGATTTATCTTCGACGGATTTCCACGCACAACAGCGCAGGCGGAAGCATTGGATAAGGTGCTTGCATCCAAAGGAACTTCGATCAACATGATGCTGGCGCTTGAAGTACCGAAAGAAGAATTGATCAAACGTTTACTCAATCGTGGAAAAGGTTCCGGACGTGCCGATGATCAGCACGAAGGTGTAATTGAAAAACGCATCAACGAATACAACAGCAAGACTGCTCCATTGAAAGATTATTATACGAAGCAGAATAAATTTTTTGGAGTGAAGGGGGTAGGAAGCGTAGAGGAGATTTTTGACGCGCTTTGTAAGGTGATTGAGAAATAATTTAAGTTGGCAATTTGCAATTTGCAGTTTTCAACTGCCAACTGCCTACTGCCGACTGCTAACTTTTTTAAAATGTCAGGCAGCAACTTTGTAGATTATGTAAAGATCATGTGCCGCAGCGGTGCAGGTGGCGGTGGTTCCGTGCATTTTCACCGTGATAAGAAAACGGCGAAAGGCGGACCAGATGGCGGTGACGGCGGAAGAGGCGGACACATTATTCTGCGCGGCAACAAGCAACTCTGGACATTGCTGCATTTGAAATACCGCAAGCATGTAATAGCTGAACCCGGCGAAGGAGGAAATTACGCGTTGATGACAGGATCGAACGGCAAAGATGAAATTCTTGAAGTGCCGATCGGAACAGTTGCAAAAGATTTTGATACTGGCGATGTGATGTTTGAAATTACGAAAGACGGAGAGGAGCACGTTATCGCTAAAGGTGGAAGAGGAGGAAAGGGAAATAATTTTTTTAAATCACCAACGAACCAGGCGCCACACCAGTCACAGCCGGGAGAACCGGGCGTGGAAGAGTGGAAAATTCTTGAACTGAAGTTGCTCGCCGATGTCGGACTCGTTGGTTTTCCAAATGCAGGAAAGTCAACATTACTTTCTGTGGTGAGTGCAGCGAAACCTGAGATCGCAGATTATCCTTTTACGACGCTCGTTCCGAATCTCGGCATAGTATCCTATCGCAACAACCGTTCGTTTGTGATGGCTGATATTCCGGGAATCATAGAAGGAGCGCATCTCGGCAAGGGGTTAGGTTTACGTTTTCTCCGTCATATCGAACGGAATTCAATTTTACTTTTCATGATTCCATGTGATACAAAAAGTATCTGGGAAGAATATAAAATTCTGTTGAACGAGTTGAAGCAATTCAATCCTGAGTTGCTTGATAAATCAAGAGTGCTTGCCATTACGAAGTGCGACATGCTGGATAAAGACCTCATCAAAGAGATGAAAAAAGAAATTCCGAAAAGCATCAAGTCGGTTTTTATGTCGTCTGTATCAGGTATGGGAGTTGACGAATTGAAAGATATGTTGTGGGTCGAGTTGAATAAGGATGTGGAGGAGAAGGAGTAGGATAGAGGTTCTGTAGTTTGATTGTTAGCAGTCATGCTTGGCGCGCTGCTAACTTGAAAGTGTCTGCAAGAAATTAACTTTTTTAAAAATAGAATAACTGACAAATGAAAAAGTATTACCTACTCAAGCAAATCTTTTCTCTGCTGTTATTAATTTTTATTATTCCCTGCTACGGACAAACAGACGGATATATGTTTCGTTGCGGGATACGGGATAAAGGCGGAAACCTTTGGTTCGGCACTTGGGGCGCAGGCGTGTGTCGTTATGATGCCATCTCAGGCGGGTTTACCAATTTTACAAAGCAAGATGGTCTGAACGATAACAATATTGAATCTGTTTTTGAAGATAAAGCAGGGAATCTTTGGTTCGGCACTGAGAATGGAGTATGTCGTTACGATGGTAAATCCTTTACAGATATTTCAACGAAAGAAGGACTGAAAAGATTTCATATTAATTGTATTTCAGAAGATAGGACTGGAAACATTTGGATAGGTAGTGATGGCTGGGGAGTATATCGTTACAATCCCGTTTCAGGTGCAATTGCCAATTTTACAAAGGAACAAGGTCTGGGCAGTAATTTTGTTCAATGTATTTTAGAAGATAAAGCAGGGAACCTTTGGTTCGGTGAAAGGGCTGGAGGCGTGCGCCGTTACGATTCCACCACAGGTAGGTTTACCAAAGTTGACGGAGATGGATGTTTCAGTAATCAAATTATGAGTATCATAGAAGATAAAACGGGGAACATCTGGTTCGTCAATTTGTATAGCGGACTGTGCCGTTATGACGGAAAATCCTTTACACATTTTACAGAGGAAAATGGTCTTTGCAATGATACTATTTGTTGTATGTATGAGGATAAAAAGGGAAACCTTTGGTTCGGCAGCGATACTAAGTGGAACACAGGGGGCGGAGGTGTTTGCCGTTACGATGGAAAGTCCTTTACCCATTTTTCAATAAAAGACGGTCTTGCAAATTCCGATGTTTGGACGATAGTAGAAGATAATGACGGAAACATTTGGGTCGGTACCAGGGGGGGATTGTTTCGTTATCATTCGCCTTCAGGCAGGTTCATCAATTATACATACAAAGCGATAAGGCATGATTGAACAACACATCACACCTGAAACAGTTGTCTTCGTGGACAGAAGAGAGTATGCCGATAACACGAAGATTAATTGCAATTTAAAAAAGAAGGGTTGCGGAAGTATATAAACAGCATGCATGTAATAAACTGTCTGCAAGTCAAAAAAATGCAACACAGGAAAGCAGAGAAAATTTATATTTGTCTGTTGCATTTTTTTAAAGAGAGAGTATACCGTTCTATCCCTTATTTGTTATGTGCCATGGATATAAAGTTCAACTAAACGTTGAAGTTTTTTTAAAATGAATAAAAGCATATATCCATCTTTTATCCGAACTTCTTCATGGATGCTAAAAATCGCCTCCTTCGCTTTTATTGCGGCGGCTTGTTATCACCTACTCGCTATTTTTATTGTGTTAAATAATTCAGCCTACTGGCGAAATCTGTTATTTATTTTTATCAACCTTTGGTGCGCGTTTGAAATTAGAAAACTAAAAAAATATTTCGTCTTTTTGTTTTCCATCCTTTTTATTCAACAGTTAATTAGTCACGGAACTTCTATTATCAGAAGCCATTATGATTTCCATACTGACTGGTTGGGAATTTTGACTTTAATATTCATTACACTTACTTATATTGCTTTAATTATTTCTACAGTCGTTGAATCACATTTAGACAAATAAAACTCATAGAGTATGCCGATAGCATAAAGATTAAAGGAAATTTTTTTAAAAAGGGTTTTGTTCGGTTAACGGACAGTTGTGGTTTCTACTTACTTTTCATTTACATTTGCGAGTAACAATCCGGATATTTGTGCTCGAAAAATTAAATTCACTTGACGTAAGTCTTCTCCTGTTTTTCAATCATCTACACAATTCTTTTTTTGATTTTGTGATGTATTGGTTCAGCGATAAATTTATCTGGATCCCTCTTTACGCTTTTCTCGCCTGGTTTATCTATAAAAAAAAACCTGAGCGTTTCAAAGCCATTCTTGTTTTCATTGCAATCACCATCGTGCTAAGCGATCAGCTTTCAGCGTCTGTTTTCAAAAATTTGGTGATGCGTCTTCGTCCATGTCACAATCCGTTAATTGCTTCTCAGTTGCATCTTGTAAACGGCTCTTGCGGCGGACAATACGGTTTTGTTTCTTCGCATGCCGCGAATTCATTTTCGCTCGCAGTGTTTCTCATATTTTTATTCCGAGAAAAATTCATGAAACTGCAATGGATACTTTTCGGATGGGCGTTCGCCGTTTCATACAGCAGGATTTACTTAGGCGTGCATTATCCCGGTGATGTTCTCTTCGGCGCTTTGCTCGGTGCAGGTATTGGATTTTCAGTTGAAAAATTATTCCGGTATTACGAATCGAATTCTATTCGGCTTACTAAAACCAACAAACACGATTTATAAATTCTCTCTCATGTTTAAATGTAAGAAACTAATATTGATTGCGATGATAGCTGTGATCATCCCGACGAAATTTTTGTCGGCGCAAAAAGCAAAGGAAACAAAACCGGAAGCAGGTTCCCCGGATCGCCCTAAGATTGTCGTTGGAATTGTAGTTGACCAGATGCGATACGACTATCTTTTTAAATACTGGAGCAAATACCTCGACTCGGGTTTTAAACGTTTGATCAACGAAGGATTCCTCATGAAAGATGCGAACTACAAGTATGTTCCTACTTACACCGGCCCCGGACATGCTTGTATATATACAGGAACAACTCCATCGGTGAATGGCATTGTGAGCAACGACTGGTACGATAGAGATCTTAGAAAAGATGTGTACTGTGTGGAAGATACAACGGTTCGTCCTGTTGGGACAACGGCATTAACTTCGCGTGCATCACCTAGTCGTTTGTTGTCGACAACGGTGACGGATGAATTGCGTCTGGCGAGTAATTTTCAATCGAAAGTAATTGGTATTGCTTTGAAAGATCGCGGTGCAGTGCTTCCAGCAGGTCATACAGCGAACGCGGCATATTGGTTCGACAAAGAAACTTCGAACTGGGTAACGAGTTCGTATTACATGAAAGATCTCCCGAAGTGGGTGCAGGATTTCAACAACAGGAAACGGGCGGAAGAATTACTGAGAGATCCATGGAATACTGTTTTGCCTATAGAACGTTATACAGAAAGTTCAGCCGACAATGTTCCGTATGAAGGATTGTATCCCGGTGAAAAGCAACCCACGTTTCCGCATGATCTTCCTTCGATAAAACTGAAAGACAAAGACCTTATCAAAAAAGTTCCGATGGGAAATACATTTACGAAAGACTTTGCTGAAGCGGCTTTAATTGGAGAACAGATGGGCAAGGGAAACTTTCCGGATTTTCTCGCTGTCAGTTTTTCATCTACCGATTATGTTGGACACCAGTTCGGAATAAATTCCATTGAGATTGAAGATACTTATATTCGTCTCGATCGTGACCTTTCTGAATTTCTCGACTTCATGGAGAAATGGGCAGGTCATTCAAATTATATTTTATTCCTGACGGCTGATCATGGTGCTGCCAACAATGTTTTATTCAACACCGACGAAAGAATTCCAGCCGGATTTTTTGATTCCAAAAGAATTGATTCATTGTTAGAAAATTATCTGAACACTTTGTATGGCGGTCCCGTTGAATATGTTTCTGAATTAAGCGGCCACGGAATTTATCTTGACCATACATTGATTGATCAAAAGAAAATACCGTTGGAAGACATTCAGGAAAAGTGCGCTGATTTTTTATTGAAGATGAAAGGAGTTTCAGAAGCTGTTACAGCCCATGAGTTGAAAAAAGGATGCAGCCGCGAAGGTGTTTTGTCATTGATTCAACAAGGATTCAACTGGCAACGTTCACCCGATGTTATTTTAGCACTCGATCCCGCATGGATGGAATGGAGTTCGAGTACCGGAACCACGCATGGCGCGGCTTACAGTTATGATACACATGTGCCGTTATTATTTTTTGGAAAAAATATTCCGCATGGAAGTTCTGTAGATCCGGTTTCAATTACCGATGTCGCCCCAACGATTGCAACGATGCTCAACATCGAATTCCCAAGTGGCAGCACAGGAAAACCGATTTCATCGCTGCTGAATTTGATGTCTAAATAATTTTTTATGTCAGCCGGCCTGGAAAAGAAAAAGATTCTCACACGAACGATTGTGACACTTTCGCTCGTCAGTCTCTTCAATGATATCTCCAGTGAAATGTTGGTACCGGTGATGCCTGTTTACCTTTCCACCATTGGCTTTTCCGCTTTGTGGATCGGTGTGCTGGAAGGTTTCGCGGAAGCTGTCGCAGGACTAAGCAAAGGATATTTCGGTAAACTTTCTGACAGGAGCGGCAAACGGATTTCGTTTATCAGGATCGGATATTTGATGAGTGCCGTTTCTAAACCGATGATCGGATTGTTTACAAATGTTGCCTGGGTTTTTTCTGCACGTACCGGCGACCGTTTGGGAAAAGGAGTTCGTACAAGTGCTCGTGATGCATTGCTTGCTGATGAATCTTCACCGGAAGACAGGGGAAAAGTATTTGGATTTCATCGTGCTATGGATACTGTTGGAGCAGCCATTGGTCCGGCGTTTGCGTTGTTGTTCCTCGGATATTTTCCGGGAAAATATCGCACTCTTTTCCTGTATGCGTTTTTTCCTGCGATGATCGGTGTAATCCTCACATTTTATTTGAAGCAGCATAAAATTTACGCGAGAAAAAGTGCGGATAGAAAAGGTTTTTTTTCTTATTTCAGTTACTGGAAAAATTCTTCCGCAGACTATAAAAAAGTATCAGCCGGATTAATTTTGTTCGCAATCTTCAACAGTTCAGACGCTTTCCTGATCATGATGGCCAAGCACCAGGGATTAAATGATCAGATGGTGATAGGCGCCTATATCTTCTTCAACCTTGTGTATGCTTCATTTTCATTTCCGATGGGATCGCTTGCCGATAAAATCGGGATGAAAAAAACACTCCTCACCGGATTTCTTTTCTTCATCATTACGTACGGAGTTTTTCCGTTTACAACGTCAGTCGTTTTCATCTTCATCTTGTTTTTTATATATGGTTTGTACTCTGCATGCAATGAAGGTGTGGCAAAAGCATGGATCACGAAATTATGTTTGCCTGAAGAAAAAGCGACGGCCATCGGTTTCTATTCCAGTATGGTGAGTATCAGCACACTTTTCTCAAGTACTATGACAGGATTTCTATGGGTAAATTTTTCTGCGACTGCCGCATTTTCGATTTCAGCGGCAGGTGTTCTGCTTGTTTTCTTATATTTTTTAGTGATTCGTAGGATGAAGTATGAGTAATACCGAGAAAATTCGGTTTTTAACCCGATTTTTTAGGATCGTATGTGAACTTATTTGTAGATTTCCGTTTTAAAGCCGAAACATTCGCGGTGACTTTTTGAAATCTTGCAACATGCATTTTGTAATTGATGCAGGGAGTTAAAAAATTGTCGGGAAGTTTTGGGTGAAAGAAAATATAAGGAGTTGAGAAATTATTTTTTCGGACTTTATTTTTTTACAGCGTTCTTTTTTTTGTCCACGTTATGTGTACAAAAAACTTTCGCAAGCCATTCCATGGGTGCCGATCTCACGTATCGATGCCTCGGTGGTTACAGCTATGAAATTACACTTTCATTTTACCGGGATTGCGCCGGAATAGATGCTGATGATTCTGCGTATGTAAATATTACGTCTTCCTGTTTCGGATCTGATTCAATATTTCTACAACGAATTCCCGGAACAGGGCAGGAGATCTCACCGATTTGCCCGTATGATACCACCACCTGCAACGGCGGTCGATTTACGGGAATCCAGGAATATGTGTATCGTGGAATCGTTACACTCAGCGGACCTTGCGCTGACTGGACATTCAACTATAATCTCTGTTGTCGGAATCTGGCGATCACAAACATTGATAATCCGGGACAAACCTATATGTATATATATGCAACCCTGAACAACACCACCGGGATTTGCAATAACTCCCCGACATTTTCAAACAAGCCCGTTCCGTTCGCCTGTCTCGGTCAACAGTTTTGTTTCAATCACGGCGCGTATGATGTAGATGGAGATTCACTTGTGTATTCACTAATTACTCCGTATGATTCCCCCGGCTTGCCAATCAGTTACCTTCCGCAATTTTCAGCTACTAATCCTCTTTCCTCTTCTCCTGCCATGACGTTTAATACGATGACAGGAGATATATGCATGACGCCCACTGCTCTTGAAGTAACAGTGATGGCCGTACTTGTTCAGGAATACCGGAACGGAGTTTTAATTGGAAGTGTTGAGCGCGATATTCAGCTGACTGTGTTGAATTGTAATAACCAGTTACCAACGCTTACCGGCATCAATGGCACGAGTAATTTTTCTGAAACAATTTGTGCAGGAAGTCAATCTTGTTTTACAATTTATTCGAGTGATGCGGATGTCAGTCAACATACGTATGTGAGATGGGACAATTCAATTCCTGCCGGAACATTCACTGTTCTTCCCGGCTCCAGAGAAAACGCAACATTCTGCTGGACGCCTACAGTCGCTGATATCAGTGCGAATCCTTATTGTTTTACGGTGACTGTAAACGATGATAACTGTCCTTATATAGGCAGCCAGGTGTATTCTTTTTGTATAACAGTAAAAGGAATCACTGTGGATGCGGGCCCCGACAAGTCAGTCGGTTGCAACTCGTACCAGACGCTCACGGCGTCAGCATCTGGTGGAAGCGGACTATATACCTATCAATGGAATAACGGAGCAACTGATTCTTCTATTACTTCCGGACCTGGAATCTATATCGTTACTGCATCCGACGGAAGTTGTACGAATAAAGATACTGTATTGATCATTGCAGGAACGGGCGTTCCCACTGTTGATTTTTCTCCTTATAATTCCTGTTTGGGAACATCTGTTCAATTCACAGATCTCACTGCGATTGTTGGTGATACCATTGCAGATTGGCATTGGGATTTTGGTGACGGCAATACATCAACAGTACAAAATCCTGCCTATAATTACGCGTCTATTGGAATGTATACAGTTTTGCTCGTCGTTCATTCAGGAGGAGGTTGTGTTGATACACTTGTGCGGATGATACGCATCAGCAACGATCAGCCGACGGCTCTCTTTTCATCTAACAATGTCTGCATCGGAACTCCGATTAATTTTACGGATCAATCTGTAACGCCTGTAGCCGTCACAAACTGGATATGGAATTTCGGAGATGCAGCTGCATCAATGATTCAGAATCCCACTCACCAGTATATAACGGCAGGAAACTATCCTGTATTATTTACCATTACGAATTCCAGCGGATGCACAGATTCAGTTACACAAACAGTTATTGTACATCCGCTGCCGGTTGCCAATGCCGGAACAGACAGGGCTATTTGCGCAGGCCATTCAACAACACTGACGGCAACGGGAGGAGTTTCATACTCCTGGTTTCCCGGTGTTGTTATTTCTTCGACACTGACCGTAACACCTCCATCCACACAATCTTATATAGTGACTGTTACGGATGCGAATGATTGCAGTGTAAAGGATACTGTTACGATTACCGTAAATCCGAATCCTGTTGCAGATGCCGGTACTCCACAGATTATCTGCGCCGGAAGTACTGTTACACTTACATCTTCCGTTGCAAGCAGGTACGTATGGAATCCCGGTGGAGATACAACGAGACAAATAGTTGTCAATCCATTATCGACGACGAATTATATAGTTACGGTCTCTAATATTTTTGGTTGTACCGACGCCGACCAGGTGCTTGTCACTGTGAATGCTTTGCCTGTTGCGAATGCCGGTTCTGACCAATCCATCTGTTATGGTGACCAGGTTACGTTGCATGGAACAGGAGGAGGCGATTATCAATGGCAACCGGGAAGCGCGGATACTTCATCGATTACTTTTATACCTCTCGTCTCTGCAACTTATTTATTAACGGTGACGAATGCAGCAGGATGCAACGATACGGATCATGTATCCATTGCAGTGAATCCGATTCCTGTCGCCTCTTTTACAAATCCTGTTTTAATATGTGAAGGAACAGTTATTCAGTTTGCAAATCATTCTTCTGTTTCATCAGGAACAATTTCAACATGGGACTGGAATCTTGGTAACAATACATCTTCAGCATCACAAAATCCTTCTGTCTTATATACCGATACCGGCGATTATCACGTCTTACTGATAATCACTTCAAATGCAGGTTGTCGGGATACAAGTGCTTCTGTCGTTGAAGTTGCTCCATTGCCTGATGCTGTTTTCAATGTTCAGGATGTCTGCTTTCATGATGCCACAGGTTTTACAAACAGCTCATCGATTATCAGCGGAGAACCGCTGAGTTATCATTGGAACTTCGGAGACAATTCCACGGCCACTATAACAAATCCCAATCATACATATTCAAGTGAAGGTTATTATACGTCTACTCTGATCGCTACGTCAGTGCGGGGTTGCAGCGATACTACCGTTCATTCATTTACGGTTCATCCGATTCCTGTTGCTGCATTTTCTAATATTTCGGTCTGCGAAAATTCTCCGGTATACTTCACGGATTTATCCACTATTTCTGCTGATGCCATTCAATCATGGAATTGGAATTTCGGCGACAGTTCCGGAAGCATCGGTCATTATCCTTCTCACTTCTATTCCTCGAGCGGATGGTTTTCTGTTCAGTTAAATTTAGTGAGTAATTTCGGATGCAGGGATAGCGTGATTCGCCCGCAAAATATATTTCCGATGCCACACCTCGATTTCACAGGCGAAAGCAGATGTTTTGGCGACACCATTCGTTTCATCAACCTGTCGTCTATTGCAGGCGGTTCAATCGTGCAATGGCGTTGGGAGTTTGGTGATCACACGCTCGACTATGTATTTTCTCCTATTCATGTTTATCATTCGCCCGGTGCTTACAATGTGGAATTGTCGGCGGTTTCAGACAGTGGCTGCATCACGACAATAAGTCTTTCATCTGCCGCCGTTATTCATTCTTTACCGGAGGCCAACTTTACTCTGAACACGACAGAAGTAGAAGAAATTTTTCCTTACGTTGGGTTCATCAATCAATCGTCAATTGATTCTTCCAGCAACTGGAATTTCGGTGACGGTACTTTTTCTGCGGAGTTTTCTCCCTTCCATGTGTATCCGCATACAGGATTTTATGATGTGCAATTAATTGTGATGGATCAAAACGGATGCAGCGATACGGCTTATTCAAGGATTGAGGTGAAACCGGTGACGAGTCTTTTTATTCCCAATGCATTTACTCCGAATGGGGACGGATCGAATGACACATTCCATGCTTACTTTACAAACAAGGTAAGTGTAGTCACGCAGATATTCAATCGCTGGGGAAAGAAAATTTATGAGTGGAGCGATCTCAATGGATCATGGGATGGAACGATCGATGGAAGCCAGGCCGAGTCTGACGTCTACATCTACCATCTTGAGAGCATCGACATGAATGGAAAAAAGGATGTTCGCATCGGTCACGTTTCATTAATACGTTGATTTTTCATCCATCCTCCCAAATGTTTGAGTTTTCCCCTTGTCCTTTAAACAAAAAAACTTTCAATTTTTTTCACACACTTCAATTACTTCAATTTCATTGAAGATAATGATCATTGCTTTTTAATCTTTTTTAGACTGTTATTAAAAAGAAATGAACAATTTTTTTACAACGGCTGTTTCTTCAGAGTGTTTCCAGATTTGAAAGGTAATTATGTAGACGATATTTCCTTTCCATGTTGCGTGATACAGTTTTCGCAGAGGATCATTTGATAATTGCCGGGGAGAATTAAATCTTAAAAGATCCAATTAAATGATAGGTGAAAAATTACCCGAATAAAATTTACTTCTGTTTTTTTCTTTGTTTTTTGTTGGTCATTAATTTACAAAAAACATTTGCAAGCCATTCGATGGGTTCTGATTTAACCTATCGTTGTCTTGGAGGAAACAGGTATGAAATTACGTTATCATTTTACCGGGATTGCGCAGGAGTTCCTGCCGATGATTCGGCGTCCATCGATCTGTCTTCTTCCTGTTTCGGGCCATTGAATGTATATCTCAATCGGATTCCCGGAACCGGCCAGGAGATATCGCCGATTTGTCCGAACGATACTACTACCTGTAACGGCGGAACATATACAGGCATCCAGGAATATGTATACCGAGGAATAGTTACACTTCCCGGTCCCTGTGTCGACTGGACATTCAGCTATAATCTGTGTTGTCGCAACGCTGCTATTACAAACATTGATGTGCCGGATGCCACCCAGATGTATATATACGCTACCCTTAATAATACATCGGGTATCTGCAACAACTCACCTACTTTTTCAAACAAACCGGTTCCCTTTGCCTGTCTCGGTCAGCAATTTTGTTACAATCATGGAGCGTATGATATAGATGGTGATTCACTCGTGTATTCGCTGATCACCCCGTATGATTCTCCGGGATTACCCGTCACCTATCTTTCTCCATTTTCAGCAACCAATCCTCTTTCTTCAAGTCCGGCAGTTACGTTCAATCCGATGACAGGTGATATTTGCATGACTCCTACGGCACTTGAAGTAACCGTGATGGCTGTTCTTGTGAAAGAGTATCGTAACAGAGTATTGATCGGATCTGTTGAGCGGGATATTCAATTGACAGTTACAACCTGTAACAACCAGCTTCCCTCTTTGACCGGCATCAACGGCACAACTAATTTTTCTACCACTATATGTGCGGGAAAACAAACCTGTTTTACTATTTTTTCAAGTGATGCAGATACAAATCAAAATACATTTATCGATTGGGACAATTCAATTCCGAACGGAACCTTTTCACAAATTCCCGGACACAGAGAGTCTGCTACTTTTTGCTGGACGCCAACTCAGGCAGACATTAATCCGAATCCGTATTGCTTCACTGTAACTGTGCATGATGACAATTGCCCGTATTACGGAATCCAGACATTTTCTTATTGTATCATGGTAACGGGAATTAAAGCGGATGCCGGTCCGGATCAGATTGTCGGATGCAATGCGACTCAAACACTTGTTGCATCAGCAACGGGAGGCAGCGGAAGTTATACCTATCAATGGAATACGGGAGTATCAGATTCAGCGTTGACTTCGGGACCCGGAACGTATATAGTGACTGCATCTGACGGGATGTGCAGCAATTCAGATACGGCCCTGATTGTTCCGGACATCGCTACACCACTCGCAGCTTTCGCAATGAATTATTCCTGCACAGGTTTATCTGTTCAATTTACAGATCAGTCATCTGTAACTGTCGGAACAATTACGGGTTTGACATGGCTGTTCGGAGACAGTACGACTTCAACCGCTTCGAACCCGATACATCTATATGCATCTTCCGGAGTATATAGTGTTATACTCATCGTGGAGACAGGAAACGGTTGCATAGATTCGGTCATTCGGATTTTGAATTTAAACAGCAATCAACCAACGGCTGGTTTCACTTTTAACACAGCTTGCCTGGGCTTCCCGATTAATTTTACAGATATTTCCAATTCATCAGGAACCATTGCTTCATGGTTATGGGATTTCGGAGATGGAACTACATCAACGGTTCCTAATCCTGTTCACACATATTCATCTGCGGGTAACTTCAACGTATCTCTTATATTGACAAATGTAAGCGGATGCACGGATTCAATCATGCATGTTGTTATTGTTCATCCGTTGCCGGATGCAAATGCCGGAGGCGACCAGGTTGTTTGCAGGGGTGGATCTGTAACACTCACTGCTTCCGGCGGAGTTTCTTATTCATGGTTTCCTGGCGGATCAAATACCTCTTCGATCACCATACAACCAGCGGTAACACGGATTCTAGTTGTTACCGTAACAGATGCGAATGGTTGTGTTGATAAAGATAGTGCGACCATATTGGTAAACCGCCCCCCGAATGTTAATGCGGGTACGAATCGCCTGATATGCGTTGGTGATTCTACTACATTGAATGCAGGTGTTCAGGGATTAGGCAGCAGTTTTACCTATTTGTGGAGCCCGGGAAGCGGGACTACACAGCAGATCAGGGTAAGTCCGGATTCAATAACAACATATATAGTTATTGTAACGGATAATCATGGCTGCCGTGATACGGATAATGTGGTTGTCGGCCTACGTCCTCCGACACTAATTGATGCGGGAAACGACCGGTCAATTTGCAGAGGTGAATCAGTGATATTAACCGCAACAGGTGGAGCCATATATTCCTGGAATCCGGGAGGAGTACATGGGTCTATAATCGTTAGTCCGTCGGCAACTCAAACGTATATAGTCACGGCAACGGATGCTGCCAGTTGTCATGCGAAAGACAGTGTTATAGTTATAGTGAATCCGAACCCTGTTGCAGATGCCGGTCCTGATCAATCTGTTTGCGCCGGAAATTCATTAACATTAACAGCGGCCGGTGGCGGGACGTACGAATGGAATCCGGGAGGTTCAACGTCTCAGCAGTTAATTGTTACCCCTGTTTCTGATACTACCTATCATGTTATTGTCACCAATAATTTCGGATGCAGGGATACTGATCAGGTAGCAATCACTGTGAATGCTATATCGGTTGCAGATGCCGGGCCGGATACGTCGATTTGCTCTGGTGATCATGTTACTCTTTCCGGAACCGGTGGAGGAAGTTATAGTTGGCAACCTGGCGGTGATACAACATCGTCAATATCTATTTCACCTTCAGCAACCACGATATATACGCTCATCGTTTCGAGTGGAACTAGTTGCCGAGATACAGACCGGGTTACTGTTTTGGTGAATCCTGTTCCTGTAGCAGTTGCGGGTCCCGATCAATCGATCTGTATCGGAAACTCTGCAACACTTACGGCTTCCGGCGGAGGCAGTTACGAATGGAATCCCGGAGGTTTAGCTTCACAGCAATTAATTGTGAGCCCGGTTTCCTCTTCGGGTTATGATGTTATAGTCACCAATAATTTCGGGTGCAAAGACACCGACTCGGTCTTTGTAACGGTGAATGCTTTCTTAGTTGCAGATGCAGGGCCTGATACATCCATCTGTTCTGGTGATCATATCACGTTAACAGGAGCCGGTGGTGGAAATTATTTTTGGCAGCCGGGAGGAGATACTACATCTTCGATTTCAATTTCTCCTCCTGTGACAACCACTTATACACTATTTGTTGCGATCGGTTCTACTTGTCAGGATACGGACTATGTTACAGTTGTTGTAAATCCAATTCCTGTTTCCGCATTTACAAATCCGGTTTCCATTTGTGAGAACTCATCGGTTCAGTTTACAGATCAATCTTCGGTTACTTCAGGATCAATTGTAACATGGAACTGGGATTTCGGAAACAATACAACATCGGCAACACAAAATCCTTCCCTCGCTTACACTGATTCTGGTTTGCATACAATTAGTCTTTTCATTATTTCAGATGCAGGTTGTCGTGATACAAGTATTTCTTCGATTCAAATTGTTCCTCTTCTTTCTCCCTCGTTTACTTTTAATGATGTGTGTTTTCATGACTCAGTTTATTTCAACAACACATCTTCAGTTGCTACCGGAGAAACGTTTGGTTACCAATGGAACTTTGGAGATAATTTAACATCAGCGACAATGAATCCAACGCACGTTTATTTAACAACCGGGCAATTTAATGTCACACTTGCTTTTACATCTATAAGCGGCTGTCTGGATTCAGTTACCGGAACCGTTACTGTTTTTTCATTGCCCGTTGCAAATGCCGGAACCGATCAATCTATTTGTTTTGGTGAAGCAGCCACTTTAACCGCAAGTGGAGGCGAATTATATACCTGGAATTTTGGAAATGCAAATACTTCATTTGTTATCGTTACGCCTGCTTCAACTCAAACATATTTTGTACTCGTAACGGATACCAACGGTTGCAGAGCGATTGACAGTGTAACAGTCGCAGTAAATCCAAACCCAATTGCTGACGCTGGTTCCGATCAATCGATTTGTATCGGAAGTTCTGCGACACTCTCTGCTTCCGGTGGTGTAAGTTATCTATGGGATCCGGGCTCTGTTCCAACACAACAAATGTCCGTTCATCCTGTTGTCGCGACAACATACACGGTAACGGTTACAAATGGTTTTGGTTGTCATTCAACCGACCAGGTAATGGTTTCGCTGAATGAACTTCCTGTCCCGAATGCCGGATACGACCGTGTAATCTGTTACGGTGATTCGATTACTCTGAATGGGAACGGTGGTGGGAATTATGTGTGGCAACCGGGAGGAAGTATTTCATCTTCTGTCGCAGTTGCGCCGGGTATAACATCCGACTATATACTCTATATAACAAATTCTTCCGGTTGTTCAGCCAGTGATACAGTTACGGTTTTTGTAAATCCGTTACCCGTTTGCAATTTCACGAATCCGGCAACCGTCTGTGAGCACGATTCGATTCGTTTTACTGATCACTCGTCTGTTTCATCGGGGACTATTTCGTATCTCAACTGGAATTTCGGTAACGGCATTACGTCTGTTTTGCAAAATCCAATTATACTTTTAGGGAGCCCTGGAAATTATTTTGTCACACTTACTGCAACCACTGACCAGGGATGCGTGGATACCGCAAAGACCGTAGTTGGTGTGGCTCCTTTGCCGGATATCTCTTTCAATGCCAATGATGCCTGTCTAGGGGTTCCGATTTCATTTATAAACAACACGACCTTAAGTGGCGGCGGAACTTTGTTTTATCAATGGAGTTTTGGAGACAGTACGTCATCGACTACAGGAAGTCCGTTGCATACGTACTCCGGTTACGGGCACTATCAGGTGTTGTTGATTGCCACCACTTCCTACGGTTGTGTTGATACGGCAATAGTACCAATCAAAGTTCATCCCGATCCGGTTGCTGCATTTTCCAATTCTTCTGTTTGTGAAAATTCTTCCGCTCTTTTTGCTGATTCATCTTTCATTCCTTCAGATATTATTCAATCATGGAGTTGGAATTTCGGCGACAACTCAGGAAGCATCGGTCAACAGTCGACCCACATGTATATTTCACACGGATTGTTTCAGGTTCAGTTAACAGTCGTAAGTAATTTCGGATGTGCGGATAGCGTAACTCATCCGCAGCGTATTTTCCCTTTGCCTGTTCCTGCGTTTAGCGGTGAGAACAAATGTTTGGGTGATTCAATTCAATTTCACAATCTGACAACAATTTCAAGTGGTTCTGTACGAGAATGGTCTTGGAATTTTGGTGATAATTTTTTCAGTAATCTTTTTTCGCCGGCTCATCTGTATCATCATCCAGGCTCTTATAACGTTGGACTGTCGGTCGTTTCCGATAGCGGCTGCATCACATCTGTTATACTTCCTTCTGCTGTTGTGTTCCAATTGCCGGAAGCAGCGTTTACTCCGAATGTGACTGAAGTGGAAGAAGTTTTTGCATTCGTGAATTTCATCAACCAATCTTCTATTGATTCAGCGAGCTTCTGGAGTTTCGGTGACGGTGCATTTTCATCCGAATTTTCTCCCGGACATTTGTATCATGAGACCGGTGCTTTTGAAATTCAGTTAATCGTGGTCGATCAAAATGGTTGCCGTGATACCGCTTATTCGGAGATCAATGTGAAACCGGCGACCAGTCTTTTTATTCCGAATGCGTTTTCTCCCAATGGCGACCGGGTAAACGACACCTTCCATGCATATTTTGTAAACAAGGTGAGTGTAACCACGCAGATATTTGATCGTTGGGGAAAGAAAATTTATGAGTGGAGCGATTTGAACGGATCGTGGGATGGGACTGTCGACGGCTCGCAGGCGCAGTCGGATGTGTATGTGTACCGCCTGGAAAGCATTGATATATTCGGTGTGAAGGAAGTCAGGATCGGTTATGTGACACTCGTACGATAATTTTTTTTTCGCGTCTGAATTTCAGACTTTTGTTTTTCGGAAATAGAAAAAACTGTTCATAACTCTGCTCATAACTTTGACCCTTTTTTAACGGTCACACAAAGCGGAGAAACATACATTTGCAATTGAGGCAGAGCTCTCTATTTCACCTGATATTTTGCAGGGAGCAAAACCTGGAAAAACAATTTTCAAACACACAAGGGTATGACAGAACTGAAAAGCAAACACGAAATGGTTTTGAAGATGATCAGCGAAGTGGCGGAAATCACCACCAAGCTTGGCATCGTTCACAATGATACACAGGATTATAAATTAGACGGACGACATCTGAAAATCGAAGGAAAAGATCTTCTCTATTTCGGTTCATGCGGATATCTCGGTTTGGAATTCGATGATCGGTTAAAAGCCGGAGCCATTGACGCGATCAAGCGATACGGAACTCAGTTTTCTTCTTCGCGTGCGTACGTGTCTTCTGTTTTTTACAAGGAGTCGGAAGAACTTCTTTCCAAAATGTTTAACAAACCTGTGCTGTTACTTCAATCACTCACGCTTGCTCACATGTCGAACATTCCGATTTTGGTGGGTGATAACGATGCAGTGATTCTCGATTCGCAGGTGCACGACAGTGTGCAGACTGCTGTTCAGTTGCTGAAGACGAGAGACATTCATGTGGAGTTGGTAAGACACAACCGCGTTGATATGCTGGAGCATCGCATCAAAGAACTGAAAGACAGTTATGAAAAAATATGGTACATGGCCGATGGTATTTATTCGATGCACGGAGATCTTGCTCCGGTAAAAGACCTGTATCGTTTAGCGGATCAGTACGAACAGTTTCACCTTTACATCGACGACATTCACGGAATGAGCTGGGCAGGGCCAAACGGAACGGGGTATGTAGCGAGCCAGGGAGATCATCATCCGAAATTATATCTCACCACAGGATTGACAAAAGCATTTGGTAGTGCAGGTGGTGTGTTGATCTACCCGAATGAAGAAAGCAAGAAGATGGTGAAGAATTGTAGCAAGGCGTTTATCTTTTCCATCCAGATGCCGCCGATGATTTTAGGAGCGACTATCGCTTCTGCAAAAATTCACCTGGGAGATGAAATCACGATCATGCAAAAAGAGTTACAGTCGAAAGTGGAATTCTTCAACCGCAGAGCGAAAGAACTTGAACTTCCGTTGATCAATGAAACACTTTCACCAATTGGTTTTATTGGTGTCGGGAAGCCGGATGTCG
>JAYVZS010000107.1:0-10137 GCA_043783155.1 Bacteroidota bacterium | reverse complement strand
TAAGGACGTCACCGACTTTTACCGCGACAGGAAATGAAATTGAACATTCCAATGCTACACTTAATCTGCCGTATGCATTCGATGCAAAAGCCAGCGCGCTGTCGGCGAAAGAAAATGCGATGCCGCCGTGAGCAATTCCGAAACCATTTACCATCTCCTGTCTTACTTTCATTTTTAAAATGCAATGGCCTTGCTCAATCAGAATACGCTCGATGCCCATCCAGCGACTGAATGCATCATCATCAAACATTTTATCAACGATCTTTTTTGCGAGAGTATTGTTTTTTTCAACTGTCATATTTTAGAATTGCCAAGTAAGTTATCTAAATTATAATGAATAAAATTCAGTGTTTTCTTTTACCATTTTCTTTAGTAGAACGCTTGGCCTGTATCTGTCTTCCGCGTATTCTTCTTTCAGATAGTTCAGCTTATTTAGAATTTTTTCCGCGCCAATTTCATCACACCATTTCAACAAGCCCTTCGGGTAGTTGACTCCTTTTGTCATAGCAAGATCGATATCTTCTTTTGAGGCGATGTTTATATAAAGCGCATCAGCAGCTTCATTGATGAGCATAGCCACAACGCGATCGCATATTTGTTCGCCCAACACACGGTCCTTTTTTGGTTCAGGGAGCACAGCGTCTTCAGCATAATTATAATAGCCTATTCCCGATTTTTTTCCGAAACGTTTTGCCTCAAACAATCTTTTTTGCGTGAGAGAAGGTTTGTAACGCGGATCAAAAAACAATTGTGTCCACACCGTTTCTGTGACTGCATAATTAATATCGTTGCCGATTAAATCCATCAATTCAAATGGCCCCATTTTGAAGCCGCCGATTTCCTTCATCGCCCAATCAATAGTGACGAAGTCGGCAATTCCTTCTTCGTAAATTCTGATCGACTCGCCATAGAACGGACGAGCTATGCGATTCACAATAAACCCAGGCGTGTCTTTTGCCAGTACAGTAACTTTTTCCCAACTGTCAATTAATTTTTTTGTATCGCTTTCAACTTTTAAACCTGTCGCCAGACCTTTGATAATTTCCACCAGCGGCATCAAAGGCGCCGGGTTGAAAAAGTGAACGCCAATTACGCGGTCCTGTTTTGAACAGGCTGTCGCGATGGAAGTAATGGAAAGGGAAGACGTATTGGTGGCAAGCACGCAGGTATCATCCACAATTTTTTCCAGCTCAGAAAAAAGTTTTTGCTTTACGTCAAGGTTCTCAATTACCGCTTCGATAATGAGACAGCATCCGGTGAATTTTTTCAAGTCATCAATCCATTTGATGTTGTTCAGAATCGATTCACCTTTCTCTTTTGTGATCTTTTGTTTATCTGTTAGTTTGTTGATGGTTGACCTCAGATTGTCCGCCGCCTTTTGAAGAACCGACGAATTACTGTCATAAATCTTTACTGAATGTCCGGCTGCCGCGGCCACCTGGGCAATACCGCTTCCCATGGTTCCGGCGCCGACCACACCGATAATGGATTGTTTATCTATGCTCATAATTTCTAAATGCGGGTAAAAGTAAAGAATATATTAATGGCGAAAATATCAGGGTAATGCTTCTGAAGGCCAGGTAAATACATTGTTTCCGGGTTCTCAAGCGCAATGAAAAAATTTGTTTGTATTATATCCCGATAGTTGTATATTTGCGCTCCCAAATTGGAAAAATAAAAATGGCTAATCACAAATCATCCATCAAAAGAAACAGGTCTAATAAGGCAAAAGAACTGCGTAATAAGTACCAGGGCAAGACTACCCGTAATGCGATCAAAGCATTTCGTGATCTGAAAACTAAAAAAGACGCAGCGGCGGCGTTTCCTAAATTGGCAGCGATGCTCGATAAACTCGCCAAGAAAAACGTCATTCATAAGAACAAGGCGTCTAACTTAAAATCAGAACTTCAGGTTCATTTGAATCATATTAAATAAGCAGTAAAAAAATTTTATGGAACGGTCTTTTCAGAAATGGAAAGACCGTTTTTATTTGTAGTTTTGAAAAGTAATTCTTTTAAAATTTTTCTCTAATCTTAAAACTTTAATCAAATGGAAAGACTAACAATTAAATCATGGGCAGAAGAGGATCGCCCGCGTGAAAAACTCCTCCTAAAAGGAAAACATGTTTTATCGGATGCTGAATTAATTGCCATCCTGATCACTTCCGGCAATGACAAAGAAACGGCAGTGGAACTTTCGAAACGGTTACTTGGTGATTTGCAGAACAACCTGAACGAATTAAGCAAGGTGAGCGTGAAAGAGCTGATGAAGTTCAGGGGCATCGGTGAAGCCAAAGCCATCAGCATTGTGGCAGCGCTCGAATTAGGGAGAAGAAGAAAAGATGCGGCGGCAACGAAGCGTGATAAAATTACCACGAGTAAGGATGCCTTTGACGTGTTTCAACCATTGCTGGGAGATCTACACCACGAAGAATTCTGGATTCTATTTCTGAACCGTGCCAACATGATTATCGGTAAACAACAAATCAGTTTTGGCGGAATGGCGGGGACTGTCGCCGATCCGAAAATAATTTTTAAAGCTGCTTTGGATAGCAAAGCGTCCTCAATTATTCTTTGTCATAATCATCCAAGTGGGAATGTAAAACCCAGTGAAGCGGATATCCGGCTTACAAAAAACCTGGTAGAAGCCGGGAAGGTGCTTGAAATTTCCGTACTCGATCATCTGATCGTTACTCAAAACAGTTTTTATAGTTTTGCGGATGAGGGAATGATGTGAATGGAGATTTGAGACGTGAGATATGAGATGTGAGACAAAACCAAAAAGAAAATTATATATGACATCAATGAATATACTCCATCTTGAATCTTGCGTCTTGAATCTTGCGTCTTGGCTGCTGAATCCTAAATCTTTTTAATCGTGTCCTTGCTTCTCATCTATACACCACTCACAACGCCCCGGCTCAAATATGCGTTTGATCTCGTATTCAAAGAAGTACTGGGTATCGATTATTCGATTACGCATAGCTTACATGAATTCGGTTTCAGCATACTACCAAAGTTTAACTACAGCGAAGAAAAGGTGGCCGATGAATTATTTTTCTACGCTTCAAAACTATTGTTCGAAAAAGGCATTCACCGGCAAGACATTTCTGTGTTTGACTGGGAAAACACAAAGGCATTTTTCGCTACTCATCCGAAATATATTTTTCCATTCGATCCTTTTGCAGCTTCTTTTTACCTGGTGACACGTTACGAAGAATACCTCCCTCACCAGCGGGATATATACGATCGATTTGATGCTGTGCAAAGTCTCGCGTATGAAAAAGGTTTTTTGCAGAAACCATTGGTCAATATCTGGGCGAAGAAAATCAAAAAAGTTCTCAGCGATAAATTCCCTCAACTTAAATTTCCTCATCGAACATATCAATACATTTCGACCATTGATATCGACAATGCATACGCTTACAAAGAAAAAGGGTTGATGAGAACGGGCGGCGCTCTCCTTCGGTCGTTATCCAAACTGGATGTGAAAGCGATTACAGACAGGACATCTGTGTTGCTCGGTTACAAAAAAGATCCGTATGATACCTACGATACATTAAATGTGATCCAGCAGAAATATAATCTGACATGTATTTATTTTTTTCTCCTCGGCGATTATGGTGAGAATGATAAAAATGTTTCTATCAGTCGTAAAAAATTTCAGTCGTTGATCAAGTCGATAGCTGATTATTCTGATGTGGGTATCCATCCTTCATTCGGGTCAAATACAAATCCTGAAAAACTCCGCAAAGAAATTTCACGGTTACGGAAAGTGCTGAAAAGGGATGTTACAAAAAGCCGTCAGCATTTCCTGATGATGCATTTCCCGGTCACGTATCGACGGCTGCTGGATCATGATATCACCGATGATTACACGATGGGATATTCGGGCGATGTCGGTTTCAGAGCCGGTATCTGCACCGCTTTTTATTTTTATGACCTCGAATTTGAAGCATCGACAAAACTGAAAGTTCACCCGTTTGCTGTCATGGACGCCACATTGAAATATTATATGAAAGTAAAACCGGAAGAGGCCATCCGTTTCATTACGCCGCTGGTAAAGGAAGTGAAAGAGGTGGATGGAACCTTCATCAGCTTGTGGCACAATGAATCGCTGAGTAACATGCATCCGTGGGAGGGTTGGAAAGACGTGTATGAACAGGTTGTCAAAATAGCAGCGCAATAATTTTCCGGATGAAGCCAATCTATTTAACGCATCATGATATTGATAAAAAGAAATGGGACGATTGCATTCAACGCTCTCCGAACGGAATGGTGTATGCGGAATCATGGTATCTTGACATTGTTTCTCCCGGCTGGAATGCTCTAGCGGATGCTGATTACCGAACGGTTTTTCCATTGACCTGGAGAAAGAAGATGGGTTTTTATTACTTGTACCAGCCGTTCTTTACGCAGCAACTTGGAATTTTTTCCGGTGATGAAACTGTTGCTGAAAAAACTATTCACGATTTCCTCAATGAAATTCCTGTTCAATATCGTCTTGTCGAAATTCAACTGAACTCAGCGAATACCTGTCATTATAAGGATTTTAAAATTTCAGGACGGCTCACGCATCACCTTGATCTGAATCAATCTGTTGAGAACATTCGTGGGTCGTATTCTGAAAACCTTGACAGAAATATTAAACGCGCCGTAAAAAGTCAATTGGAACTTTCCTTTCAAATTAAGCCGGAAGAAATTATTCAGATCTTTAAGGAGAACAGAGGAAAGAACATCGATAATTTAGGAAAGAAAGAATACAGCATGCTGTTTGATTTAATTCATGAAGCGAAAAAAAGAAATCTGATCACCTTGATTGGAGCGAAAACGCCAACAGGAAAATTCTGTGCCGGTGCAGTCTTTCTTGAGTCAACGCATGAATTTATTTTTTTATTTTCTGCAGCTGATAAAGAATCGCGCAACACGGGCGCAATGAGTTTCATCATCGATTCGTTCATCAACGCGCATGCAGGCGAGACGAAGACCTTTGATTTTGAGGGCTCCATGAATCAAAACCTGGCTCGTTTTTATAAGAGTTTTGGTTCAAAGGAAGTTGTATATTTACAAATCAAAAAAAACAACCTGCCTGCTTACGTGAAGTGGTTTAAAAAATAAGGAAAGAAAATTATGGTACATAATCTCAGCCACGAAAATTCAATTATTAATCAATTTGTGTCGGAATTGCGCGATGTTGACATTCAGAAAGACCGTATGCGCTTCAGAAGAAACCTGGTGAGGATCGGGGAAATATTCGCGTATGAAATCAGTAAGCGTATGATCTTCGATGTGAAAGAAGTGACTACACCACTTGGCATTGCCAACGTTCCTGTTCTCCAGGAGCAACCCATCATCGGGACTATATTACGTGCCGGACTTCCATTGCATGAAGGAATTCTCAATTACTTCGATCATGCTGACAATGCATTTATCAGCGCTTACCGCAAACATCACAAAGACGGAAGCTTCGATATCAAACTGGAATATGTTTCAAGTCCATCGTTGAAAGACAGGATTCTGATTCTTTGCGACCCGATGCTCGCCACGGGTTCTTCCATCGTGATGACATACAAAGCGCTTATGGAGAGAGGTATTCCAAAGCATACACATATTGTGAGTGCGCTTGCAAGTACACAGGGAATCGAATATGTAAAAAGTCAATTGTCAGAAAAAATTACCATCTGGGCTGCTGCCGTTGATGAAGAGTTAACAGCGCAGGCATACATTGTTCCCGGGCTTGGCGATGCCGGTGATCTTGCGTACGGTGCAAAACTCTGATTTCTTTTTTTATCATGCCTTTTCTGAATTGTCATTAAAATTTCTAAAGGGGGAATAGTGCAGAAAGTCATTCATTTTTTTTTAGTCGTTTTGTTATCCAGTGTAAAATTCATCGGGGGACCTACTCTTGTGTACCTCAACGAAAAGTACGAACCTGAATTCGGATTCGTTCAGGCGAACATCGCATGCATTACAGGTGGTATGCTGGGCGTATTTGTTTTTATGTATTTTAGTAAATGGATATTGAAAGTGTACAGGGGAATTCGAAAAAGAATGAGAATGTTTTTTTCAAAGCAGAGACGCGGATTTTATTCTCCCCCGGTTGCAGACATTGAAGAAGATGTGGAAATTCATTACAACTACATCGAAAAACATGAATGGAAGAAAAAAATATTTACACCGCGTTCGCGAAGAATTGTACGCATCTGGACTACATACGGATTGGTAGGGCTGGCAGCACTCACACCGATTCTCTTTTCAATTCCATTGGGGACATTTGTGATGACACGTCTGGAAAGCAACCGAAAAAAAATTCTCCTCTACATGTTCATCTCCATTGTTTGCTGGTCGCTTTTACTCACTTCTCTTTTTGAACTCACGCATGCACGAAACATTCATGACATTCTCAGATGAAAAAATACAGGCACATTTTTTTTGATCTCGACAATACACTCTGGGATTTTGAACGTAACTCAACAGAAACTCTGCATGAATTGTATCATACTCACCGATTGAATGAACTTGGTGTTTCTTCTCCCGAAGTTTTTATTAAAACATACCAGGAACGGAATGCCATGATGTGGGAGCAATACCGTCTTGGCAAAATTGACAAGGAAACATTGCGCAACAAACGCTTCGCCCTTACTTTTTGGGACATGGGACTGGACGCTGAACTCGCTCCGCCTGAACTGGCAGAAGATTACATCAGCATCAGCCCGAAGAAAAATTATCTTTTTCCTCATGCGCATGAAGTGCTTACTTACCTGCATGAAAAATATATGCTGCACATAATCACCAATGGTTTTCAGGAAGCGCAGTACATCAAACTTGATTCAGCTGATCTGTCAAAGTATTTTGCTGAGATCATTATTTCAGAACATACTGGTTTTAAAAAACCGGATGTGAATATTTTTTATCACTCCCTTGAAAAAGCAAATGCAACCGCAGAAGATTGTCTGATGATCGGCGACGGATTGGAAGTAGATGTCATTGGCGCCCTGAATGCAGGATGGGATGCGGTTTTCTTTAATCCTGATAAAACTCAACACAACGAAAAAGTAACGTTTGAAATAAGTTCGCTGGATGAGTTGAAAAGTTTTCTCTGATAAAGAAACGGTTTTAAAAAAATCGGAAGAAAGTTTTACGACCAGCGCAACCCTTCAACTTCCACTTCGCTCTGTGTTTCGGCTCAGGGAGACAGCATGCATCGGTCGTGCTGAGCGGAGTCGAAGCATGTGTGAAATAAATTCCGGCAATAAAATTTAAACAGCTCCTAAAAAGTGTTCAATAAAAAACCCCTCGTTTCCGAAGGGTTTTTAAATTTTGAAGAACCAAACAATTAGTTGTTGTTTGCCTTTGTTACTTCTTTCTTTTCAGTTCCGGCATCTGCTTTTGTCTTGTCACTGTGACTGCAGGCAGCTTTGTCGCCTTTTACACAAGCAGCTTTTTCAGCAGGTGTACAGCTTTTCATTTGCTCAGCAGAACAATTTTTCATTGAACCGCCTTTGCAGCAAGCATGAGCAGCAGGTTTTTCATCTGATTTTACCACTGTTTCTTTTTTGGTTTCTTTAGCGGCAGCTTGAGGTGTCTGGGCCAGAGAAACATTGACAGCTACGAAGCTGACAAGAGATAGAACTACGAGAATTTTTTTCATGATATTTTTTTTTGTTGTTAGCTTTAATATTCTAACGCCAAAGATACATAAATATTGTTAGTTGTAAAAAGTCCGGGATCCCTTATTAATGACCAATAACCAATTTTCAATGATCATTGAATTTATTAAAGAGTAATTTTCAAATGCCGCGTGTTTTCGAATTGACAATTGGTAAATTGGTTATTGGTAATTTACTTATTGGCTATTGGTAATTAAGCGTTTTCTGTTAAATATTTTTTAAAATCGTATGAAACAAAGGATTTCACTAATTTCACGACCAAACATTATTTATGGACTTTCAGGAAAATCTAAAAGTATCGCTGCAAAGTATCCGAAGCCAGTTGCTTCGAACAGTGTTAACAGCGCTGATCATCGCCATTGGTATCATGGCGTTGGTTGGAATTCTTACTTCAATTGACGCGATCAAGTCTTCTATCAGCAGCAACTTCCAGAGCATGGGAGCGAATTCTTTCACAATTCAAAACAGGGGATTGCACATTCACATTGGCAATTCAGGAAAACGTCCGAAGAAATTTAAGCCGATCGATTATTACCAGGCCACCCGTTTTGCAGATGAGTTTAAATTTTCCGCTACGGTTTCGGTTTCTACATTCGGTACAGGAACTTCTACATTAAAATTTGCCGATAAAAAAACCAATCCAAACATTCAGGTGATGGGAGGAAATGAAAATTATCTTTCAACTTCAGGATACACCATTGAGAAAGGCAGAAATTTTTCTCCGCAGGAAGTTTTATATGGTGACAATGTCGTTATCCTTGGAAAAGAACTCGTTGATAAACTTTTTGTGAATGAAGATCCTGTCGATAAAGTAATCTCCGTTGGGAGCATGAAGTATCGCGTAATTGGAACGTTGAAATCAAAGGGAACTGCCATGGGTTTTGGCGGTGATAAAACATGTATACTTCCATTGTTTAATGTGAAACAAAATTTTTCACGTCCAAACATGTCGTTTGCCATCAATGTAAGTGTAAATGAGATGCAGTCGATGGAAACTGCCATTGGTGAGGCCACAGGACTATTCCGGATTATCCGTCAGGTTCCAATAGGCGAAGATAATACGTTCGATATTATGAAGAGCGACAGTATCGCACAGCTTTTTATCAGTCAGCTCGATAACGTGTTATTGGCCGGAATCATTATCGGGGTTATTACTTTACTGGGCGCAACCATCGGTTTAATGAATATCATGCTGGTGTCGGTTACGGAAAGAACAAGAGAGATCGGAATACGAAAAGCCATTGGCGCAACACCCATCGTAATCATGAAACAGTTTTTACTGGAAGCCATTACCATTTGCCAGATTGGTGGCATTGTAGGAACTTTTCTTGGTGTTATCATCGGGAACTTAGTCGCCTTGCTGTTTAAAACTGATTTCATTATTCCGTGGGGATGGATCATTGTGAGTTTTGCAATTTGTTTCATTGTTGGAATCGCATCCGGTCTTTACCCTGCCGTAAAAGCATCACGCCTCGATCCGATTGATGCGTTGCGCTACGAATAATTTTTGTTGATCGTCGACGATTATTAAAATTCGACATGCCGTTTGAAATCCGATGAACACCAATGAACTTTATTCATAAATACATTTGCGGAATTCTTTTGTTTGTGTTGGCAGGTTACTTTTTCTGTACGAAAGATTTCAGCAACAAATATGATAAGGTCATAATGGCAGAAGGGCTTGGGTATTACGTGTATCTCCCGGCTGCATTCATCTATCACGACAATACGTTTAGTTTTTTCAATGAAGTCTCGCAGAAGTATTATTATCCAAGCTACAATCCGCCGACTCGAAATTTTATCAATGAGTTTGATGGTATCAGGGTGAATAAATATTTTCCCGGCGTATCACTATTGTGGATGCCATTTTTTTTGCTGGCTCATTTGCTTGCGTTGCTTTTTCATCTTCCGGCCGATGGTTATTCTGATATTTATCAGTATGGAATTGGCATTGCGGGAATTTTTTATACGTGGTTGGGTTTAAGATTCACAAAGAAAATTTTAACGCATTTTAAAATACCAGCTCTTATTCAGGTTGCGGTTCTCAGCATTCTCCTTTTTGGAACCAACTTGTTGCTTTATGCTTCTACGTGGTCGTCGCAAACGCATTGCTATTCTTTTTTTCTGATCGCCGCTTTTTTCTGGTTTGTCATCCGATTGTTGAGCACGGAGTATGATAAAAGAAACTTCCTGCTTGGAATGAGTTTTATTTTTCTGGCTTTGATTATCTCAGTAAGACCGCAGAATATTATTATACTTTTATTATTACCCGTTTTCGGATTGAACAAAGAAAAATTTTTATCCATTGTTAAACAAAACCTGTTTTCGGCATTTAGCTTAATAGGAATAGCAATTGCTTTTTTTATTGTCGGCCGTGTTTGTTATTACTGGTATATACAAACCGGGCGACTGTTTTTGAATCCGTATCATAGCGAACATTATTATTTTAATAAGCCGCATGTGTTAGA
>JAYVZS010000106.1:0-25603 GCA_043783155.1 Bacteroidota bacterium | reverse complement strand
TGAAGGTCATCGGAGCAAAAAATGAATATCTCTGATCAGGCAGTCTTTCCAACACGATATCTTTGGTAACAAATTCAACAGGTGTATGCTTCCAATATTTTTGAAAAGCGGTACGAAGATGGTTATCGAATACTTCATCTCCTGTTAATTGAACGAGTGTCGTCGACTTTTTAAATCGTTGAACTTTTTCTATAAAGAGTTTTTCATTTTTAGACTGGCTGAATGAATTAAAAGAAAACAACAACAACACAAGGAAAGCGAATTTAATTTTATACATGCTATTTTTTTTAGATTCAATAAAAACTATTTTTTCGATACGGAAAGATTCGGTCTTCGTCACCTCGTCACTTCCAACTTCCAACCTCCAACCTCCATCACCTCATTTCCCTAGCCACTTCGTCTTCACTTCATCAAAAGTAGGGAAGTCGTTGTAATGCCACATCGCCGTTACAGTTCCTTTCTTCAGCAACATCAGTCCGGGATTTGAGCGGATCATTGTTTTCAGAGCGGTCTCATCGCAACGGTAATATTCAAACATGGAATTGTGTTCATGACGAAAAGCGTCCACATCTTTAGGAGAAGATCCCGTTAAGCCAATGAATTCTATTCCTGCTTTCTGGCACAACGCTACAAAATCATTTACCTTACTCTGAGCTTTTGTATCTGTTTTTTTAATGTCATAAGCAACCAGCAGAAAAACATTTTCCATTGTTAAAACATCTTCTGTGATGTCGGTTCCGTCCATCGAAACGATTGAGAAATCATGAATAGCAGGATGATCTCCTTCACGAATCACTTTGTCTTTACGGTCGATAAATTTGTATGTGCTGTCGATGTCCTTGATCTGGTCAGGAGTCATCTCGATTTGCTTCCCGTTTTTCTGGTAGATGAATAGCATTGTAATACTGTCTTTCACCGCTCCGGGAGGAAGTTTCATTCCTTCTTTAATATTTTTTCCGATTGCATACGGACGGAAATCAATTACCGGTAAATGCATGTAGCAGTAAACTGAAAAAGCAAACGAAGCGATGAAGCCGGCATACGAAAGATAAGTAGCAGCGCGGTCACTGAACAAAGGAGAAATTTCTTTTCGCCTGATAAAAATAAAAAGAATGAGTATGAGCAGTACGATGTCTTTCATGAACGACTGGAACGGTTTCAGGTGAAGTGCATCTCCGAAGCAACCACAGTCAGTCACCTTATTATAGTACCATGAGTAAAAGGTAAGCCAGGTAAAGAAAAGAATCATCAGTAACAATGACCATGAGGTGAATTTCATTTTCGCTCCGAGAAGCAGGGCGACTCCTAACGCAATTTCGGCAGCGCAAATAACAATTGCCATCACCAAAGCGGCGCTGCCAAGCCAGGGCATTCCGAACACTTCAAAATATTCTTTCAGTTTATAAGAGAACCCGATCGGATCATTGGCTTTGATAAATCCTGAAATGATAAAGAGAACGCCAACGAGGACGCGGGAGATTTGGGCGAGTATTTTCATGCTGGAAGTTGGAAATTAGAAGTTGGATGTCGAAAAATAGATATTAATTTTTGGCTCTCTTTTCTTGATTCTTAGTTCTTAGTTCTTAGTTCTGTAACCAACCAATATTCAGATAGAGGAATGAAAACTGAATGAATCTTTGTGCCTCGTGGTTTAAAAATCAATTCTCCTCTGTCATCTTAATCAAAGCGAAAGCTGCATAGTTCAGCATGTCGTAATAATTCGCGGCAATGCCTTCACTGATCAGCGTTTCACCTTTGTTGTCTTCAATTTGTTTAATGCGGAGAATCTTCATCAGGATTAAATCGGTCATCGAACTCACACGCATGTCGCGCCAAGCTTCTCCATAATCGTGATTTTTATTTTCCATCAAACGCTTGGCTTCAAGAACGTGTTTGTCGAAGTGTTCAACCACTTCTTTTTCCGTCATTTCAAGATTCGATTCATTTCCCATCTCCAATTGAATAAGCGCGATCACACAATAGTTGATGATGCCCATGAATTCGGAATCGATGCCATCGCTTACACGCTGCGTCCCTTTGTCTTCAATGCTCCTGATGCGTTGCGCCTTGATAAAAATCTGGTCGGTGATGGAACTGACGCGAAGAATTCGCCATGCTGTTCCGTAATCTTTCATTTTCTTTAGAAAGATATCTTTGCAGTGTGTAATAACTGAGTCGTATTGTACTGATGTCTGGTTGACCATTACTTCCATTTAGTTCACAACTATTTTTAAAATATTCATTTGGAAAACGCTGCCGAAGATACATTTTTTAAGATGAAAAAATCCATCAACTGCAATGGAACATTGCTTGATTTTTCAACAGCAAAAGTGATGGGCATACTGAACCTGGACCCTTCTTCATTTTATGACGGGGGCATGTATAAAACGGAGAATGAGATCATTGATCGTGTAAGCACAATGATTTCCGAAGGTGCCGCTATCATTGACCTCGGCGCTCAATCAACTCGTCCGAAAGCAACGCTGATACATGCAGAAGAAGAGTGGAAGCGGATGGAATCATCACTGAAGAAAATCCGAAAAGAATTTCCTTGCATCATTCTTTCTGTTGATACATTTTATGCGGACGTTGCTGAGAAAGCTGTTGCCAATGGTGCCGACATCATCAATGATATTTCAGGCGGATCAATGGACAGCGACATGTTTCCGATGATTGCGAAACTGAAAGTTCCCTATGTGCTGATGCATATACAAGGAACTCCGCAGACAATGCAACAAAATCCGCAATATGAAAATGTCGTTAACGACGAGATCAATTATTTTGCTGATCGGATTCAACAAATACTTTTGCTCGGTGTGAACGATATCATTGTTGATCCCGGATTTGGTTTCGGAAAAACGGTGGAGCATAATTTTGAATTGTTGCATCACCTTGATTTGTTTAAGATGCTCGAGCGGCCTATCCTTGCCGGACTTTCAAGAAAATCGATGGTGAATAAAATATTAAATATAAAAGCGGAAGACGCGTTAAACGGAACAACTGTTCTCAATACCATTGCCTTGATGAAAGGAGCGAACATCCTTCGCGTTCATGATGTGAAGGAAGCAGTTGAAGCTATTAAACTTGTATCTTGCGTTTGAAAAAAAATAGTCAACGGTACACGGTCGACGGTCCACCGCCGACCAGCCGCGTAAACAGTAAACATTAAACCAAAAACGGTAAACATCTTTCCACAAACCGTAAACCATAAACACCAGCATGGATCTCTTTCACATCGGCTTTCTCACCGTCAGGCTCATCGACCTGATCGACATTGCGATCGTGACTTTTCTTTTGTACAAACTATATAACCTGCTTCGCGGCGGTGTTGCTATCAACATATTCATCGGCCTGCTCACCGTGTATGCATTGTATTGGGTGTGTGTGAAAATACTGAACATGCAATTGCTTGGGACAATTCTCGGACAATTCATCAGTCTTGGTTTCATCGCGTTGATCGTTGTGTTTCAACAGGAGATCAGACGCTTCCTCATTGTTCTCGGAACGAACAGTTTTATCGCACGCAATCCCTTCACGAAACAAATTCTTCCGTGGAACTGGCAGTCGGAAAAAAAATCACCGTTGAATATTTCAGCCATTGTGAAAGCGTGCAGGCAGATGGCAAAAGACAAAACAGGAGCCATCATTGTACTCGCGAAATCTTCTGAGTTAAAATATTTTTCCAATACCGGCGATAGTATGGAGGCGGAAATTTCGCAACGGCTCATCGAAAATATTTTTTTCAAGAACAGCCCGATGCACGATGGAGCCATCATCATCGTGAACAACAGAATAAAAGCGGCGCGTTGTGTTTTACCTGTCACAGAAAATGTAGAACTGCCGGCACATCTCGGCATGCGTCATCGGGCGGCCATCGGGGTAACTGAACAGAGTGATGCAATAGCTCTCGTGGTTTCCGAAGAGACCGGCGAAATTTCAATCGCGCAGGAAGGCCAGATCAAAGTAGGAATTAGTGTAGATGAGCTGGAAAAAAAACTGGCTGAAGAGTTTAAATCCTGATTATTTTCCTGCCTTTGCGAGGCTGTCATGCTCCGCTTCAAACATCTTGATCAGTTGTTCGTCTGTCAATCCTAAGTTCAGCTGATTGAGTGATGCTTTGGCAGACGGAGTGAGTTCATGGTTCGGATATTTCTGCAAAAATTCTGAGTACAATATTTTCGCATGTTCCACATCATGCAGATTGTTGTCGTTGATAAATGCCTGTAGAAACAGTGCCACAGGAGCTTTCCGGTGATCAGGAAATTTTTGACGGAACTGTCCGAATGTTTCAATTGCTTCCTTGTATTTTCTCATTCCGTTCAGAAGATCTCCCGCTTTAAAAAGATAGGCGGGCGCCAATGTATCATCAGCAAAGCGATCAGCAAACTCCATGTATGTTTTTAAGATGGTATTGGCGACTGCTGTATCCAACATCTTCGTCGAATTGTTGAACAGCTTCTCTTCATTCAGCACAATCGTTTCTTTCATTTTGTCTTTGCCCGGCTTACATGAATATACTGTAAGACTGCATGCAATGAGAATAGAGTAGATGATTTTGTTTTTCATAGTATGTTGAATATTTATTTTGCTTTTACAGGAAATTTCATTTTGTAATCCACGTCCACGATTCCTTTGGAGATATCAAGCAGTTTATTTTTCAGCAGTCTTTTTCGGAACGGAGAAATCCGATCTACAAACAGGACTCCTTCAATATGATCGTATTCATGCTGGATGATTCGAGCGGCAATTCCTGAATACGTCTCTTTTTTAAAATTCCATTCCTGGTCGTAATATTCTAGGTAGATCGTTTTTTTTCGTTGGATGTCTTCACGGATAGTCGGAATACTCAGGCAACCTTCATTGAACTTCCACAACGCGCCTTCTTCTTCTTTGATCACGGGATTGATAAAAACCTGTTTGAAGTCTTTCACGTCCTCTTCTTCTTCAAAAGGAGAGCCGTCGGTAATGAAAAGGCGAATTGATAACCCGACCTGCGGTGCTGCAAGACCGACACCTTTGCTTGCATACATGGTTTCATACATGTCAGCAATTATCTCTTTCAGCTTAGGATAATCTTTCGAAATATCAGCTGCCTTTTTCTTCAGGACGGGATCCCCGTATGCTATAATGGGTAGTTTCATAAATTAAAAGTCAACAGTTGGCAAATAAGCAGTTGGCAAAAATAAATCGTGATTTTCTACTTCCTTTTTTCTTGTCTACTGTCTATTGATTTTTTGTTCTCCATAAACGACTGCAAAATAATTATTGCGCTCGTCATATCAACCAATTCTTTGTTCTGTCTGTCTTTTTTTTTAACACCGCTCATTAACAATGCCTGCGAAGCTATCATAGACGTAAAACGTTCGTCGGTGCGTTCTATCGGAATGTCGGGAAAATTTTTCTTCAGTTGATTGATGAACTGGTCCAATTGGTTTTTAATCAGTGAATCCGTCGCATCCATTTGCTTCGGTTCTCCCACCACAAAACAGATCACTTCTTCTTTCGAAACATATTCCTTCAGGTATTTAATAACATCCTTCGCGTGAATCGTATCAAGTCCCGTGGCAATGATCTGGTTCGTGTCAGTGACAGCGAGCCCGACGCGTTTTGTTCCATAGTCAATTGCAATGATTCTTGGCATTGTGCAAATATACATGAAGTTCGGAGTTTTTAGGATTAGTTGTTAGTTCTTAGTTTTTGGTTTTTAGTTCTTAGTTCATCGTCATTAAATTTGTTTTTCTTTGCCTTATATTTCAAATATGATGAAAGAACTAATTGAATCTGTGTGGAACAACCGTGATTTGCTAAAAGAGACAAAGACGAAAGAAGTTATTCGTGAAGTAATTGAACAACTCGATAAGGGAAAATTACGCGTTGCGGAACCGACTGAGAACGGCTGGAAGGTAAATGACTGGATTAAAAAAGCAGTCATCCTTTATTTCCCCTTGCAGCAGATGGAAACACTTCATGCCGGCCCGATGGAGTTTCACGATAAAATGAAACTGAAAACAAATTATGCTGAACTCGGTGTACGTGTCGTTCCTCATGGCATCGCGCGCTATGGAAGTTTCCTGGCCAAAGGTGTTATCCTGATGCCGTCGTATGTGAACATCGGAGCGTATGTGGATGAAGGGACGATGGTGGATACATGGGCGACTGTTGGTTCATGCGCGCAGATCGGGAAACATGTTCATTTGAGTGGCGGAGTCGGAATCGGCGGAGTACTTGAACCTGTTCAGGCAGCGCCTGTAATTATTGAAGACAATTGTTTTATTGGTTCGCGTTGCATTGTGGTCGAAGGTGTTCATGTAGAAAAAGAAGCTGTGCTGGGAGCGAATGTCGTGCTAACCATGTCGACAAAAATTATTGACGTAACCGGTAATGAGCCGAAAGAATACAAAGGAATTGTACCATCACGTTCGGTCGTAATTCCCGGATCATACACAAAAAAATTTCCTGCCGGAGATTTCCAGGTGCCGTGTGCATTGATTATCGGTCAAAGAAAAGCGAGTACCGATTTGAAGACATCTCTGAATGATGCGTTGCGGGAACATTCTGTTGCGGTTTAAAATTTTATTCTGTGTCTTGAAAAAATTTCTCATCATACAAACTGCATTTACCGGAGACGTAATCCTGGCGACTTCCGTTGTTGAAAAATTACATCAGTTTTTTCCGGATGCGCAGATTGATTTCCTGTTGAGAAAAGGAAATGAAGGCCTGTTGGAAAATCATCCGTTCATCCATGAAGTGATTGTGTGGGACAAGCAACAAAACAAATTACAGAATCTTTTCAAGATCATTTCCAAAGTCAGGAAAAATAAATATGATGTTGTCGTCAATCTGCATCGCTTTGCAAGTTCAGGATTGATCACTGCTTTGTCGGGCGCAAAAGAGAAAATCGGGTTCGATAAAAATCCTTTTTCATTTTTGTTTACAAAGAAGATCGTCCATGTCATTTCCCACCCTTCCTCTTGGAGAGCGGCCGGGGGTGAGGCTGTTCACGAGATTGAACGAAACAACGATCTCATCAAAAACTTAACCGATAACATTCCCGCAAAACCAAAACTGTATCCGACTGACAGCGATTTCAAAGAAATCTCAAGTTTCACATCTCACATCTCACATCTCAATTCTTATATCTGCATTGCTCCTGCGTCAGTCTGGTTCACGAAACAATTTCCAAAAGAGAAATGGGTTGAGCTGATTAATAAATTACCTGATGACCTGAATGTTTACCTGCTTGGTTCATCTTCAGATGCAATTTTATGTGAATGGATAATATCTAACGTCTCACGCCTCAAATCTCAAATTTCATTTAACATGGCCGGAAAACTTTCCATTCTGCAATCAGCGGCATTAATGAAAGGAGCGAAGATGAATTACGTTAACGATTCGGCACCACTGCACATTGCTTCTGCGATGAATGCTCCGGTAACGGCGGTTTTCTGTTCAACGGTTCCGGCATTCGGTTTCGGTCCGTTAAGCGATCAATCGAAAGTTGTCGAGACAAAAGTAGAACTCGATTGCCGTCCTTGCGGGTTGCATGGTTTTAAAACTTGTCCGAAAGGACATTTTAAATGTGCATTGACGATTGATGTGAAAGAATTACTTTAAAATTTGCATGTTCAGTTTGCAAGCTGCAACTGCTGACTCAATGAACGATGGAAGAAACTCTTCAGGAAATACGAAATTGTAACGACGTCCTTCAAAAGGGCGGTATCATTCTATATCCAACGGATACAATTTGGGGAATCGGATGCGACGCAACCAATGAAGAAGCCGTCGCGAAAATTTTCAAATTAAAAAAGCGGGAAGATTCGAAAAGTATGATTGTACTTCTCGATAACGAAGCAAAGCTGCAATCTTATGTTCGTGAAGTTCCCGATGCTGCGTGGGACTTAATCGAATTTTCCGAAAAACCGCTGACCATTATTTATGACAACGCGAAAAACCTTGCGAAGAATGTAATTGCGGATGACGGATCAATTGGAATCCGGATCACCAAAGATGAATTCTGTAAGTTGTTGATCGGAAAATTCAGGAAGCCGGTTGTATCCACCTCCGCCAACGTATCTGGAAATGAGCCACCGACAAGCTTTTCAGACATTGATGAATCTATTATTAATGGTGTTGATTATGTAGTAAATTTGCGACAAGCAGAACATATCAAAGTTCCTCCTTCAACGATTATTAAAATTGGAGGAGGAGGGAAGTTTGTGTTTATCAGGAAATAGGAAGTTGGAAGTTGGAAGTTGGATGTTGGATGTTGGATGTTGGATGTTGGATGTTGGATGTTGGAAGAAAATGAGAATGAAATTAATACTTTTGTTAAAATATATAACCTTTTAAAAACTATTATTATGATAAAATCTTTTAGAGACCTTGATGTACACAAATTATCTTACGAACTTGCAATGGAAGTTTTTTTTAAGACGAGAAATTTTCCAAGAGAAGAGATTTATTCTCTTACTTCTCAGGTGGTTCGTTCTTCACGATCCATCAGTGCGAATGTTGCGGAAGGATGGGCGAAACGTCAATACGAAAATGTTTTTAAGCAACACTTGATTACCGCTCTTGGTTCCTGTGCAGAAACTGAAAATTGGATTTCATTTGCAAAAGACTGCAATTATATTAATTCAGGTGAACTGTCCATTTTCAATAGCAAAATAGAAAGTACCGGAAAAATGTTAACCCGCCTTCACCAAAACTGGAAAACATTGTGACCTCCAACCTCCAACCTCCAACTTCCATCTTCTAACTTCCAGCCTCCCTTTGAAAAAACATCTCCAGCATCCCGTTTTCTCCATCATCGCTCACGAAGCGGCAGCCATGAACGCTGAAGCTTTCGTAGTAGGCGGTTATGTGCGGGATATTTTTCTCAAGCGCGAATCAAAAGACATTGATGTAGTGGTACTCGGCAGCGGAATGGATCTGGCGAAACACGTTGCCAAAAAACTCGGAGATTCCGTTCATGTCAACTATTTCAAAAACTTCGGTACCGCCATGATTAAATCCGAAGATTGGGAAATCGAATTTGTGGGTGCACGTAAAGAATCATACCGGATTGATTCCCGTAAACCCATTGTTGAAAGCGGTACACTCGAAGAAGATCAGAAACGAAGAGACTTTACGATCAATGCCATGGCCATTCATCTCACCGAAAAAAATTATGGAGAACTGGTGGATCCGTTCAATGGTGTGCAGGATTTAAATGATAAGATGATCCGTACTCCGTTGGATCCTGATATTACTTTTTCAGATGATCCGTTACGCATGATGCGCGCCATTCGTTTTGCATCGCAGTTTCATTTTACCATTGATGAAAAAGCGTTGAATGCGATTGCGAAAAATAAGGAACGAATCTCAATTGTTTCCATCGAACGAATCTCGGATGAACTGAACAAAATAATTCTTTCATCAAAACCATCCATCGGCTTTAAACTTTTATTTGACACAGGATTACTTCAACTTATCTTTCCGCAGTTTTGCCTGTTGCATGGTGTGGAAATAGTGAAAGGAAAAGGACACAAGGATAATTTTTATCACACGTTACAGGTGCTCGACAATGTTTCGAAAGCGTCGGATGACTTGTGGCTTAGGTGGGCTGCTATATTGCACGACATCGCAAAACCGCAGACAAAACGTTTCGATGAGGAGAACGGCTGGACTTTTCATGGTCATGAAGACAAAGGTGCGCGCATGGTGAAACACATCTTCCGTCATTTTAAATTACCGCTGAATGAGAAAATGAAATTCGTGGAGAAGATGGTGCAGTTGCATTTGCGGCCGATTGTTTTGGCCATGGATCATGTAACTGATTCCGCGATCAGGCGTTTGTTGTTTGACGCAGGTGACGACATTGATTCGCTGATGATGCTTTGTCATGCTGATGTTACGACCAAGAATGAATACAAAATAAAAAAGTACAAAGAGAACTTTGAAGTCGTAGGCAGAAAGTTGAAAGAGGTGGAGGAGAAAGACAGCATTCGCAATTGGCAGCCGCCGGTAACAGGCGAAGACATCATGAAAACATTTGAACTCAAGCCCGGGAGGGAAGTCGGGGAAATAAAGAATGCCATCCGTGAAGCCATCCTCGAAGGAGAGGTGAAAAATGAATTTAATTCCGCGTATGAATTCATGATCAGGAAAGGGCGGGAAATGGGCCTGGAGCAAAAACACAAGTTAACACGATCTCTTGAAAACAACAAGCAATAAAATTTTTTCCTTGTTGTAATTCGAAAAAAAATATTTCTACTTTTGAAGCAACTTAATCAACTAACAGTACATGGCAGTTTACCGTTTCAGAGTAACATTTGAAGATTTCGATGACATTCATCGTGACATCGAGATCAAATCGACACAGACGTTTGAAGATTTTCACCAGTCAATTCACCAGTCAATAGGGTTCGACGGGACGAAGCCCACTTCCTTTTATATGAGTGATGATTACTGGAAGAAAGGCAAGGAAATCACCACGCGTGAATTGAAGGACGATGAAAAAGTGAGAGTGGCTACGATGAAAAAAGCGCGGTTGTGTGATTTTATTGCTGATCCACATCAAAAAATATATTATATTTTCGATTTCAATGCCATGTGGACTTTTCACATTGAGCTGATGAAGATTCTTGTGAATGAAGAAGCCGGAGCTGCTTATCCACGTTGCATCAAAGTAATTGGAGAAGCTCCGAAACAATTCGGCATCACCAATCTTGGAGCTGTTCCTGAGCCGGAAGATTTTGATGAAAGCCAGTCGTTGATCGATATGGAAGAAGAACTTCCCGAAGGGACTGAAGGCGAAGAAGTATTGGTTTCTGTTGATGAAGTGGGAGTGGTTCCCGGCGATGATCTCGAAACAGCCGACGATGAACTGATCGATGAAGAAGGTGCTGCAGAGGGGGATGAGTTTTAGAAGTTGGATGCAGAAAACTGGAAGTTAGAAGTTGGATTGTTCATTGGTAAGTCTTGTTTTTAAATCTTTTTTTCGTTTCGTTGTTCTGCTAAAAGCACGTCATTCTGGAAGAATCTTGTTAGATTAAATACCCGCCTTGCAAATTTATTTTCTAAATCAAACGAATCTTTAGCTTCGTTGCATCGTTACTTCCAACTTCCAACCCCCATCTCCTACTTTTTGCTTCTCTTGAAAAAAACTCTTCTCTCCATCATCGGTCCCACCGCAATCGGTAAGACTTCAGTCGCCATTCATATCGCAGAGCATTTTAATACCGAAATAATTTCCGCAGACTCACGCCAGTTTTACAGAGAGTTGAATATTGGCACGGCAAAACCGTCGGAAGAGGAGTTGAAAAAAGTCAAACACCATTTCATCAACTCACTTTCCATTCATGACGCTTACAACGTCGGGCAGTTTGAAATGGATGCACTTCAGTGTCTTGAAACCATATTTAAGAAACACGATGTCGCTATTATGGTGGGTGGTTCAGGGTTGTTTGTAAATGCTGTGTGTGATGGATTAGATCAGTTGCCTGAAAGCGATCCTGAACTCCGGGAAGAACTGAAAACGTTGTTGGACGAAAAGGGTATAGAAGCGCTGCAGGCAAAACTTGCTCAGCATGATCCGGAATATTTTGAAACGGTTGATCGCTACAATCCACATCGTCTCATTCGTGCAATAGAAGTTTGTCTTCTTACGGGAATGAAATATTCAGAACTTCGGAAGCAGGAAAAAAAGGAAAGGAATTTCGCTGTTGTAAAAATCGGGTTGGATGATGAACGTGAAAAAGTCTACGGGCGCATCAATGAACGGGTAGATGAAATGATCAGGAAAGATTTGCTCAATGAAGCGGAAGATTTTTTTTCTTTTCGTCACCTGAATGCTTTACAAACGGTAGGTTACAGTGAGCTGTTTGATTTCATCGAAAAGAAAATTCCATTGCAAGAAGCCATCGATCTTATCAAACGGAATACAAGACGATATGCCAAACGTCAGCTTACATGGTTTCGGAAAGGTGAGGAGATTGCGTGGTTTAAGCCCGAAGAGTTGAATGAGATCATGCGTTATGCCGAGAATAAAATGAAAGCATAATATTTTCGTGCTGCCAACCTCTTTCGCATTCTAATTATTCTCGCATTAGAAGCAACATCAGGTTATAAGCCATGACTTCATAATAATCAGATGTTTATATGCGTAATGAATCAGACGTGAATGACATTGATAATGAATGGCAATTGACTCGTGTCATATTTTTTCTTAGACTTCGTTTTTAACGATCCTTCTTATGAAAAAATTATTCCTGAACATTCTTTTTTTTCTTTTTGCAATTGTACTTCACGCCCAGAATGTAACGGTTAATATTCATGCTCTTATCCAGGGGTTTTATCGCCCGTCGCTTGCACGAATGGTTGCTGTTATTGATGCTGTTAACGAACCCAATATATGTGATTCAATGATCGTAAATATTGTAGATACGACACCCGGTAACCCTGTTTTATTCACCCACAAATCTGTGATTACAACAAATGGTTATGGCAGTTTTAATTTCACTAATGTTACGTTGAACAGAAGATATTTTATTCAATTAGTTCATCGAAATTCGTTGGAAGTGTATACGTTGTATCCTGTTTCTTTCTTAAGCGACTCTGTCTTTTATGATTTCACTATTCTTCCTCAACAATTTTGTGGTTCAGCGGATATTACTCAAGGGGTTGCTTTAATTTGCACCGGAGATATTAACCAGGACCAGGTAATTGATGGAACGGATATGAATCTTTGGGAAATGGCTTCGATCAACAAGGCTTTTGGTTATATTCCGGAAGATATTAACGGTGACGGCCTTGTCGACTCGCTTGATCTTGACATGATGTACATGAATATTTTGTTCGTTGCTGTCGGAGGATCTCCTTTTGGCTGTGCAAGTACTACCGGAATAGCTGGTTTTGAAACCCTGGTTCCGGAACTGAATGTCTTTCCGAACCCAACGAAATACAAAATAACTATTGAGACGAACGCTCTAAATAGCTTCTTTGAGTTCAATGATATCTCCGGAAAACTTTTAATAAAAGATGCAATCATTTCTTCAAAATTTGAAATAGACTTAAGCCGGTTTAACAGCGGCATGTACTTCTTAACCGTTTACAACGGGAACCAGCAGATACACAGGAAGATCATAAAGCAGTAAGAAAGTGTTTGAAATTCATCTCAAATATTTGCTATTGCACATGCTTCGACTACGCTCAGCATGACCCCGCGCACGATGTCACCCTGAGCGAAGTCGAAGGGTGCGCTGGCTATAACATTTTCTTGCATAGAAATTTATACAGTTTCTAAGAAAAATTTTTCAACACGTGTAAAACTATTCAAAAGAATTCCCATGTTTACAGGTAGCGGTAATGATTGTATTACAATCTTTTCACCTTATTCAATTATTCATCATTTAAAATTTCAAAAACCATGGCAACAGCAGAATCAAAAGACACAACAAAGGAAACTTCAAAAGAAAAACTCAAAGCGTTACAACTAACTATTGAGAAGCTTGAAAAAAGTTACGGCAAAGGCACCATCATGAAAATGGGCGACCAGGCTATCGAAGCGATTGAATCCATCTCTACCGGTTCCATCTCATTGGATAATGCACTCGGCATTGGCGGGTTGCCAAAAGGAAGAGTCATTGAAATCTACGGACCTGAATCTTCAGGAAAGACAACACTTGCCATTCATGCGATTGCCAATGCACAGCGTAATGGGGGCATTGCCGCATTCATTGACGCTGAACATGCTTTCGATCGTTTGTATGCTCAGAAACTTGGTTGCGACATCGAGAACCTGTTAATCTCTCAGCCAGACAACGGTGAACAGGCGCTTGAAATTACAGAGAATCTGATTCGTTCGGGTGCGATTGATATTATTGTCATTGACTCTGTGGCTGCTCTTACTCCTAAAAGTGAAATTGAAGGTGAGATGGGCGACAGCAAGATGGGTTTGCATGCACGACTGATGTCGCAGGCATTGCGTAAGCTTACGGCAACCATCAGCCGCACCGGCTGCTGCTGTATTTTCATCAACCAGCTTCGTGAAAAAATAGGCGTCATGTTCGGTAATCCTGAAACGACTACCGGTGGAAACGCGCTGAAGTTTTACGCTTCTATTCGTCTTGACATCCGGAGAATCGGCCAGATCAAAGACGGTGACAACATCGTTGGTAACCGGACGAAGGTGAAAGTCGTGAAGAACAAATTAGCTCCTCCTTTCCGCATCGCCGAATTCGACATCATGTACGGAGAAGGTATTTCCAAGGTAGGAGAGATCGTTGATCTTGGTGTAGAAAAAAACATCATCAAGAAATCCGGTTCATGGTTCAGTTACAACGAAACTAAATTAGGTCAAGGTCGTGATTCTGTGAAACAATTACTCCACGACAACCCTGAACTTTCAGATGAGTTGGAAGCAAAGATCCGGGAGGCCTTGAGAGAAGCGGCGCAAAACGCTTAATCTTTCTGTCAAGCATTCAAACCGCAAAGACGTGTTTCATGTCTTTGCGGTTTTTGTTTTTTTAGAAGCAAGAAGTTAGAACAAAGAGTCAAGAAGGGCTCCTCTAATTTCCAACATCCATTTTCCCAACTCCAACGTCTAACTTCCAACTTCCAGCTTCCAATTTGATTTTTTTTAATAACATTGTTCCCGATGAAAAGAAAAATCCTGTCAGCGGTACTTGCTCTCATTGTTTTGTCTGTGGTACAATCATGCTCACCGAAGAAACAGGAAGAAAAAAATGCGCCGGCTCAGCAAACCGTTGCGCCTGTTGTGTCGATAATTGATCGCCTTACACACGAGATCAATGCGAATCCTAAAAATGCCGACGCGTATTATCAGCGTGCGAAGATTTATATGGATGAGAAAAAATTTAAACTGGCTTTCACGGATATTAACAAAGCGGTGGAGCTCGATTCAACCAAAGGAGATTATTATTTAATCCAGGCCGATGTAATGTTTGCCAACCTACTGATTCCGCAGGCGAAGAAGGCATTTGAGAAATGTCTGCAACTGGATCCGAAAAATATTGACGCCTGGCTCAAAATGGCAGAACTTCATTTGTATATTAAGAAGTATAAGGAGTGCATTCAATACGCGAATGAAGCGTTGAAAATTGACAAACACAAAGGTAAAGCGTATTTTATAAAAGGTTTTGTGTACAAAGAGTCGGGCGATACAGTGAAAGCGATTTCAAGTTTTCAAACATGCGTTGAGCAAGAGCCGGAAAATTACGATGCCTATATGCAGCTTGGAATATTAAATAGCAACAAGAATAATAAGTTAGCTCCGCAGTATTTCGGAAGTGCTTTGCGATTAAATCCGAAAAGTGTGGAGGCGTTGTACGGACGGGGATTGTACTACCAAAACAACAAAGACTTTAACAAAGCATTTGAAGATTACACAGCTATTCTGCAGATTGATCCGAAATACAAAGACGCGCATTACAATCTCGGCTATATACATCTTGTTTACCTGAAAGTGTACGACCAGGCCATTAAGCATTTTTCAGATGCCATTGCCTGCGACCAGTATTTTGTGCAGGCCTACTACAACAGGGGATTGTGTTATGAAAACGTTGGTGACATTGCCGCAGCGGAGGCGGATTTCAAACATGCGCTTAGTATTTTCCCGTCGTATAAGCTGGCAAAAGACGGACTGAAGAGGTTGAGTAAGTAGCTGTTGAATTGTGAGTTAGTGAATGGGTAAATTAGCGGTTTGCCACTATCTTTTTCTGATATCGAATTTCAGGTCGAGAAAATTTTTCAAATGTTGATTACTGAAATACGAAGAGTCGGCTGAAATCTCCGAAGAGTAAAGCATTCCAGAAGGAGGCAAGGCATCCAATGCAATTGTGTTTTTTTCTCCCTTCTCTTTTAACTCACGAAGATCAGACATTCTTTTATCGACTGCCGAAGAATACATCGATGTAATTTCTTTTTGAGAAATGATGTTGATGATCATTAAAACAATCAACGTTAACGTAGCAGCAGAAAAGGTTCGGTTCAATAATTTTTTATTCCATTCGGCTTTGTATCCGAGGTAAAAACCGCAGACCATGCAGCAGAGCGATAGATACAATGAAACCGGGATCCAGGTTCTGTAAGGTCCGGTTTCGCCGAGAAAGAGAGAAGCCGGAATGAAACTGATGAACGACAGCAGCAGGAAAGCCAGGAAGAAAATAACCAGACGCTTGAATATCTTTTCAAGCGATTCTTTTTTCTCTGATTCAAATTGATGGCCGAGGAAAATCCATGGCACAGCAAAGAAGATGAACCAATGTATTTTCAAAGGAAGCTGGAACAGGATTAATTTAACCAACGATTTTACAGTGACGAGAAATGAACTGAAAATTCCGGTGTCTGGCAAAGCGGATTGTCTCAATACTCTTCCATGTCCCGAATAGCTGATCAGCAAAGCAAGTAAAAGCGACAAAGCGGAAATGAATATCATCCGGTGACTTTTCCCTTTCCAAAAAGATTGAAGAGAGAATTTATTTTGATAAAGTATATAAAGTATTCCTGCTGCAAGCAGCGTAAGAATGTGAATGGCCATGGACTCACTTGCTCCGCCAATAAAAAGAAAGCAGCACGCGCAGCAGATTTGATTCAGTAATTTATTTCCCGGCCTCAGAATGAATGTGATTCCGGCGATGAAGAAGATGATGCCCCACAAATACATAGTAGTAGCAGCAATCCAAAACCATGTTTCCGAAATACTGAAAGAGAAGAAGTAGAAAGACGCAACCAGCAGAATTGAATAGAGGAGAAGTGTGATATAAGAAATTGTTGTCTGAAGAAATCGTTCAGCGACAGCTCGAATAAAATTCATCACTACCATCGTTAATGCAACGATTGTAAAAAGATGATAGGGCAGAAGCGAATGAAATAAGTTGTAGCTCTTCAGTACAACATTCAGAAACAAGATAGCGAACCATCGTGAAACCCATGTTGAGTAGGACGCGACCATTCCATTCCAGATTCCATGATCATTTAGATTTTTGAAATAGAAATAATCGTCGGTTGCCAAGCGGTTGTTATAAGAAAGTAATGTGTATAGCAGGAGGAAGGTAACACCGAAGGAGGCGAGGAGAAAAAGTTTTGATTGACTGGTTTCCGATTTATTTGACAACATCATTCTGCAAAGTAAAACTTTATAAGCAATCTGGTCTCTCAAGGTTTTCTTTAAAACTAAAAGGGAACCCCGATTGCTCAGGATTCCCTTTTTATAATTGATTCGCTAAGAACTATGGCGTAGTTATTTAATAGAATCAACAACCGCTTTGAAAGCATCAGGATGATTCATCGCAAGATCAGCCAACGTTTTACGGTTAATGCCGAGGTTCTTCTCGTGAATTTTTCCCATCATTTCAGAATAACTCATTCCGTGCTCGCGTGCACCGGCGTTGATACGCTGGATCCACAACGAACGGAAATTTCTTTTCTTTGTTTTACGGTCACGGTATGCATAACCGAGACCTTTTTCTACAGTGTTCTTGGCAACTGTAAGTACGTTACCTCTCGCGCCCCAGTAACCTTTGGCGAGCTTGAACATTTTTTTTCTGCGTGCCCTGGAGGCGACGGCATTGACTGAACGTGGCATTTTGTTTTAGTTTTTGACGGAAGCGTTCTCGCTTAATAGGCAGGAAACTTAGTTGCTTTTTGTCTGGTTTGTATTGATTTAATTGAAGTTCTGTTTTATCTAAGCAGGCAGTTGGCAAATAGGCAGTTTGCAAATTGCCAACTGAATTTTGCCAACTTATCTTAAGACAAGCATTTTCTCCACTCTGTTCATATCAGCTGAAGAAACAATAGCTGAATGTGTAAGAGCACGTTTCTGTTTCGTTGTCTTCTTGGTCAGAATATGACTTTTGTAAGCATGTTTTCTTTTGATCTTTCCTGTTCCGGTCACCTTGAATCTCTTCTTGGCGCTGGAATGTGTTTTCATTTTAGGCATTGGAAATGGTTGTTAGTTCTTAGTTGTTAGTTCTTCGTCTTGATTTTTGGCTCTTACTTCTTGATTCTAATTTTAGGATCAATGTTTTTTCTTTGGCAGCGGTGCCAAATGCAGGAACATTCTGTTTCCTTCCATCTTCGGCATCAGTTCCACTTTTCCATATTCGGCTAATTCCTGCGCAAACTTTAACAGGATGATTTCGCCTTTTTCTTTGTATGCAATCGAACGGCCTTTGAAGTGTACGAATGCTTTTACTTTATCTCCATCGCCAAGAAATTTCATGGCATGTTTCACTTTAAAGTTGAAGTCATGCTCATCGGTATGAGGCCCGAAACGAATTTCTTTGATGACCTGCTTTCCTTGTTTTGATTTTAGCTCTTTCTCCTTTTTCTTTTTCTCGTAAAGGAACTTCTGGTAATCAATCGCCCTGCAAACAGGCGGATCAGCAGTCGGAACCACTTCCACCAAATCAACTCCGAGTTCGCCGGCTATCTTAAGCGCTTCTTCAATGGGATAAACATCAGACTTGATGTTATCACCGACAAGTCGTACTGTCAGTGCTTTAATTTTCTCATTGATCTTGTGCTCATCTTCCTTTTTTACAAACCCCCTGCGGAAGTTTGGATTGTACGGCCTCGGTCTTGATGAGAACGTAGTGGAAGAAGAAGTTTTTTTTCTAAAAGTTGCTATGTTATCCTCCTTTTTACTGATTAATTATTACTTTGATTGAGTATTGTATCTATCTCTTTGTTAACTATTTGGATAAACTCTTCTAAACTGAAACTTCCAATGTCTCCAGATCCATGTTTACGAATAGAAACCCTGTTTTCGGCCTGCTCTTTTTCCCCGACAATCAACATATAGGGGATCTTTTTTAACTCAGCATCCCGAATTTTCTTCCCTATTTTTTCGTCCCTGTCGTCAACGAGGCCGCGAATATCGGAATTAATTAATAACTGTAAAAGTTTTTTTGAAAACACATTGTATTTCTCACTGATCGGTAGAATAGCTACCTGGTTGGGCGCTAACCAAATCGGAAAGTTCCCTGCAAAATGCTCAATCAGGAATCCAATGAAGCGCTCATGTGTTCCCAGCGGCGCCCGGTGAATGCAAATCGGGGTTTCCAACTCGTTTTTTGCATTCCGGAAAGTGAGTCCGAAACGCGCAGGCACAGCAAAGTCGACCTGGTTGGTTGCCAGCGTAAACTCTCGTCCAATCGCACTCCAAACCTGTACGTCGATCTTAGGTCCATAGAAAGCGCCTTCATCAGGAACTTCGATGTACGGGATCTTTGAATCAATCAATACATTCCGAACCATGTCTTCGGTTTCGAGCCACAGTTCAGGGTTGTCGACATATTTCTGTCCGAGTTTCTTCGGTTCGTGTGTCGAGAAACGCATCACATACTTATCAATACCAAAGATTTTGAAATACTTCAGGTACATATTGTTCACTGCGCGGAACTCATCTGCAAACTGTTCGCGTGTGCAGTAGATATGCGCATCGTTCATCTGCAACTGGCGCACACGCATTAGTCCGAATAATTCTCCCGACTGCTCATAACGGTAACATGTTCCGTATTCAGCAAGGCGAATGGGGAGTTCTTTGTAACTTGGATTCAGTTCTTTGAAAATCTTGTGATGATGCGGACAGTTCATTGCCTTCAGGTAATATTTCTCACCGTCGAATTCCATTGGTGGAAACATACTCTCTTTGTAATAAGGCAAGTGACCACTGGTAAGGTACATGGATTCCTTAGCGATGTGCGGAGTACGTACCCGCATGTATCCGGCTGCCTGCTCGGTTTTCTTCGCAAGACGTTCCAGTTCTTCAATCAACACACCACCGTTTGGTAACCACAAGGGCAATCCCGGACCCACGTCGTCGTCAAACATAAATATCTCAAGCTCCTTACCGATCTTCCGGTGATCGCGCTTCTTTGCTTCTTCAAGCATGGTGAGGTATTCATCGAGCAGCGATTTTTTCGGGAAGGTGATTCCGTAAATACGCGTTAACTGTTTGTTCTTTTCATCGCCGCGCCAGTACGCACCGGCAATGTTCATCAGCTTAATGGCTTTGATGAAACCAGTGTCAGGAATATGCGGACCGCGACACAGATCAGTGAAGTTACCTTGCTCGTAAAACGTGATTGACCCGTCCTGCAGGTCCTTCAGCAGATCAAGTTTGTATTCATCGCCCTTCGCAGTGAAAAATTCAATCGCTTCTTTCTTCGGAACTTCTTTGCGCACATAGCGACTGCTCTTCTTCGCGAGCTCCAGCATTTTATCTTCTATCTTTTTAAAATCTTCGGAAGAAATTGTCTGGTCACCGAGATCAACATCGTAATAAAAACCATTGTCGACCGGCGGACCGATTCCGAATTTGATTCCGGGATAAAAAATCTCCAGTGCTTCAGCCATCAGGTGAGCGGAGCTATGCCACATCGTTGATTTACCTTCAGCTGAATCCCACGTAAGCAATTCGATGGTCGCGTCTTTGTTGATCGGGCGTGTAGCATCTACAACTTCGCCGTTGATCTTCGCTGACAAAACATTTCTCGCAAGGCCTTCGCTGATGCTTTTGGCAATTTCGAGAGCAGTTGTTCCTTCGGGGTATTCTCTGACGTTCTTATCGGGGAAAGTAATCTTCATTGAAATTGGTTATTGGTTTTTAGTTCTTGATTCTTTTAAAATAGTCGGCTAAGATAATTAATAACAGTGATTGAAAGGATGTAATTGAATCCTGATTTTTAAAATTTTTCAAGTTGGTAAATGGGATGGACTATGATGCTCTGTTTTTTCTTTTCAAAACAGGTTTTGTAGCATTAAAAAAAGCAACTATAAAGTGTAAGATAAGCTTCCATTTCAACAGAATATAAAGAATCATTTTTCAAAAATCAACGTTATAGCTTAACGGAATTTTATGTAAAGGCGATGTGTGTCTCTTCCGTATTTCAATTTAATTTATCAACGAAAAACTGAAACTATGAAAACTAAAATTACTTTACTCGTTACCATGCTGCTTATTTGTGCCGGCATCTGCCAGGCGAAAGGCGGTTTCATGAAAGGATATGTTGTCACCAATTCAGGTGATACTCTTTTCGGAGAAGTGAAAGACAGAGATGTGTTACCGCACATCATGTTCAGTAAAATTAAACTGAAACCTGAAAATGGCGGAAAGAAAATGTGTTTTTCTCCCATGGAAATTAAAAGTTATAAGATGGGAGATAACATGTTCGAATCCATTTCTTGCTTTCTCGACACAGTCGTTTTTGTGAAAGTGATTCACAAGGGCTTTTTGTCACTTTACAAATATGAATGGGAAGGCGAATCAGGAAGCACGTTGCTTTTGAAAAAACAAAACAATCCATGCGTGACAGAAGTAAACGGCATCGACATCAGAAACCAATTGTTGAATTACTTCAACGACAGCGATCCTGTTCGTGAACGGTTAGGGCAAAAAGAAATTGACCGCGATCAGCTTGCTGATATCGTTTCGCTTTACAACCTCACGTATACTTTAAAGTAGACAGGTAGTGAAGGCAGGTAGAATTAGCTTTCCTGCTTTTCCAGTATTCCTTTAATATCAGGAAGAAAATATTTTTTTGACTTCATGATTTTTCCGTCTTCACGGTAAATCGGTTTGCCTGCTTCATCGAGCTTGCTCATGTTGCTGCGATGAATTTCTTCAAACACTTCTTCTATTTTATATTGCAGCCCGTGCGCGATTAGTGTTCCGCATAGGATATAAAGTTTATCTCCCAACGCGTCTGCAATCAGTATTAAATCGCGCGCTTTAGCGGCTTCCAAATATTCATCATTTTCTTCCTGCATCAAACGATGTCGCAGTTCGATGATTCTGTCACTTACGTTCACAGTAGGTTCTTCATTGTATTCCAGTCCGAATACTTCGTGGAATTCTTTTACTTTGTTGATGGTGTCTTGCATGATGACTGTAACGAATTGCGAATTAAATACGAATGTACGAATGGCTCATTTGTTCATTTTGGTGTCGACTCTACTTGGTCCGTGGCCTCTTGAATAGTTCTTGTAACGAATTACGAATTTTTTACGAATGTACGAATATGCGAAATGTATGTGAGGTATGAATTTTTTAGCTGAAGGAATGAATTGCTAAAGTAAAATTTGAAAACAGAATAGCTGCAAAAAGTTTTCAACCGGATGTGAATAACCATTTCATCAACTGCCATCTGCTACTGCCGACTCCGGTTTTTAAATCGTAAACAAAAAACTGTAAACCACCAACTACGTCTGTATCACTCCCACATTATACTGCTTCGTCAGAGGCGCGTGATCAGCTGCTTCAATTCCCATTGAAATCCATTTGCGTGTATCCATCGGATCAATAATAGCATCCACCCACATACGCGAGGCAGCATAGTAAGGTGAAGTCTGGCTCGTATAACGATCTGATATTTTTTTCAGCAACTCATCTTCTTCTTCCTTGCTTACTGTTTTTCCTTTGGCTTTCATGGCGCTCACCTGTATCTGTAATAATACTTTCGCTGCCTGTGATCCACCCATGACAGCTATCTGCGCAGTCGGCCATCCCACAATTAATCTCGGATCGTATGCTTTGCCGCACATGGCATAATTTCCCGCGCCATACGAATTACCAATGATAATGGTGAATTTAGGGACGACAGAATTTGCCTGCGCGTTTACCATCTTTGCTCCATCTTTGATGATGCCTCCGTGTTCGCTCCTTGAGCCAACCATAAATCCTGTGACGTCCTGTAAAAATACAAGAGGGATTTTTCGCTGGTTGCAATTCATAATGAAGCGTGCTGCCTTGTCGGCTGAGTCAGAATAGATGACACCGCCAAATTGCATTTCACCTTTTTTACTTTTCACTACCTTACGTTGATTCGCGACAATGCCCACTGCCCATCCTTCAATTCGTGCAAGTCCACAGATGATGCTTTGTCCATAACCGTCTTTGTATTCATCAAATTCACTATCATCCACCAAACGATGAATCACTTCATGCATGTCGTATTGTTTGGTTGCATCCGTAGGGACTATTCCGTATAGATCTTTCGGATTTTTTTTCGGATCTTTTGTTTTCTCCCTGTTGAAACCTGCTTTCTCGAATGACCCGATCTTGCTGAAAATATTTTTGATATGATCGAGTGCTGCTTTATCATCCGGAAATTTATTATCGGTGACTCCTGAAATTTCACATTGTGTGGTAGCGCCGCCGAGTGTTTCATTGTCGATGTTCTCACCGATGGCAGCTTTTACGAGGTAACTTCCGGCAAGAAAAATACTTCCTGTTTTGTCAACGATCATTGCTTCATCGCTCATGATAGGAAGATAAGCACCGCCTGCAACGCAACTTCCCATAATAGCGGCAACCTGTATAATTCCCATCGAACTCATTAACGCGTTGTTTCGGAAAATTCTTCCGAAGTGTTCTTTGTCGGGAAAAATTTCATCCTGCATCGGGAGAAAAACACCGGCGCTGTCAACGAGGTATATAATCGGTAAACGATTCTCCATTGAAATTTCCTGTGCTCGAAGATTTTTTTTTGCCGCCATCGGAAACCACGCGCCTGCTTTTACAGTTGCATCGTTGGCAACGATTACACATTGTCGTCCGCTTACATAACCAATTCCTATAACAGAACCTGCTGCCGGGCAACCTCCGTATTCTTCGTACATGCCATCAGCGGCAAATGCCCCGATCTCAATGAAACGACTTCCTTTGTCGATGAGATAATCAATGCGTTCGCGCGCCAGCAGTTTTCCCTGCTCTTTTTGTTTGTCAGCATTCTTCTTTCCGCCGCCTTCATAAATTTTTTCGGAACGGAATTTCAGATGATCCACTAATAAACGCATGTCATCTTCATTCTTATTGAATTCAATATCGGTCATTTCAGTATTTCTAAAAATATGGAGCGAAGATAACGGAATTGAGAAATCAGTTGTAAGAAATTTTGATTCTTATTCCGCTTAAAGTGAAGAATGAGGATGAAAAGATTCTGTAACCGCGGCGTATTCATTTTTTGATCCATGTTGAAATGTAAGAAAGCCATAGACATTGCATCAACAAAAGCACGTCGGATTAGTTAAATCATACATGAAAAATACAACTCCAATGAAAAAACTAAATAGTATTTTAATTGTGTTGTTCATGACTATGTGCAGCACCGGTTTGTTTGCACAGATGGATAACCTGAGCAACATGAGTGCAGAATGGATGCGTTCAGCAGCCCGCAATGCAGCGTGCGATGCAGCCGACGTTGTTGTTTACAATCCTGCAGGAATCACTAAACTCAATGATGGTTTCCATGTAAACCTCAGCAACCAATCGTTATGGCGCAGTCCAAGTCACTCGTATAACATGGGCCTGGGCGATGGAGTAAAAACATGGGAACAGGGAACTGCTGATCCTTTTCTTCCGAATGTTTACTTCGCTTATAAAAAGAATAACTGGGCATTGTATTCAGGAATGTTCAATGCCGGTGGTGGTGCCACGATGAATTATGCGAATGGTTCAATCACGACCGACCTGATCGGCCTGGGCGCATTAACAGCGGCGCAGGGAGCTTATGCAACCGCAACCAATCAATCCTTGAAGGCAAGTTCAATGTATCTCACAACCACACTTGGCGGAAGCTATGCACTCAACAAAGGATTTTCCGTTTCAATGGCTGCTCGATATATCAGCGCAAAGAATACAGCTATGGCTTCTATGAAGCTTGGTTCTTCTCCGATTGATTTACCGGATCAACCGCTTAATCTCGATGCGGAATACAGTGCCGGTGGCTGGGGTGGTGTGATTTCCATGAACATGACTTCTGTAGAACATCTTGATTTATCAATTCGCTATGAAACACAGGTGAATCTTGATTTCAAAACCAAGACGAACAAAGATGATTTCGGATTAACAACGGATGGCGCGATGAACCGCAGAGATTTACCTGCCGTGTTTGCTTTTGGAGCGGCGTACGAATGGAGTAAAAAAATCAAAATGTATGCTGATATGAATTATTACTTCCAGCAAAATGCCGATTGGGGAAAATCAACGATGCTCACAAATGAAGTTCCGTTATCGAAACTCGCCGGCGACGCGGCTATTTATGCGATGGGATTTCAATACCAGGCAACTCCGACATGGATGATGAGCTGGGGAGCTGGATACACCAAAATGAACTTTAACGACAAAGCAGGCTATTATACAAGCATGGGAACATACGAAGTTGTACAAAGCGACAATTACAATATAAACATGGGTTGTGCTTACAAAGTTTCCGGAAAAGTAACAGTGAATGCTGGATACATGCATACGTTCTATCCGAAAGATCAGATTGTAAAAGCGCTGTTGGCTCAGCCGCTTGATGTGGATGTGAAAGTAAACAACTCCATCAATGCGATTGCAGTTGGAGTGGACCTTGCATTCTGAAAATAGTAATTACTTAACTTAACAAATAAGGAGCTTCCGGGAACGGGGGCTCTTTTAGTTTATGGTTGTTATTTAGTTATGAAAAAAATAAATTTGTAAAAAAATATTCCGGATGACAGCTGCTTTAAAAAATGTCTTAGAAGCTGTCTAAATTTGATTTAAGCAAAATGATATGCTCGCTGATTCGTATAAATTTTTACAAATTTATAGATCTGTCATCTGTGTTTATCTGCG
>JAYVZS010000105.1:0-25717 GCA_043783155.1 Bacteroidota bacterium | reverse complement strand
CACGATTTCCAAACCGTGCGGGCCACTTGTCATTCCCGAACAAAAAGTAGAAAGCGTTCCTGATGAAGGATCCACTACCAATACAACTCCTGAGTTATGTTGACCGGCAAGCCAGCGATTGTTTACTGCATCATATTCGACACTTTCAGGTCCATTAAAGACTTGTGAAAATGAAATGGCAGGGAATAAAAATGAAAGGATGAGTAGTAATTTTTTCATGTTGTCGGGTTTTAATTCCCGGCAAATCTAAAATATTGAATCGAATAAAAAAGCTATTTTGAAAAGAGTCTTCAAGGTTGGAACTCAACATGCACTTTGTGAAAGCCTTTGTGTCCTTTGTGTTTAAATTTTAACACCAGGAACACAAAGGAAAAAATACCTTAAGGTCACAAGGAATCTTCAAAGAGCGTTATGCCCGTATTTTAAGAAGAGTAAGCAGCACAGACCTTCTTACTTGCCCTTGTTCTTTTAGAGAAATCGAAATTGGTAAGGCGTAGACCGAAATAAAAATCAACACCTGTAATTTCTTTGTTATTGATAAACGTTCCCAGCTTGTCTGATCCCATGTATACTATTCCATAACGTACCGCAAAACCAATTCGATGCAGGTAATAATCATAGAAACTATATGGGATAGCTACTTCAAAAAAAGTTGTTTCATATCGAAGTGTAGCTGAAAGCTGGTTAGGACGGTCGATGTGAGGCATGGGCATTGGCACCCGTTGAATCGCAGAGAAGTTCAGGTATATTTTAGGTTTGAGACACCGGTCATATTGTACGCTTAACGCCGCCGGTAAAGCCATCACATAACTTCCATAACCGCCGCTCGCAGTCATCATCGAATCAATTCTGCCGCCGGTTGCATTGAACTTTACAGATGGTACATTAAAATTATAGGTTCTTGCATATCCACCGAACGAAACAAGTCCGGCATCAATGAGTGAAATCCCTACCCGGTAATCATATTTTTTGATGGGAAGTAATTTCCCATTTTCAAAATGTTCGTGGTTGGAATTAGAAACGTAGCAAAATCCTATATCCACAGCAACTCCTCTTCCGGGAAATGTAAAAATATCAGACTGCTTTTCCGGAACGGCCACATTCAATTCACCTTTGAAATTACTGAGGTTAATCGCTGTGTCGCTTACAATGCCCAATTTGCCACTCTCTATATTCAGTGACGCAGACTGCACAGACATGATATATTTTAATGTTGCCCCAACTACCCATTTCTTCTCAGGATTCTTGCCGAGTTGTTTTCCCACACTAATGCCGGATTCCAGCCAGGTCATCTCGCCAAGACGAATTCCTTCCATGTTAATGGTAGATCCATGCAATGGAGAATAGATAATCCCTTCGTAACCAAATTTCGCAAGCGAACCCGGAATGTTACGAACACTTAAATCATGGCGAATGCCGGCATGAAATCCAAAAGCCATTGTTCCTGTTCTGAAAGTGAACGATGGAATCTGCAACATAATATGTGCATTGGCACTTTTATCTCCCGGGGTATAATAGTCTATAACGCCACCATGTGGATCTGGGGTTCCTTCCGTAGTCGTTGCAATTTTAGTCCGTGCGAAACCGACGTAGTTATTCTGCAGAGAAATGTCTGCGCTCAGGATTGTGACTTCCCATTTATAGGGCATAATCATCATAGCGGAAGGATTAAGTTTCATCCCGGCGCTTCCTGCGAAGTTGCTGTTGGAGATGCCCCACATCTCCTGTGCGAAAGATGTGTGATGATAAATAATACATACAATAAGTAAGAGTCGTTTCATGCGTTTTGGTTTGGTAATGCCAATTAACAATAAAAGTTCACGTTCATGGCGATGATCTGATCGGTAATCTTACAAGCTTCTTACAGAAATTAAATGAGCAAAACACAAGAAGGATTTTGGGCAGACGGATAAAATTATCGCATGAACGATTCAATTAATTTGTAAGATTTTTTTTCGATTTGTGTTTTGCCATTCCGAAAAATTTTATCTTTAGATTCAAATGAAAACAGCAATCATGATGACTATTAAAAAAACTATTCAGGTTATTATTGTTTTAGTAATGGGATTGGTTTCAGGTTTTTCGCAGGTGCCTCAGGGCTGGGCCTCAAGAGGCGTTGGCGGAGGAGGGGCATTGTTTTCGCCAAGTATTAACCCTGCAAACGAAAACGAATATTATATAGCGTGTGATATGAGTGAACTTTTTCATACAACTGATTTCGGATTAAGCTACGACCAGGTTCACTTCTCAAAAATTATTGCCGGTGTCAATTCAAAGGCTGTCTTCACAAACAATCCGACCATTCTTTATTGTATAGATTATAGTAACAACGCAACGGTGCCTGTTCGAAGCGATGACGGTGGAAATTCATGGCATACACTTTCTGGGAACCCGGATCCGTATCAAGAAACCTTTAGCATCTTCGCTGACTATAACAATCCCAACCATGTTTTGATTTCATATTATGGTTCTGTTTATTTTTCTGCCAATGGTGGAACCAACTTTGTCAATATTCACAATGCGCTGAACAATGGTTCAGGTGCATTGGTTGCCGGCGTTTTCTTTGACGGACAAAATATTTTTGTAGGGACGAATGATGGCTTGTTGAAATCAGTTGATGGTGGAAATAATTTTGTTATGGATGCTTCAACCGGCATTCCGGCCGGACAGGCGATGTATTCTTTCGCCGGAGCAAAGCAGGGAAATACGACACGCTTCTTTATAATCGCAGGCGATTCTGCAAACATCTATGTTGGTCTTCGCGGATCTGATTACTGGAGTTTCATGCGCGGTGTTTATAGTATGGATGATGACAACGGAACATGGACGTTAAAGATGTCAGGCATTACACCTTCGTCAGACTGGGTGATGTTTGTCGCCATGGCAGAGAATGATATTAACACCGTTTATCTTGCGGGCAGCACGCCTCTCGGTGAACCTAATATCATGAAGACTTCGAATGCAGGAACAACGTGGTCGCATGTTTTCCTGACGACAAACAATCAAAACATCGCTACCAGCTGGAGCGGACAAGGCGGAGATCACGGCTGGAGTTTTCCTGAATGTCCGTTCGGGGTTTCAGTTGCGAGGAATAATTCGAACAAAGTTATCTTCGGTGATTTCTCCTGTGTTCATAAAACTTCGAATGGCGGAATAGACTGGCAGCAGGCGTATTCATCAGTTTCTGATCAACATACCGCGGGAACAGCATCTCCTGTTCATCAAAGTTATCATAGCTGCGGTTTGGAAAATACAACGTGCTGGCAAGTATTCTGGATGAGTCAAAGTGAGATGTTCTCCGGTTTCTCCGACATAAGAGGATGCAGAAGTGTTGACGGAGGAAATTCCTGGTCGTTTGATTATTCTGGGCATACAGATAATAGCATGTATCGCATCGTGAAAAATATTTCGAGTACAACTATATATGCGGCAACTTCCACTGTACATGACATGTATCAAAGTACCCGATTACAAGATGCAATTCTGGATGCATCAAGCGCACATGGAAAAGTAATTTACTCTTCTGATAACGGAGCAGTGTGGCAAACACTTCATGATTTCGGTCATCCTGTTTTCTGGGTGGCTGCTGATCCGAACAATGCAAACCGTTTGTATGCTTGTGTTGTGAATCACACATCCGGGCTTGGTGGAATATGGGTTTCAAACAACATCAACCTCGGATCGGGTTCGACATGGACACAACTTTCCGCACCCGGCAGAACAGAAGGTCATCCTCATTCAGTCATGATTCTGAATGACGGAACATTGTTGTGTACGTATTCCGGCAGAAGAAATTCATCCGGAACATTTACGCAAAGTTCTGGAGTGTTTATATATAATCCCGGTATGCAAACGTGGAGTGATAAATCGGATAACGGAATGTTCTATTGGACAAAAGACATTGTGGTGGATCCGAATGATCTAACGCAGAACACCTGGTATGTTGGCGTATTCAGCGGCTGGGGCGGCTCGCCGAATGGTTTAGGAGGATTATACAAAACAACCAATCGCGGAAATTCATGGATGCGCGTTTCCAATCTTGATCGGGTAACTTCCTGTACGTTTAATCCTGCTGATGCGAATCAGGTATTTGTAACCACTGAATATGAAGGATTGTGGATGAGCAGCAACATCAATTCTGCTTCACCAACATTTCAATTGGTAAATAGTTATCCGTTTAAGCAACCCGAGCGAGTGTTCTTTAATCCATTTAATACCTCTGAAATGTGGGTGACAAGTTTTGGTAACGGAATGAAAATGGGAACTGTAACACCAACCGGAATTAATTTCAGTGAGACAAAAGAAAATTTTATTCGTCTGTATCCGAATCCTTCGAAGGAGTTTACGGTTTGTAGTTTACACTTGATAACAGACTCTAAGTTTGAATTATCAGTGACTGACATAACGGGCAGAAAAATTTTGACTGAGCATGGTGAAACACTAAACCATAAATTGGAAACTAAGATCAACGTCAGCGATTTCCCCAGGGGAATTTATTTTATTCACGTAAAGGTTTTCGAAAAGGAACTGGTTGAAAAACTAATTGTTGAGTAGGCAATTAATCAATTGCTGACCCGATCTTGATTCTTAGTCCTATCATCTTGTTTCTTAATTCCCAATGTGTACTTTTGGAAACTAAATTTATTTACTCTCAAAGTTATGTCAGAAAAGGGAATTGCATTCGAACGATTATTAGGTATCATGGATGAGTTGCGTGAAAAATGTCCGTGGGACAAAAAGCAAACACTTGAAAGTCTTCGCCATCTCACCATTGAAGAAACGTATGAGCTTGCTGATTCCATTCTCGACAAAGACATGATGGAGATCAAAAAAGAATTGGGCGATCTTCTGCTTCACATTATTTTTTACGCGAAAATTGCTGACGAACAAAAATCATTTGATATCAAAGATGTAATCGAAAGTTTGTGTGAGAAACTGATCCACCGTCATCCGCATATTTACGGCGATGTAAAAGTGAATGACGAAGAAGATGTAAAACGAAACTGGGAACAGTTGAAACTGAAAGAAGGAAAGACATCTGTATTGCAGGGGGTCCCGCCTTCGTTGCCCGCGATGATAAAAGCATCTCGGATCCAGGACAAGGCAAGAGGAGTCGGCTTTGACTGGGAAAAACCGGAACAGGTTTGGGAGAAAGTAGAAGAGGAGTTAGCTGAATTTCACGCAGAAGTAGCAAATCATTCATCGCACGAAAAAATTGAAGGGGAATTCGGAGATGTACTTTTTTCCATGATCAACTACGCTCGTTTTCTTGGTATCAATTCCGAGGATGCTTTAGAGAGAACCAATAAAAAATTTATTAAACGTTTTCAGTACCTCGAAACGGAAGCGACGAAAGCAGGAAAGAAACTCCATGAAATGACACTTGCAGAAATGGATGTTTACTGGAACAAAGCTAAAGAACTTTAGTTCCAATTGTATTTCTTAGTGCCTTTCTGGTTATTTTTTTTGGAGGTACTGTGGTGAATTCAGCAAATCCTTATTTGGATTTTCGTTTTTCTTAATAAGATCCACTCTCATAAAAACCCTCCAATAATGTTCCTTGTCCATGTTCGACCAGTGTATGAAGTAATATCTGTATTGATACGTCTGTAGCTGACAAACGGCAATCAGCAAAACAATCATTGAAATATAAATTTTTCTTAACACTGATTTTTTTTCAAGAAGTTTGATTGAGAAAAGCAGCAACAAAGCGAATGCGAAAATGTATTCTACATACGGGCGTCCGCTGAAACTTCCTCCATAGTACCAGCACCACCAGGATGAAAATACATACGTGATCACCAAAAGAAAAATAAAGAGACTGTAAAATCTGAATTTGTTATTTCTGAATAAATAAATGAATCCTGCCAATGAAATAAAAAACATCGGCGTGTATAAAAACAATCCTTTCTTATAACTGAAGAGGATGTTGAACAACTGGGGATGACTCCAGTAAAAACTTTCTCCGGGGTATGAATCAACAAAAAAATCTCCGCACTCGATTTTATAGAGTATGTTCTGAATGAAAGTGATGGTGAAAAACAAAACGAGACTTGCGATCAGCCATTTTGTTTTCTTAAAAATGAAAGATGCGATTTGTTTTAAGTCATTTAAGTTGCCGGTGATAAAAGGAAGAGCGGCGACAACAAGAATGTTCACAGGTCTTATCAACACAATCATTCCAAGCGATGCGGAAGTAAGAAGTAACCACTTCAATCTTTTCTCATCTTTGAACTTTATGAAATAATAAACAAATAAGTTGATGAAAGCGAAAGAATAAATATGCGATAACGCGGGTTCGCTGAATGAATAATAAAAAAGATTTGTTCCGAACGTGATTGCAACAAGGATTAATGCAGTTTGCCAATCGGAAGCTTCAAATTTTTTCAATATTCTCCGGAGAAAAACCAACCCGATAAAAAGATAGAAAATAGCCGCTATGTTTACGAAGATGGGGTAGATTTTGGAATAACCATCTGCCGGCATTTCATTGACAAGCGATAAACCATGAGCGATAAGAAAAAACGGAAGCATGGCAATAGCGCTACCGGAATAGTATTTATCAATGGTCTGATGGTTATGCGTTCCCCGGTAATCATAATATGTATTAACTGAATAATATTCCATTTCAATTTTCTCAAAAAAACCAAAGTTGAGATCGTGGTAGATAAAGATGGCCGGCAGGTAAGCGTAATAACCCTTTCCATCTGACTGCACAATACTCTGCCAGCGCTTCCCGCCCCACTGTATATTCCAGGAACAGATGGTCACAATGATGACCATGATCGCAATAAGGTACTTGTGAAATATTTTTTTCATGTTTCTTAGTTTCCAAAAATAGAAAAACAATTAAGACGAGAAATGCAAAAGGAATAGTTCTTTGACTTTATTTCACACGAGGAGCGTTGAGGAGCAGAGGACGCTGTGGCTTTTTCAAGATGCGAGTGCTCAGCGATCTCTGCGTGAAATTTTCTTTCTTCGGCACAAAGTTTTCTATACTTTTGCGGCATCTAATCATTCATCTCTAAAAACAATTTCAATATGGCAATTTCAGTAGGGCAAAAAGCTCCCGACTTCAAACTTTATGATTCAGATAAGAATCAGGTTTCATTAAGTGACTTCAAAGGAAAGAACGTTGTTCTTTTTTTCTTTCCAATGGCATGGACAGGTGTGTGCACAAAGGAAATGTGTTCGGTCCAGGAAGATTTCAATGCTTATAGTAAATTAAATGCAGTTCCAATTGGTATTTCAACGGACTCCTTCTTCGCATTGAACAAGTTTAAATTAGATCAGAAATTAAATGATCTGCTTCTCCTGTCTGACTTCAACAAAGAAACGATCACTTCTTACGACATTGTGTTCAATAATTTTTCTGTTGGCTACAATGGCGTTGCGAAACGTTCCACATTTGTGCTTGACAAAGAAGGTGTTCTCCGCTACATGGAAATACTTCCTTCTCCCGGAGACCTGCCAAATATGGATGCTGTGAAGAAAGCGCTGGAGGGGTTGAAGTAATAGTTCAGTGGTTTATTGGTTCATTAGTAGTGGGCGTATTCTACTAACGAACCAATAAACGAATGAACTCAAAAAATCACAACGTCCCAATCGCCAATCCTGCTCCCAACAAAATCGTAATGAGTTTGTAGTAATTGAAACGATGTTGTTCAGACGTTTCGAAAAGAATGGTGGTGGAGATATGAAGGAATATTCCGATTACGATGGCCATAATCTTGTCGAAGTAAGAGGACATGCTGATAATTGAATTGCCACTTATCAATGTACTTGTTCCCGCGCCCAACGGTGCCATGCAGGCAAAAAGGACAAGATAAAAAAGAGCACTTCCTTTTTTAATTCCCGAATCAAGCAACATACTTGTGAGTGCAATGGCAACAGGAATGTGGTGCAGAATAATTCCCGTTAACAATGAGTTCCGTACTTTTTCATCACTGAAATGTTGTACCAAAGGCATTCCTTCCAGGAAACTATGAACGCAAAGTCCGATCATCAACGCAAAAGGAAAAGCATTGTGCTGATGCTTATGAACGTGTATGTGTCCGTGCTCAATTCCTTCTGAAAATATTTCTAATATTATCTGGAGGAAAAAACCAATGAGAATGTAGATGCCGATGTTTCCTGACGGAGTTGAATAGACTTCGGGTATCAGGTGAAGCACACACAGCGCAAAAAGGTAAGCGCCGCTGAAAGCCAGCAATAATTTTAATACGACAGGTTTAATACGTGCGAAAAAAAATACCGAAGTTCCGCTTGCGACAATTGTAAACCATAAAAGAAAATAGGCGAAGAATGACATGACCGAATTTTAGATAGTTTTTTTCGCAACTAAGATCAAACGGTCAGAATTTTTTTCGTCAAAAGAATCCAGTTTGTAATCACCGAAAACATGGATGATGGAAAGTTTGTATTTCGAAAAATATTTTTCAAAATCGGCTTTGCCTAATAAACTGAGATGTTCCGAGAACTCATACGATTTTCCTTTGTCAGCAAAACATATTTTCTTAATGACGTTTCCGCCTTCTATTTTTTTGTTGATATGAAAATCAATTCCGTTTATTTTTTTGAACTGGCTCGGAACAATGCCTGCTTTTACTTTCGCTGAATTCATGTAATCCAATACAAGAATACCGCCGGGTTTAAGTGATTGCGCATTCGCATAAATGCTCTTCACATTATCGTTTTCTTTTTCAAAGTATCCGAAACTGCTGAACACGTTAAAAACATAATCATAGTAATTGATTCTGAAAAGATCGCGCATATCGTGCATGAAGAAAGAAAGTTTTTCATTCTCAAACTGCTGATCGAATTCAATATTTTCGGGAGAAAGATCGAACCCCGTTACATCAAATCCTTTTTGATTGAGGTAAACTGAGTGACGTCCTTTGCCACACGCCACGTCGAGAATTCTCGCACCCGGCACCGGCTTCAGCAAATTGATTAAGTTGTCAAGGAATAGCTTCGCTTCCTGATCATCCCGTTCTTTGTAAAGAACATGATAATAAGGAGAGTCGAACCAACTTTCAAACCATTCCTTTGTCGATTTCACAGGCATTGAATTTTCTACGAAAGTAAAATTAAAATTCGGTATTGAGTTTTCACAATCATTTTACTTGAATTCTACAGCAAAGGTGTAACGTTCGCAAAGAATTTATTTTGAGAATTCTTGTCGGAAGGGTTTAAATTTTCTCGCCACCTTTTCTAAATGCCTTAACGATCTTTGCGTCTTTGCGAAACACAATTAATCGAAATTAAGAAATTTTCTGATTGATTTTAATGCCTATTTTTGCGCGCAACATTTTCCTTCCGGTCAGGTATGAAACGATCATCTTCAAGAATCCATTTACGCGTGAAGCGGGTGAAACATTCACCTCCGGGAACAGCTCCGGGAGCGATCAATATTCCTGAAGATGCATTAAAACCTGTCATCAAAACTTTTCAGTACAGCGAAGGATTTTTTGAAGAAAAGACTCTCCCTGATATTGATGCCATCAAACAGCAGGTTACATCGAATCCGGGACGAACGCATTGGATCGACATCAAAGGATTCGGTGACAAAATTTTCTTCGAACAACTTTCTGATTGTTTTGGTATTCATCGCCTTCAAATGGAAGATGTGATCAATGTATATCAACGCCCGAAGGTGGAAGAATTCCGGGAACATCTGTTCATGATTTCACGGGTGATAAAAGAAAATGAGAATGCATTGTTAAATGACCAGCTAAGTTTATTTGTCGGAAAAAATTTCGTGATATCCATTCAGGATAAATACGAAGATATCTTTGATCCGGTTCGCGATCGTATTCGTTATGGGAAGGGGATCATCAGGAAGGCAGGTACTGATTATCTCGCCTACGTATTAATGGATGCTGCACTCGACAATTTTTTCCCTATATTGGAAAAGGTCGGCGACCGCCTCGATCAACTCGAAGATGATCTGATCGACAATCCTACACGCGAAGCCATGAACAGAATTCTCGGAATCAAACGCGAACTGATTGTTTTAAGGCGTTCGATCTGGGCCGAACGTGATAAGGTGAACGATATCATCCGCTCTAATTTTCCATTGATAAGCGACAGTACCAAAATATATTTCCGCGACTCATACGATCATTGCATCCAGATTCTCGATCTCGTTGAAAGTTACAAGGAAGTCACCGCCAGTTTAATGGATGTATACATGTCGAGTGTAAGCAACCGGTTGAACCAGGTAATGAAAGTGCTCACGATCATCTCCACGATTTTCATTCCGCTAACATTTATTGTCGGATTATATGGAATGAACTTCGCTCATACTGATCCTATAACAGGAGCGCGTATGCCTCTCAACATGCCGGAGTTGTATTCGCCGTATGGCTATGCAAGTGTTATTGTCGTCATGGTAATCATCGTTATTTTCCAGATAATTTTCTTTTATAAGAAAGGATGGCTGACGAAATGAGTTGGATGCTGGATGTTGGAGATTAGAAGTTGGAAAATAAAAATAAAAAAATAGCACCACACTAAGCCCCTCTCCCTTAGGAGAGGGGTTGGGGTAAGGTCTTAATGTCTGAGGGAATAAAATAATCTTAACAAAAATATTTTGAATAAATTCAAATTGCTTGCCAAGACCACATTTGGTTTTGAAGACATTCTGGCTCAGGAACTCGAATCGATGGGCGCTACCAATATCCTGAAAGTAACACGCGCTGTTACATTTGACGGTGATGATGAGTTAATGTACAAAGCTAACTTGTGGAGTCGAGTCGCACTTCGAATTCTGAAACCAATCAAATCATTTCCCGCGGGAAGTGAACAGGAGTTGTATGATGAAGTTAAAAAAATTGACTGGAGTGAGTACATGGGCGTTGATGATACATTAGCCATCGATGGTGTCGTGAGCAACTCGGTGCTTAATCATTCTTTGTATGTGGCGCTCAAAACAAAAGATGCCATCGTGGATCAGTTCCGTGATAAACTCGGAAAGCGTCCGTCTGTTGATACTGCGCATCCGACTGTAAGAATCAATGTTCACATTAGCAAGGATGTCGGAAGTATTTCGCTTGATAGTTCGGGAGAGTCGTTGCACAAGCGTGGTTACCGCGGACAAACAGGCGAAGCGCCCATCAATGAAACGCTCGCTGCAGGAATGGTGATGTTGAGTGGCTGGGACAAAAAAAGTCCACTGATCGATTTTATGTGTGGAAGCGGAACAATTCTCATTGAAGCTGCTTTGATGGCAAAAAATATTGCTCCAGGAATATTTAGAAATGAATTCGGATTTGAACGCTGGAGCAATTTCAACAATGAGATATGGGAAAAGATTCGTGAAGAAGCAAAAGCGGGTGAGTTAAATAAAATTGATTTCCCGCTGATCGGAATTGAAAAATCACATCAGACATTGAAGACAGCGAAAGACAATGCAGGCAATGCACGACTGGCAGACAACATTCGCTTTCACGCAATGCCGTTTGAAGATTATACACCTGATGTAAATTCAGGGACAGTAATCATCAATCCTCCCTATGGCGGAAGAATTACCGATGATGATTTATTCCTTCTCTATAAAAACATCGGTGATCAGCTGAAAAAGAAATACAAGGGTTTCACTGCATGGTTGCTGACTGCTAATAAAGAAGCGGCAAAAAATATTGGTTTAAAACCCTCTCGAAAAATTGAATTGTACAATGGCTCATTGGAGTGCAGGTTTTTGAAATATGAATTGTACGAGGGAAGTAAGAAGGGAAAGTACATCGAGAAAAAAGATGAATAAATGTGTAGATCATCAAAAGCGAAAAGGTGATGGAAAATTATTCATCAGTGGTAATTTTCATTTTCATCAACGCTTGGAATTTCCAGTACTCGGTAATATCTTTCACAATCAAAAAAAATATGCAGGAAGTTGTGAGGATATTTGAACGCAGAAGCAATGCTATCCAACCACCAATTAAAAGGGTAACAGGCACCATGAGCATACGGTATATTACCGATTTCATCGAAAACCATTCCGAGTCGGTATTATTTATTACATGGGTTAATTTACGAATAACAATAAAGTGTCCGGTTCCGGAAAGTACCAGGAAGGTTGCAAGGTCGTAGAAAGGATAAAACAGATCAATGACATTCTGAGTTTTGATGTTTACCGGACGCGTTTGAAAAAACTCCGATGGAATGGAAAGTATTGAAAGGAAGTAAACATACATCAGTGAACTCAATAAGATGAACCCAATAAGAAGTGAAAAATAATTATTGATTTCATTTTCGAACTTCATGAAAATAAAAAAGAAAAATATCATGACTTCGATATCAAGACAAATGAAAATCATGATACGGGTAGAATTCCAGTTAAAGAAAAATAGTCCTGATAAAATAATTAAGTCTGAAAGGAATGAAAATATTGTTGACCTGTGTTTGATGTATTCCATCATACTATAATTATTTTCGCAGGATAAATGAAAAGCAATACTATGAAAAAAATAGCAGTCTTTACAAGTGGTGGCGATTCACCGGGGATGAATGCCTGTATTAGGGCAGTAGTTCGGACAGGAATTTTTCAACGGCTGGAAGTCGTTGGTATCACGCATGGATACGAAGGGATGATTGACGGAAGATTTATTCCGTTGAAATCAGAATCTGTGAGTGGAATTATTCAGCGCGGTGGCACCATCCTGAAAACCGCTCGTAGCAGTCGTTTCCTCACAGCTGAGGGAATGAAGCAAGCGTATGAAAGTCTAAAGAAAGAAAAAATTGACGGCGTGGTGGCCATTGGTGGCGATGGAACTTTTCGCGGAGCTGTTGAATTCAATATGAGTTACGATGTTCCGTTTATCGGGATCCCCGGAACCATTGACAACGACCTGGCTGGAACAGATTATACACTTGGTTTCGATACAGCGGTTAATACTGTAGTGGAAGCGGTCGATAAGATCCGTGATACTGCTGCTTCGCACGACCGCCTGTTTTTTGTTGAAGTGATGGGGCGCGATGCAGGCTCCATTGCACTGCTTTCAGGAATCAGCGTAGGCGCGGAAGCGATCCTGATTCCGGAAACAAAGACACACATCGACGGATTGATAAGTAGGTTATCAAGAGGATGGCATAGAAATAAAACGTCGATGATCGTAATTGTGGCGGAAGGTGATGAAGCCGGTGGCGCATATAAAATTGCGGAACTCGTTAAAAATAAAATTCCAAATATTGATACGCGTGTTGCGGTGTTAGGACATATTCAGCGTGGCGGGAATCCTACCTGCAACGATCGTGTTCTTGCCAGTCGATTAGGTGTGGCGTCTGTGGAAGCGTTGATGACGGGCAGGAGAGAAGAGATGCTGGGAATTGTAAACGGTGAAATCGGTTACACTCCTTTTACACAAGCGGTGAAACAACATGTCATCAATCAGAACCTGTTGAAGATCGCGGAGATATTGTCGTTGTAATTTTTTTTCGCCGAAAGGCGCAAAGAAAAAAATCGGGAGGTACTTACATTGAGTCACCTTAGCGCTCTTTGCGCCTTTGCGAGAAATATTTTACACATAAAAAAACCGGTGTCTTCAAATGAAAACACCGGTTTTAAAAATTTAACGGAATTAAGAAAGGTTAGAGTTGAGGTGTTTTGCCATCTCAAACATGCTAACAGTTTTCTTACCACCAAAAACTTTTTTCAGGTTCTCGTCCGCATTGATGTTGCGTCTCTCTTTTGGATCCTGAAGATTATTCTTCTTGATGTACTCCCAAACTTTCTTCACCACTTCTGTTCTTGGAAGAGGTTTTACTCCAACAATCGGCTGCAGATTCGCTCCGATGGTTAAAGGTTTCATAAATGCAGCATTCGGTTTTCTCTTCACCTTTGGTTTTGCCGCTTTTGCTTTCGCTGCCGGTTTTGCTTTTGCTTTCGCTTTTACAGCCGGTTTCGCTTTCGCTTTAGGCTTAACAGCCTTTTTCGCTTTTGATTTTTTTGTTGCCATAGTATGGTTTTATTTAGTGGTTGAAAGATAATAGAAAAACAATATGGAAATACAAATGGAAAATTTTTTTTTTGCACAGGTAAATGGTGATATCAACAGGGGGTACCCGTACCCCTGAAATGCCGATGTTCATTGGTAGTTCAGCGAAAGATATTCATTACTTTTTGTTCCTTCGTTGAATAGCAAATCAAGGATGCTGAGGTTTGGTAAAAATCCGAATCTGTCTGAAAACACTTGTCTATAGCGGTTTTCAGGGGTTTCGACTCTTCCCTGTAGCTGATCATACGAATGAAACGAGTGACGCAAATCCGGTGTGTCGTTTACCTGTTTCTCATAGGAAGTCGTGAAGGAAATGTTAACATTCTCCCCGAGAGAACGGAAGATAAAGTTCATAAGTCCGAGGTTAAACTCGAAGAGTGTTGCAACTTCCGACTGGTAAAAAACGACGAAGTCGTCCTCGAAGTACTCGAAGAATGGCGAGTTTCTATAGGCGGAAATGATGGATCGCCAGTGTATTTTTTGCCACGGTGAGTCGTATGAAATCTTTACTTCATGAATGGGAATTGTGAAAAGCTGGTCGTGCTGAACAGGAATAATGAGAGGTAAAATACCATTCGCACCATAGATCAATGTACGGTTTCGAAATGTTTGCTTGACGTAATGTTCATGCTTCTCCAGAATAATTTTTCCCGACTTCAAACAAGCAGCTACATAAGGAATAGGAGGAAGATAGGAGGTGGAGAGAAGGGGAATCATTGGGAGAATTAACGGAGGAAGTTTTCAGGAAGCAAAACTAAAAACTAATAACTAAGAACTTTTTTTAAAGTAATAAGGAAGAATGAATAAGTAATAAAGCTGTACCGTCAAAGGTTCACAACCATTTGCACATATTCACATTTACAAATCTGCACATTGAATTTATCGTTTCTCATACGCTCCCAAATCCGGACCGATTCCCTGTGGCCGTGCATCCCCTTTCAAATCTAAACTTAAAACAGGTGAGAGGTCTGTAATGGATTGCAATCCGGCATCAATGGCTATAGATGTAGTTCCGAGTTTGTAATTATTATTAGCAACATCATCGAACAACGGATCTGTTCCCTGAAGGATGGATTTGAAATGTCCTGAGTTCGTTGAAAAGTCTGCTGATACTTTTACTATGCAATGATCAAACTGATAATTGAAAAGCCCGGGATTATTGGAATACACAGAGTCAACTCCGATCTCTCCGTCAATATTTCCATACACAATGCAATTGCCAAAATAAGCAGTGTCGATCGGCCTTACACTGCTCCCGAAATAATTATTGATGACGATGGAAGGCGTTGTCCTGTTTCCCTGCGACCAGTAATTCGCAAATGTGCAATGCAGAAAATGATAGTTGCCTCCGTACAAAAGAGCGGTGAGGTATTGCCCGCTGTTCGCGAACACGCAATTGTTTGATCGAACGGTTGCGCCTTGGGCAAGTAAAGCTACCCCAGACATATTCTTGATTATCGTGTTATCTAACCGAACGGTTGTTGCTCCCGGAGAAAAAGAAGTATCCACTTGTAAGCCGATGTTACCGTTTTTGATGATGGCGTAGTTGATAGATGAATTGACTGTTCCCGGTCCGATTTCAGATGTTCCATTTACAAGACGGCTGTGTGTAATATTAGAAAGCCAAACCCGGTCCCATTGTCCCGGAATGTCTTTGAATGTTTCACCTAACCTGTCACCCTGGAATACGACCGGCTCCTGCAATGTTCCATTTACTTTTAATGTTCCTGAAGAAAGCACAATCAAACCGGAAGATGAGTGACTGTAAATATTGGTTCCATGTTCTATCGTAAGTGTACAGCCGGAATCCACCAGCGCATAACCATAGATGACGTGCGGAAGATCATTCGTCCATGTTTCATTGCAAGGCAGAAAGAACAGTGATCCTGTATTGGATGCTGCATGATGAAAGTATGCACGCTGTCCCCATGCAACAAGATTGACTTGCTGATAATTTCCGTTCAGGTTAAATAATATAGAGTCCGCTATAATAAAAGGTGTGTTCGGGTTGCCGGGATCCGGAATAGTGACTTCCACAAAAACATAGATGCTGTCGTTCGCGCCAATCTCAACATTGGTAAACGACTTTCCTGGCAGACCATTTACATTGAGACGAAAATAAGAATTACTTCCTGTCGCCAATTGAATGGAAGAAATTTTGACCGGCTTGTCATTGTTATTACGGACAGTAAAAATCTGCGTGGCGCTTCCTGTCGAAACAAAAACAGTATCAAACAAAATAAGGTTTTGGGAGAAGTTAACTTTGGCTGAAGAATCGGTCAGAAAATCATCCTTCTTACAGGAGGAAACCGAAACGGCAATGAGTACAAGTAATAGAAAGTAGTTCAGGAAAAATCTGATCATAGTCCGGCAAAGATATATTTTCAACAGTAACGGAGAAACGGCGTTCAAATTTTATCATCAACAAAAATATGTGCCGTTCTTCTTAACGCCCTTTGCGTCTTTGCCCGAAATAAATCTCTCGCAAAGACGCAAAGAATTTTATCGAAAGATTATTTCGCCACTTCCGAAAACATCTTCAGTTTCTTCTGAAGCATCTGTAATTCTTCTTTTGCTTTTGCGAGATTGTCTTCCACTTCTTTTAAAAGTCCGCCCATGTTCTTGGAGTTGGAGAAAAAGCCAAGGTTGTTTTCGTATTGATTGATCGTTGCCTGTAAACGTTTTATTTTATCCTGGATAGTACTACGTTCCTTCCGCATCAGGTTTCCGGAATCTTCCGACTGCGCCAACAACTCCACATTATTCCTGAACTTGATCAGGTGCATTTGTGATCCTTCTAACTTCAACGAATCGTATTTTGTATCCAGCACTTTTTTATATTTTTCATAGATGCGTTGCTTCTCTTTGTAAGGAACATGATCAATCGTCTTCCATTCAGCAGAGAACTCACGCAGTTTATTCATATCATCTTCTGCCTTACCTGATGGCTTAAATTCTTCGAGACGTTTGATCAGTTCTTCTTTCTTCTCAAGATTTTTTACCTGCCCGGCATCGCGTTCACCGAAGGAAGCACGCTTAGCTTCAAAGAATTTATCGCACGACTCGCGGAATTTTTTCCAGAGTTTATTTTCATCCCATGAATCGATGTGTCCGCTTTCCTTCCAGTCTTTTTGCAACTGGAGAACCTGCTTGGTAATGGCATCCCAGTCTTCATGAACGGCTGTCGCAAGTTCTTCCGCTTTGGTAAGAATTGCTACCTTCTTTTCGCGGTTTCCTTTATTCACTTTTTTCAGTTCACCGAAATAGAATCTTTTATTTGTATAAAATACTTTCAGCGACGTTCTGAAATCTTCCCACATTTTTTCATTCTCCGCTTTCGGCGCAAAACCGATTTGCTTCCACTCAACGAGAATTTGCTGAAGCGTATCCGTCATCGTCTGCCATTGCTTCGGTGTATCAAACTTTTCTTCGCTGATCTTTTGCGCGCGCTCCAGCAAAACTTTTTTAGCGGCAAGATTTGTATGCTCTTCCTTTTGTCGCTCTTTATAAAACTCGCGAACCTTCTGGTATACTTCACCGATCAGTTCTCTGTAACGCGAACGAAGCTCATCAGTTTTCTCCGGAGCGGTAGGGCCGAGTTCCGACCATTCCATCCGATACAACTTAATCATTCGCTCCATACCGCGAATGGATTCGATTTGCAGCAGCGATTCAATCTTAGCAAGAAGTTGTGTTCTGAATTCCAGGTTGCGTTTGAAGTCAAGCTCCTTCAGATCTTTGCTCAACTTCATGTTGTAATAAAAGTTGTGCGCGTGACGGTGATAAACGCTCTGAATGTTTTTGTATTCGCGTGTCGGGATGTTCCCGATTTCATTCCACTTTGCCTGTAGATCTTTGAACGCGTTAAATGCTTTTCCGATATTGGTTTCTTCAGAGATCAGCTTTTGAAGTTCGTTGATGACCTCTTCCTTCGCTTTCATTTTCGAATGAACCTCATCCTTCTTTACCCGTTTGAATTTTGATTCGCGGTCGCTCAGGATACGAAGACAATCGTTGAAGTTATTGTCAAGAGGATCTTTCTCCGGCTGAAAATCATCTGCATTGCCGCCTTCAGCGAGAAATTTTTCCAGCTGCTCATGAGATGCCGTTTCACAGGCACGCAGGTATTCATTCTTAATTTCATCTGCTTTCGCAAACGTTTCGTCTGTCATCTCTTCCTTAACGAGCTCTTCCAAACGTTTGATAATTTCCTCTTTCATATTGATTCGTTCTTCGTTCCTTGTTTTACAATCCTCCCCGGCGGCTTTACCAAAAGGGTTTCAAAAGTAAAAAATGTTTCTGATTTGATTCACGGGTTATAAAGTTAATAGGTAAATGATGGTTGAGTCGAATTTATTTGGCGGACGGTGGTTAAAGGTTATTAAGCGACGAGGTGACTAAGTTATGCACCTCGTCACCTCATCACCCCCTTAGTACTTACCATTTTTTCATCCCTAAACCTCCTAAAATTAACTTACTTCCCTGGTTGCATAATTCCAAAAATAGTTTACATTTGCATCCTTAATTTATATTACAATGAAGCCAGACATTCATCCAAAGAATTACAGATTAGTGGTTTTTAAAGACATATCATGCGATTATGCCTTCTTAACCCGTTCAACTGTTGAGACAAAAGACACCATCAAATGGACTGACGGTAAGGATTATCCGCTCGTGAAGCTCGAAATTTCCCAGATGTCTCATCCTTACTATACAGGTAAGATGAAACTTGTTGATACTGCCGGTCGTGTAGATAAATTCCGCACCCGTTACAGTAAGAAAAAAGAAGTTACCAAGTAATCGGTTCTATATCTTTTTAAGAGTCCTCCGGATTTTCGGGGGACTTTTTCTTTTTTATTAAATCTGCTTTTTGAAACGTAACTTTGTCTTTCACCCGGTCAAAACACTTCGTTGATGAACTACATTTTATTTGATGATGAAACACGTATCAGCCTTCTTCCATTTACGTTTACCCGACCTGTCGCTGAAATACGCATCGGTATCCTGACCATCCGCGAGAAGTGGGAGCGTTACCTGGCTCAACCTGTTTCTCATCTTACTCAACCTTTTTTACAGGAGAAATTCCCGCTGAAAGTGGCTGCAGAGAACATCCTCATCAATGGATCCATTCTGCCGGATAAAAAATTGATAGCTGAAATCAACAAACTGAAAACCGGTGAGACTTTAGCGAAAGATGAAGTAGTGATTGCCGCCTGTCTTCCAAAGTCAGATGTTGAGAAACCTGATTTAATAGTTCAGGTTGATTTATCGTCTGCAAAACAATATGCGGATCCTTTGTTTAAAATTAGCTTCAACTGGGATATTTTTTCGAAGAATGATCAGGCACTTAAAGATGATTTTCAATTAATCACTTCAGGCAAAAAATCCCAACCAATAAGTAACACCAACCAGGTTCTCGGAACTGAAAATATTTTCATTGAAGCGGGCGCAAAGGTTGAATGTTCGATCCTGAACGGAACCACCGGTTACATCTACATTGGCAAAGACGCTGAAGTGATGGAAGGCGCTATGATCCGCGGGCCATTTGCGTTGGGCGAAAGTTCAATCGTGAAGATGGGAACGAAAATTTACGGAGCCACTACTATCGGTCCGTATTCGAGAATAGGAGGTGAGATCAACAACGCTGTCATTTTCGGACAATCCAACAAAGCGCATGAAGGTTATCTTGGTAATTCTGTGATCGGCGAATGGTGTAACCTCGGTGCTGATTCCAATAACTCCAACCTTAAAAATAATTATTCGAACGTGAAAGTCTGGAACTACAGAAACGAAACGTTTATGAATACAGGTCTGCAGTTCTGCGGACTCATGATGGCCGACCATTCCAAATGCAGCATCAACACCATGTTTAATACGGGAACGGTTGTTGGCGTGAGCGCGAATATTTTCGGAACAGGATTTCCTCCGAAATACATTCCGTCCTTTTCATGGGGCGGCTCAGAAGGTTTCAAAACATTCCGACTCGAAGAAGCAATGGAAGTCGGGCAACGTGTGTATGAACGCAGAGGAAAAAAATTCGATGAATCAGAAAAAAAAATAATGAAACATCTCTTCGACGCAACCACGAAATATCGTGCGTGGTGATAACTAACAACTAATAACTAAGAATCAAGATACGAGAATCAAGAGTCAAGACAGATCCATCTCATATCTCAAATCACATATCTAATACCTCAAATGAAAGAACAAGATCAATTCGAAATAGGACACAGCTTCGCGAACATTGCTGACGATGAAACGGAATTCATTCCGTTGCTATCGGTAGAAGACGAAGAGCAGATGAATGCGCAGGAGATTCCGAAGGAGTTATCCATTTTGCCTCTGCGGAACACGGTATTATTTCCAGGCGTTGTAATTCCGATTACAGTCGGGCGCGACAAATCCATTCATCTCATTAAAGATGCTTACAAAGGTGATAAGATCATCGGAGTGGTTTCTCAAAAAGATACAGCGATTGAAGATCCGAAGTTTGAAGACCTTAACCAGGTAGGAACCGTCGCGCACATTTTAAAAATGCTTCGCATGCCCGATGGAAACACTACCGTCATCATCCAGGGAAAGAAAAGATTTAAGCTTGACAAGCTTCAGCAGACTGAACCATACATCCGTTGTTCAATTGTTCCTTTTCCGGAAGTGCTGGCGAAGAAAACAGATAAAGAATTTCCGGCGCTGGTGGGTTCGTTGAAAGACATGGCGCTGCAGATTATTCAGCAAAGCCCGAACATCCCGTCTGACGCGGCTTTCGCGATACGCAACATTGAAAGTCATTCCTTTCTTATCAACTTTATTTCTTCGAACATGAATCTTGATGTGTCGAAGAAACAGGAGTTGCTTGAAATTGCTGATCAGAAAGAAAGAGCGACTAAAGTTTTAGAACATCTCACGAAAGAACTTCAATTGCTTGAATTGAAAAATCAGATTCAGTCTAAAGTACGTACGGACATTGACAAACAGCAACGCGAATATTTTCTCAATCAACAATTAAAAACCATCCAGGAAGAATTAGGCGGAAGCACACCCGATCGCGAAGTCACCGAATTGCGTGAACGTTCGAAAAGTAAAAAATGGAAGAAAGAAGTGGAGGAAGTTTTTAACAAGGAATGTGATCGCCTGGCTCGTATGAATCCTGCAGCAGCAGAATATTCAGTGCTCATCAATTACCTCGACCTGTTGCTTGAACTTCCGTGGAATGAATACACCAACGATAACTTTGACCTGAAGCATGCGCAGAAAGTGCTCGACAAGGATCATTACGGATTGGAAAAAGTGAAAGCGCGAATTCTTGAATACCTCGCCGTATTAAAATTGAAACGCGATATGAAATCTCCGATCATGTGTTTGTACGGACCTCCGGGAGTTGGAAAAACTTCTCTTGGAAAATCTGTCGCCACGGCATTGGGAAGAAAATATGTGCGGATGTCATTGGGAGGTTTGCGTGATGAAGCAGAAATCCGTGGCCACCGTAAAACATATATCGGTGCCATGCCCGGACGCATTATTCAGAACCTGAAGAAAGCGAAGTCATCGAATCCGGTTTTTGTGTTGGATGAAATTGATAAACTCGGAAATGATTTTCACGGTGATCCTTCTTCCGCATTGTTAGAGGTACTCGATCCGGAACAGAACAATACGTTCTACGACAACTATGTTGAAGTGGAATATGATTTATCGAATGTGCTTTTCATTGCGACGGCGAATTCACTGAGTCACGTACAGCCGGCTTTGTTAGATCGTTTAGAGATTATTGAAATCAGCGGTTACACCGTTGAAGAAAAAATTCAGATTGCCGTGAAGCATTTGCTTTCAAAACAATTGGAAGCGCATGGGTTGAAAAAAGAACACGTAAAACTTTCTCCGAAAATTATTGAATACCTGATTGAGCGTTACACACGCGAGTCGGGTGTGAGAGGATTGGAGAAAAAAATCGCTTCACTCGTGCGCGGTATTGCGAAATCGGTGGCAATGGAAGAAAGCTACAATCCTGTTGTAACAGAGGATGATGTTCACCGGATTCTCGGCGCGCCAATTTTTCAAAAAGATAAATACCAGACTAACGGAGTTCCCGGTGTTGTAACCGGACTTGCCTGGACACCTGTGGGCGGTGATATTTTATTTATTGAAGTAAGTTTGAGCAGAGGCAAAGGACGTCTTACGTTAACCGGAAACCTCGGTGATGTGATGAAAGAATCGGCGACCATTGCGCTTGCATATCTGAAAGCACACACGTCAAGTCTTGGAATTGACTCTCGTGTGTTCGATGAATGGGACATACACATGCACGTACCCGAAGGCGCGACACCAAAAGACGGACCATCAGCAGGAATTACGATGCTGACTGCGCTCGCTTCCGCATTCACACAGCGCAAAGTAAAAGATCATCTCGCGATGACCGGTGAAATTACCCTGCGTGGAAAAGTTCTTCCTGTCGGCGGCATCAAAGAAAAAATTCTCGCAGCGAAACGTGCCGGCATCAAGGATATCATTCTTTCTATTGACAACAAGAAAGACATTGAAGAAATCAAACAGGAATACCTGAAAGACCTCAGGTTCCAATACGTAAGTGAGATGATTGAAGTCGTAAACCTCGCCTTGTCAAAAGAAAAAGTGAAACAAGCAATTGATTTCACGATTAAGAATGGAGTAGATGGAGCGAAGAAGAGGAAAGAGGAAGAGGTGGGGTGAGGGGGATGAATTTTACGCAAAAAGGATAAAATTTTTCCACCTCTTTTCAAAAATTTATTTCAAAATCTATTACTGAGTTTTTATCCAGTGCTCATTTCCTTTGTCATATGTCATAAATAATTTAAAATCATGTTTAACTAAAATTCTCTTACTTCTAAAATTATCTTTATTTGTCAATGCAGAAACTGATGAATCAGAGTCTGAAAATATTTGATTAATTATTAGACCGAGGAAACCTGAAACTATTCCTCTTCCCCAGTAATCTGGTTTAAGATAATATTCTACCATCCATGTTTTCCTAAGAAAAGGACTTCCGATTGCGATTTCATTTAGAAATTGGTATCGAGCGAATATGCGCCTATGAGTACTTATTTCAAAGACTCCAATAACATTATTTGTTTCTTTTTCAAATATAAAATGATTGTAATGGATTTTTGCTGAATAACCTATAACTGTTCCTGATATATATGTATTCGCATCTTCTATTGTTTTTAATGATTTTTCTGGATGAAAATCTAAAATTTTAGGATTAGAAAATATTGATAGCACACCATTAGTTGCGGCAGTAAAATCTTGTTCGTTGGAATACACGGGTTTTAATTTAAATAGGGCATTTGATGCTGTAAATGGTTTGAACATATTATATATTTCTCAACAATTATTTAAAAGGTAGTCAACTCTTGCTTTAAATGTAGTCCAAATTTGATCATTATCAAAGTCAGAAATAACCAACTGCTCTCTGAAGATTTTCATTACATCAATCAAATTATCCATGAATTTATTCGCATTAATTATTTTAGAAGTTTTATTAAACAAATCTCCATTGCGGGAGATTTTCCAACCATTTCTTGTCTCAACATTGTGGAGAAGGCCACATCTTACAGGTCTGTAAAAGTCATGTGGCAAACCCTTATTTTTCAACTTTTTTCTTTTTAAGTTTTTATATTCAGCGAGCGTCAGCCCATTTTCGGAGAACACAGCGAAACCTTTCTGTGTTAGAAAAAAATAACAGAAGCATCTTTCACTCTTATCACTTGTGTTAATAAACAATGGTTCAGTAAAGGATGCAAAAGTTTCAATAAAGAAGACAACAACTTGTCATTATTGCGAAGCCACTCTTGTATTCTCGAATATATTTTTCGTCGCAATAATCAAAAGGCTTTAAATAGCGGCCATGAAATCTGTCATAAAAAAAATCAGATAATTTAAGTTTGTTTCGGGCTAATAGCCACTCATTAACATTTTGAGCAGTAATCTCATTACCATCTTTGTCCAAAGCCAATATAATATTAGGATCGTTCATATAATCATCCCCGTCTCAAATTCTTCAATAATTCCAGTCTTACATCGCGGGCATTGTTTGCCTCCCATCTTCGGAACCATTTCGAAATCTTTTGAGTGGCATTTTGTGCACTCTTTTAAATCTCGTTCGAGATCCATTTGAAATTCATGAGCACAATCAAGACATACGTAAGGATACATTACACCCGTTCTCGTTTTAAATTCTTCATCGGTAACATCTCCTAAAATAGCGTAAGCTCGCCGCATTTCTCCGGGATGAAAGCACATAATTCTTTTGCCTTCATCATTTACTGCGTACATTCTATCTGCTTTATGATCGTTCAAATTCAGCTCGCAATTGTTGCAGATATAAGCGTGTCTTTCCATGTCGCTTTTAAAAATTGAGAATCGTATTATTTAATTTCAACACTTAGCGCAACTTGCTCGAGAAAGTGTTTGGACTTTATTAGAAAATTCGCTTAAAGAGCCCCCTCCAGATCGCGTTAAAGAGCCCCCTGTAAATCACTTTCCATTTTTAGGATAATCACATTTTGTTTTAGCATCGTTTGGCTAAATTAGTTTTTTAAATTTAGTATATCAATTTCGTCCTGTTCTACCGGTTGTTTTTTCTTGCGTAATGACTCGCCCTTCATCTCGATTCGATGTGCATCGTGAACAATTCTATCTAAGATGGCATCTGCTATTGTTTGTTCTCCGATGATCTCATGCCATTTGCTAATCGGGATTTGTGAAGAGATGGTTGTAGATGATTTTCCGTGGCGGTCTTCAATGATTTCCATCAAGGCGGACCTGCTCTGTGCATCCCATGGTTGTATTCCAAAGTCATCGATCAAAAGGATGTGTTGCTTTTCGATCTTCGCAATTTCTTTCAAGTAAGAACCAGCTGCTTTTGCGATCTTCAATCGTGCAAAAAGTTTGGTGCTGTGTTGATACAGGACTGTATAAATTCGTTTTAAAGTTGCTTTAATAAATCTCAAATTCACTCAAATATTGACAGTACTAACATGAAGATTGTTTGGTTAGTGCAATTTGTCGTACACCCGACTTTCACTCTCTGGGGTTCCTTTTAAAATGAAAGAACTATATTTACCTTTCAAGGCAATCAGGTCTGTTAAAATACAAACAAAATGAAAAAAGAGCTAAACAAAGTTTCTCAAATTGTACAAGAGACACAAGCCCACTTGGAAAACCATTTGGCTGCCATTATTCAATCATCTGATGATGCTATTGTCAGTAAAACAATGGATGGGATTGTTCTTTATTGGAATAAGGGAGCTGAACGTCTATTCGGATACTCATCCAAAGAAATGTTGGGCAAATCAATCAACATCCTTGCTCCACTTATCAAAGATGAGCACAAAGAGATATTGGAAAAATATAACAAGGGTGAAAAATTAGAGAATTATGAAAAACAAAGAATTAAAAAAGACGGTTCACTCATAGATGTATCTTTAACTGTTTCTCCCATTTTCGATGACAAGAAAAAGGTCGTTGGATTTTCAACTGTAGCACGCGATATTTCTGAAAGAAAAAAAGCAGAGAATGCATTGCAAAAAAACAACGAGCGGTTTTTTAAAATCTTTGACATTAATCCAATTGGAATGGTTCTTCTAAATTTGGAAACCACCGTATATGAATATGTGAATGAAAAATTTGTTGCCTATTTTGGCTATACAAAAGCAGAAGTAATCGGTAAAACATCATCTGAATTAAACTTA